>DASTUP010000084.1:0-3369 GCA_035759585.1 Gemmatimonadales bacterium | reverse complement strand
GCCGCCGAGCCGGGTCGTTCCGTTGGAGGCCATGACGACGCCGCTCTCCCATTCCGAGCTGCTCCGCTACTCGCGCCATCTGCTGCTTCCCGAGGTGGGCGTGGAAGGACAGGCACGCCTGGGGGCGGCCCGAGTGCTGCTCATCGGGGCCGGAGGGCTCGGCTCGCCGGCGGCGCTCTATCTGGCGGCGGCGGGCATCGGGACGATCGGGCTCGTCGATTTCGACGCGGTGGATCTCACCAATCTGCAGCGCCAGATCCTCCACGGCACTGCGATGGTCGGCCGGTCGAAGCTCGAGTCGGCCGCCGCCCGCATCGAGGATCTCAATCCTCATGTCACGGTCGTGCCGCACGAGGTACGGCTCTCATCCGACAATGCGCGCCAGATCATCGCGCAATACGATGTCGTCGTGGACGGCTCGGACAATTTCCCGACGCGCTATCTCGTGAACGATGCCTGCGTGCTCGAGGGGAAGCCGCTCGTCTACGGGAGCATCTTCCGCTTCGACGGGCAGGCCTCCGTGTTCGACGCGGCGCGCGGCCCGTGCTATCGCTGCCTCTATCCCGAGCCGCCGCCACCGGGTCTCGTGCCCTCCTGTGCGGAAGGGGGCGTGCTCGGCGTGCTCCCTGGAATCATCGGAAGCATCCAGGCACTCGAGGCCATCAAGCTGGTGCTCGGGATCGGCGAGCCGCTCGTGGGCCGCCTCGTGCTCGTGGACGCGCTGCGATTCCGCATCCGCGAGCTCGCGCTGCGAAAGGATCCCGACTGCCCGGTGTGCGGGTCCTCACCGACGGTCACCGAGCTGATCGATTACGAGGCGTTCTGCGGAATCCCCCCGATGCCCGGTGCGGAGACCGAGATCGGCGCGACCGCGCTTGCGGAGGCCCTCCGCGGCGAGCCGGCACCCTTCCTGCTCGATGTGCGGGAGCCGCACGAGTGGGCGATCGCCCACGTGGAAGGCGCGACGCTCATTCCGCTCGGGGAGCTCCCGGCTCGGCTCGCCGAGCTCGATCCGCACGTGCCGATCGTCACGTACTGCCATCGCGGGGTGCGCTCCCAGAGGGCGCGCGAGATTCTGGCGGGCGCGGGGTTCAGCGGCGTCAGGAGCCTGGCAGGCGGGATCGACGCGTGGGCGCAGGACGTCGAGCGGGGGATGGCCAGGTATTGATCGACGGGGGGTCGGACAGCGGTTGCGGGAATCCTGGCATATGCCGAAAACGAAAAAGGGCGACCGGACCCCTGTCCGACCGCTCCCTGACCGCTATTCGACCGTCCGCATGTTCCCCAGTGCCGAAGGCGGGACTCGAACCCGCACGGGCTTGCGCCCACTGCGCCCTGAACGCAGCGCGTCTACCAGTTCCACCACTTCGGCGAGCCGCACAAGCTACCTCCCTCGTGTCCTCGCCGTCAAGCAGGGCCGTTGACCCGTCGCAACCCACGGCCTATCCTTTGCTTAGGTACTCACCGTGGCCCAGAAAACGCCCCCTGCCGCAGACGAGCGGAAGATCTCCGTCGCCCGGAACCCCAAGGCGACGCACGACTATCATGTCCTCGAGACATGGGAGGCGGGGATCGTCCTGACCGGCACCGAGGTCAAGTCGCTCCGGGGCGGGAAGGCGTCCATCAAGGAGTCGTGGGCACGGGTGCGGAATGGAGAAGTCTTTCTGGAAGGCATGAACATCACACCGTACGAACAGGGCAACCGCTACAATCACGACCCCGTCCGGTCGCGAAAGCTGCTGCTCCACCGCCAGCAGATCGACAAGCTGATCGGCGCGATCGAGCAGAAGGGGCTGGCGCTCATCCCCCTCGAGCTCTACTTCCTCAATGGGCGCGCCAAGGTCGCGCTCGCGCTCGGCCGCGGCAAGAAGCAGCACGACAAGCGCGAGGACATCAAGCGCCGGCTGGCCGACCGCGAGGCCGCGCGCGCCATGGCAAGCGCACGGAGAGGCAAGTGACGGGCCTCGTCGTCCTGTCGCTGCTCCTGGCCGCCCCGGCGCCGGCCGCGCCGCAGTCGGTCACGGTGGCGACGCCACGCGGCGAGCTCGAGCTGCCGGTGCGGACCGATGCATCCGGCGGGCCGATCGTCTTTGCCTCGCCGCTCGTCATCGCCCTCGGCGGCGAGGTGAAGCTCGCAGGCGCCTGGGCCGAGGTGACCATCGCTCGGCGGCCGCTCCGGCTGCTCATCGGATCGCCGTTCTACGTCAGCAGCAACAGGGTCCAGCCCATGGCGGGGAGCGTGTCGCAGATCGGCGATACGCTGTTCGTGCCCCTCGACTTCCTCACCACCGTTCTGCCGCGCGAGTTCCCGGGGCGGCTGCGGTGGGATTCGCTGAATGCGCACCTCATCGAGACGGGGTGGGTGGCCCGGGTGCGTCCAGCCGATCCGCGCAGTCCGGGCTCGACGACCGCAGCTCGGCCCGCCGGACGATCCGTCCCCCGCCTGCCGAACGGGCTCCGCACCGGGCACCTCGTCACCGTCGATGCCGGACACGGCGGCGAGGACCCGGGTACCCGCGGCGTCTTCCTTCCCCGCGGCATGGTCGAGAAGGACATCACGCTGAAGGTGGCACTGATGCTCCGCGAGGAGCTTCAGGACCGCGGGGTGAAAGTCCGCATGACGCGCACGACCGACGTGCGTCCCGATCTCGTCCGGCGCGCGCCGATGTGTGGGGCGGATTGCGACCTGTTCGTCAGTCTCCATGTGGATGCGCTCGACCCGCGGCGAAGCCCGAATTACCGCTCGGTGGATGGTTTCCATACGATCATCATCGGTGAGGCGAACACCGCGGAATCGGACCGCATCGCGCGGCTCGAGAACGAGGCGCTCCGCTTCGAGACGCCGGATGACGGCCGGTCCGCCGGGGGTGCGCTGGGGTTCATTCTGAAAGACCTGCAGATGAACGAGTACCTCCACGAATCCGAGCGCGCTGGCGCGCTGGTGCAGGAGCACCTGGCGCCGATCCACCCGGGTCGCAATCTCGGCGTGAAGCAGTCGAACATCCTCGCCGTGCTCAACACGGCGCGCCGGCCCGCCATCCTGGTGGAGATGGGCTTCAGCAGCCATCGCAGCGACGCCGCGTTCCTTGCATCGTCATCGGGCCAGCGGAAGATCGCGCAGCGCATCGCCGAGGCGATCGTGAACTATCTGCTCGAGTTCGAGCGGCGGAGCGGCATCGCGGACCCGGCGGAGGGTGGATCGTGAGGCGGATGATGCCGGTCCTGATCGCGGGTGCCCTCCTGTCGGGGTGCGCGTACTACAACGCCATGTACAACGCGCGCCGCCTCACCGACGCAGCCGAGAAGGCCGAGCAGGAGGGGCGCCGCTTCGACGCGAGCACGCTCTGGGGCCAGGTGACGGTCAAGGCG
>DASTUP010000083.1:0-3235 GCA_035759585.1 Gemmatimonadales bacterium | reverse complement strand
TCCCGATGAAGTCCTCTGGTTCCGCGCGCTCGTAGCCGCGCACGAGCGGGACTATGGCGTGGCGATCGCCGAGCTCTCGCGCCTCACCGCGCGGTCGGATTCGGCGGCGGCGCACGGCGAGCTCCGCACGTCGCCGCTCGGCGGAAACGACTACCGCTATGTGCTGGCGACGGTGCGCTACCAGGCGGGCCGCTTCGACGAGGCGATCGTGACGTTCGAAGCGGCGCTCGCGCGCGACCTTTCGCTGTATCAGGCCCACACGCAGCTCGCGCGCATTCATCAGGCCGCCGGGCGGTGGGACAAGGCCGTGGAGGAGCGTCGCCGTGCCATTGCCGCGAATCCGGACGACCCGAACCTGGTGGTGGAGCTCGGCGCTACGCTCCTCGAGGCGGGCCGAGTCGCCGAAGGCGGGCGGATCCTGGCGGAGGCAGCACGGCGCGCACCGCGCGATGCCCGCGTCCCCTATCTCCAGGCGCTCGCCGCGCTGCAGGCCGGTGATTCCGCCGCGGCACGCTCGGCGCTGACCCGGTTCATCGCGATCGCTCCACGGCGCTACGAGCGCCGGATCGAGGATGCGCGCCGCCGCCTCTCGACGCTGCCCTGATGCCGACATTCCTCCAACGGAGATGCCCGATGCGCCGCCTGGCCGTCCTTCTGCTGCTCGCCACGATGTCGGCTTCCGCGCTCGATGCCCAGCGCCGCATCAAGCTGCCGGTCGGTCTTTCCGAACTGCAGGCGGCCGCAGTGCGGGATTCGAACGACCCGGCAGCGCACTACAACGTCGCGCTGGCCTACTGGAACGAGAAGCGCTACGACGATGCAGAGAGCTCGTTCCGCCTTGCCCTGCAGCTCGATCCGCGGTTTGCCCCGGCGCGCCTCGGGCTCGCGTACCTGCCGTATGCGCGGCGCTCGCGCCTCTGGATCGACGAGTATCGCGGCACGGTGCCGGACGACTGGAAACCGGCGCTCGAGATGTCCAATCGCGAGTACCGCCATGCCTTCCTGATCGATCCGATGGTGGACATCCGCATCATGGCGGCCGCGCTTCCGGCATCGCCCGACTTCCTCGACGTCCGGAACTATCTCTCCGAGGTTTGGGCGCTCTACTTCCAGGGGTTCAACGACTGCCAGGAGGGCCGCTACGAGGACTGCCGCGGGCGGTTCAATTCGCTCATCCGCGAGATCGACGGAGACCGCTATCCGAGACGGATTCCGAACTCGGTCCTCTGGTACCAGGGCCTCGCCGCCGCGCAGCTCAAGGAGTATCCGCTGGCCACGAGCAATTTCCGCCTGCTCCTCGAGCGCGAGGGCACGCGCGAAACGGCGGAGGAAGAGCTGGTCCGCGTGCCGCTCCGGACCAACGAGTACCGCTACTTCCTCGCGACGCTCCACCACGCGGCCGGCGCGATCGACTCCGCACTCCCGCTCTACCGCCAGGCGCTCGAGAACGACATCGGGCTCTACATGGCGCACGTGCGCGTGGCGAACATCCACGAGGCGCAGCGCCAGTACCCGCAGGCGATCGAGTCGAGGCGCGCAGCGGTGAACGCGAACCCCGACGACCCCACCCTCCTCACCGACCTCGGCGTGACCCTCGGCAAGGCGGGACAGTTCAAGGAGGCGGCGGATGTGCTGCTGCAGGCCGCCGAAGCGCTTCCGCGCGAGCCCAACACCCGCTTCTGGCTCGGCCTCGCGCACGCGCAGCTCGGCGACAAGGCTGCGGCGCGCGCGGCGTTCGAGCAGTTCATCGCGCTCGCGCCGAGCCGGCTCGAGCGCCGGGTGGAGGCCGCGCGCCAGCAGCTCGCGGCACTGAACTGACGTGCGGCGCGTCCTTCCGGCAGTGCTGCTCTGTTGCGCGGCCGGGCCCCTCGCCGCGCAGACCGGCGCCTCGTCCTACGAGGAGCTCCAGCGCTTTTCCGCCGTGCTCAACCACATCCGGACCAATCACGCCGATTCGGTCACGTACAACGGGCTCGTGCGCGCCGCCATCGACGGCATGCTCCGCTCGCTCGATCCCCACAGCTATTTCGTCTCGAAGGAGGACTACGACCGGCTCTCGCAGCTGGAGCGCGGTGAGCTCGCCACGACGGGCATCAGTGTCGAGCTGGTGGACGGACAGGCGACCGTGCTCAACGTCACGCGCGGCAGCCCGGCGGAGAAGGCGGGCGTGCAGCCGAGCGACCGCATCCTGCGGCTCGATGACGCGCCGGTCGCCGGGCTCACCGCAAAGGCGGTGACGCTCAGGCTCGCGGGAGACAAGGGAAGCCGGGTCCGGATTTCACTCGAGCGCGGCTCGCGCCTCGATCCCGACAGTCTTACGCTCACGCTCAGGCGTGCGTTCCCGAAGCCGGGCTCTTCGGTCGACCTCGCGCTGATGGCGAGCGGGGTGGTCGGCTACGTACGGCTCGGGGAGTTCGGCGAGCACGCCGCCCGGGACGTCCGCGACGCCATCAGGAAGCTGAAGCGGCAGGGAGCCACCCACCTCATTCTCGATCTTCGCGGCAACCCGGGCGGGTCCGTGATCGAGGCCGTGGATCTCGCCGCGGAGTTCCTTCCCGCCAATGCGCTCGTGTTCACGACGAAGGGAAGACGGAAGGCGGTCAACGAGGAGTATCGCACGAAGAGCGCAGGCGACTTCCGGGACCTTCCACTCGTGGTGCTCATCGACGAGGGGAGCGCGAGCGCATCGGAAGCGCTCGCCGGAACGCTTCAGGACCATGACCGCGCGCTCATCATGGGCCGTCGCAGCTTCGGCAAGGCGCTCATGCAGACGCCGTTCCTCGTCCCCTCGGGCGTCGTCATGCTCACCGTCGGCCATATCGTGAGCCCGAGCGGCCGCTTCATCCAGCGCCGCTACGAGGGGCTCGCCGTGGAGCAGTATTACGCCTTTGCCGGTGACTCGGCGTGGCAGGACACGACTCGGGAGTACCGGACCACCGGCGGGCGGATCGTACGCGGCGGCGGAGGCATTGCGCCGGACGTGCCGCTTCCGGGTCCGCCGTCGATGCCGCGATGGTGGAGCGTCGCGGCCGACAGCGGCTATGACGACGCGGTGGCGGACAGCGTCGCTCATACGCTGGCAGCCGACCCGGCGGCGCGCGGCGCGTGGATGACGGACGCGGCGCGGTGGCAGGCGAGCCTCCTCGAGCCGTTCCTCGGGCGGGTGCGCGCCCGGCTCGGCGTGTCGGCGAGCCCTGACGCACGCCTCGCCGGCACGATGGCGCGCCACCTCGCG
>DASTUP010000082.1:0-4882 GCA_035759585.1 Gemmatimonadales bacterium | reverse complement strand
TGGCTGGGCACGACCTGCATCGACATTGGCGCCTTCACGCCGTTCCTCTGGTCGTTCCAGGAGCGCGAGCGCATCTACAACCTCCAGGAGTCGTGGACCGGCGCCCGGCTCACCCCGAGCGTGACGCGGGTCGGCGGCATGATGGCCGACATCCCGGAGGGATGGGAAGCGGGGCTCCGCGAGTTCTGCCGGACCTTCCCGCATACGATCAACGAAGTCGACACGATGTTCACGCGGAACGGCATCTGGATCGGCCGCACGCAGGGCGTCGGCGTCATGACGCGCGAAGAAGCGATCAACTACTCGCTCTCCGGCCCGATGCTGCGCGCGAGCGGGGTCGACTACGACGTCCGGAAGGACCGGCCGTACCTCGGCTACGAAGAGTACGACTTCGACGTCGCGGTCGGGGAGCACGGTGACATTTACGACCGGTACCTCGTCCGCATGGAGGAGATGCGGCAGTCCACGCGCATCCTCGAGCAGGCGCTCGACAAGCTCCGGCCGGGGCCGATCAACGTGAGCGACCCGCGCGTCATCCTTCCGCCGAAGTCCCGGGCCATGAGCGACATGGAGGCGATGATCTACCACTTCAAGCAGGTCATGGAGGGGATCAAGCCGCCGGTCGGCGAGGCGTACTTCGGCATCGAGAACCCGAAGGGAGAGCTCGGCTACTACATGGTTTCCGACGGCACGTCCAAGCCGGTCCGCTGGCGGATCCGTCCGCCTGCATTCATCAACCTCTCGGCCCTGCCGAAGATGTGCGAAGGGGAGCTGCTCGCCGACGTGATCGCGATCAACGCCAGCGTGGACATCGTGATGGGGGAGGTGGACCGGTGAGCGCCGCACACGGGCATGCCGCGGAGCAGGGACACGAGCCGGTGTTCGTCGGGGAGACGCTCGCCGAGCTGGAGCGCCGGTTCGCCGACTATCCGACGAAGCAGGCGCTGCTCCTTCCCGCGCTCTGGATGGTGCAGGAGCGGCGCGGCTGGATCAGCGAGCAGGCGATCGGCGAGGTGGCACAGGTGCTCGGGCTCACGCCGGCGTACGTGAAGGGCGTGGTCACGTTCTACACCATGTACCACACCCATCCCGTCGGGCGGCACTTCATCCAGGTCTGCACCACATCGCCCTGCGGCCTCTGCGGAGCGGAGGAGACGATGCAGGCGATCCTCCGCCACAGCGGCTGCGGCGAGCTCGGCGCCACCAGCGCCGACGGGCGCTTCACCGTCATCGAGGTCGAATGCCTCGGCGCATGCGGCTTCCCGACACCGGTGCTGATCGATGACGACTTCATCGAGAGCGTGACGCCCGAGACGGTTCCGGCGCTGCTCGAGAGGTATCGCTGATGGGCTACCCGCATCCGAGCCACCCGAAGGAGAACCCGGTCCTCTCGAAGCATTTCGGCGATCCCGCCGCGCGCACCTATGCCGGCTGGGTCGACCGCGGCGGCTACCAGGGCCTCCGCAAGGCGCTCGGCATGTCCCGCGAGGCGCTGATCGAGGAGATCAAGGCATCGGGCCTCCGCGGCCGCGGCGGCGCCGGCTTTCCGACGGGCCTCAAGTGGTCCTTCATGCCGAAGGACGATGGCAAGCCGCATTATCTCGTCTGCAACGCGGACGAATCGGAGCCCGGGACGTTCAAGGACCGCGAGATCATGCGGTGGACGCCTCACGCGCTGATCGAGGGGTGCGCCCTCGCCTCCTACGCCATTGCGGCGGAGCGCTGCTACATCTACATCCGCGGCGAGTTCACCGAGCCGTGGCAGGTCATGACACGCGCGGTCGAGGAGGCGTACGCCAACGGCGTGCTCGGCAAGAACGCCCTGGGCTCCGGGCACCGCATCGACATCACGCTGCATCGTGGCGCCGGCGCGTACATCTGCGGGGAAGAGACCGCGCTGATGAATTCGATCGAGGGAAAACGCGGGAACCCGCGGATCAAGCCGCCGTTCCCCGCGGTCGCCGGCCTCTTCGGGATGCCCACGACGATCAACAACGTCGAGACCCTTGCGGCCACGCCCCACATCGTCCTCCAGGGCGCGGCGTGGTACAAGGGCCTCTGCCTCGGCAACCCCAAGAGCACCGGCACCAAGCTGGTCTCGGTCTGCGGGCACGTGCAACGTCCCGGCAACTATGAGATCACGATGGGCACGCCGATGAAGGAGCTCATCTACGACATGTGCGGCGGGATGAGGCCGGGCCGTACCCTCAAGGCCGTCATTCCCGGCGGCTCGTCGGTGCCGATCATGACCGCTGAGGAGGCGGAAAGCTGCATCACCGACTACGAGGGCATCGTCGAGAAAGGATCGATGCTTGGCTCGGCCGGCATGATCGTCATGGACGACAGCGCCGACATGGTCTACCAGATCTGGCGCCTGGCGCGCTTCTACGCGCACGAGAGCTGCGCGCAGTGCACGCAGTGCCGCGAAGGCACCGCATGGACCACGCGCATTCTCGAGCGCATCCTCGCGGGCAAGGGCAGGGAAGCGGACTTCCAGCTGCTGCTCGATCTCTCGGAGCAGATGACCGGCAAGACGATCTGCGTGCTGAGTGATTCGTGCGCAGCGCCGATCGTGAGCGGGATCCAGAAGTTCCGTGGTGAATTCGAGGCGTATATGTCGGGAGCCCGCCGCCCGGCGCTCGCGACCGCGCTGTGACCGGAAGAGACGAATGGCTGACGAGCTCGTAAGCGTAACGATCGAAGGCGCCACGGTGAGCGTCCCGAAGGGGATGACCATCATCGAGGCGGCGAAGCAGGCGGGCATCCTGATCCCGCACTACTGCTACCACCCCTCGCTGCCTTCGCCGGCCGTGTGCCGGATGTGTCTCGTGGAGGTCGAGAAGGCGCCGAAGCTCCTCCCGGCGTGCGTCACGACCGTCACCGACGGCCAGGTCGTGCACGTCAACAGCCCGGTCGCGAAGAAGGCGCGCGAGGCGGTGCTCGAGTTCCTGCTCATCAATCACCCCCTCGACTGCCCGATCTGCGACCAGTCGGGCGAGTGCGAGCTGCAGGACTACACCTTCCAGGAAGGGCGTGCCGGCACGCGCTACGCAGAGTATGCCAAGCGCTACAACCCGGTCGAGGAATTCGGGCCGGACGTCCTCTACGTGGCCAACCGCTGCATTCTCTGCACGCGCTGCGTGCGCTTCATGGACGACGTGGCACAGACGCCGGTGCTCAACGTGAGCGAACGGGGAGACCGTGCCTTCATCGGAATCTCGCCGGAGCAGACCCTCGATCACGCCTGGTCGGGAAACGTGGTGGATCTCTGCCCGGTGGGCTCGCTCCTCTCCAAGGACTTCCTGCACAAGGCGCGAGCCTGGGATCTCGACAAGGCGCCGAGCATCTGCCCGGGATGCACCCAGGGCTGCAACATCTCGGTCGAGACCAGGGACGAGGTGGTGGTGCGGCTCAAGCCGCGGCCGAATCTCGAAGTGAACCGCCACTTCATGTGCGACTATGGCCGGCTCGATTACCGCTGGATGAACCGGGGGGATCGCATCGAGGCGCCGCTGCTGCGCCAGGGGGACCGGCTCACGGCGGTCGACTGGGACGTGGCGCTCGATGCACTCGGCACGCTTGTGCGCTCGGCCGGCTCGACGGTCATCCTCGCCTCCGGACGGGCCTCCGTGGAGTCGCTCGGCCTCGTCCGGCGGCTTGCGGGGAGCGGCCGGGTGACGGCGGCGATCCGCGTGCCGGTCGGCGAGGAAGTCCCGCTCGCGGGCATACCGAACCTCGCGCTCCGCAGGGAGCGCGTGCCGAACCTGCATGGCGCCGCGATGCTCGGCTACGGGCAGGAATGGGGCGCAGCGCTCGAGGCTGCGACCAGGGCCGACCTCGTGATTCTGCTCGACCTCCAGCTCGGTGACGACGAAGCGCGCGTCCTGGCGCCGTCCGCCGGAAAGCTCGTCGTGCTCGGCACCGCGATCTCGTCGATCGATCGAACGGCGGAGCTGGTGCTGCCGGTGACCTCGATGGCGGAAGAGAATGGTGTCTACGTGAACCGCGACCGGCGTGCGCAGCGCTACCACCAGGCCAGGCCGGCACCGGGCATGGCGCGCCCCGCCTGGTGGGTGGCGGGCGAGGTGCTCGCGGGGCAGGGTCCCGATCGCGATGCCCCGTCGACCGCCGCGGAGGCGTTCGACCTCGTCGCCTCGGCCTTCGACGCATTTGCCGGGATGCGGCATGCCGATCTCGGCTTCAGCGGCCGGATTCTCGGCGCGCAGGCAGGAGCCGCCCGATGAGCCCCGAGCTGAAGGGCTTCCTCCTGCTGAGCACCGTGAAGATGATCGTCGTCTTCACGGTGGTGCTGGTCGGCGTTGCGCTCCTCACGCTGATGGAGCGGAAGGTGTCCGCGTGGATGCAGAACCGCCGCGGGCCGAACCGCGTGGGATGGGCCGGGCTCCTGCAGCCGGTGGCCGACGGACTCAAGAACATCATCAAGGAAGAGACGAAGCCGGCGATGTCCAACCGGCTGCTCTTCCTCCTTGCGCCGGCGATGGCCTTCATTCCTGCGCTCCTCCTCTCGGCGGCGATCCCGTTCGCGGCTCCGATGGAGCTGAACTTCGACTTCACGCTGCCGCTCCTCGGTCGCTTCGTGCACGAGGGACGGATGCCGATGGTGGTGGCGGACCTGCCGATCGGGTTCCTCTTCGTGATCTCGATCAGCTCGATGGGCGTGTACGGCATCGCGCTCGCGGGGTGGTCGTCCAACAGCAAGTACAGTCTGCTCGGCGGCCTTCGCGCCACGGCGCAGATGATCTCCTACGAGGTCGCGATGGGGATGAGCCTGATCCCCGTGCTCCTCCTCGCGGGGAACGTCTCGTTCGACGTCATCATCGCCGAGCAGCAGCAGTCGCTCTGGTTCGTGGCGCCGCTCTTC
>DASTUP010000081.1:0-2814 GCA_035759585.1 Gemmatimonadales bacterium | reverse complement strand
CGTGCCGACGGCTTCAGCCTGCTCGGCTATTACGGAATCCTTCCTCCGGAAGCGTGGGCTCCCGCTGCGCGGGAAGCTGCCGGCCGGGCGCTCGAGCTCGGGCCCAATCTCGCCGAGACCCACAACGCCATCGCGCAGGTGGCGCTGCTGCACGACTGGGACTGGCCGGCCACCGAGCGCGCCTTCCGCCAGGCGCTCGAGCTCAATCCCGGCTACCTCCAGGCTGCCGCCTGGTACGGGCTCCTCTACCAGGGGCTCGTCTGCGGCCGCTGGGCCGAGGCGACGGCGACGCTCCTCGAAGCGAGTCGCAGGGAGCCACTCTCCGCGTATGCGGCCGCATGCCTCGCCTTCGGTCTCGGGTACGGAGGACGACTGGCCGAAGGCGTGCGCATGGCCGAGCGGGCGGTCGAGCTCGACGCGTCGTCGTTCCTCTCGCAGTGGGCGCTGCAGAACACGCTGTACGTTGCGGGCCAGCACGCGCGGTCGATCGAGGTGGGGGAGCGCCTGCTGCCGGCGTCGGGACGCCATCCCTGGGTCCTGTTCAATCTCGTGGTGGCCCTGGCGGATGCAGGCGATCACGCGGCGGCACGCGCCGTGAGCGACGAGCTGAACGCGCGGGGCCAGCGCGAGTACGTTTCGCCGTTCCATCGCGGCGTGTGTGCGCTCTTCGTCGGCGACATCGACGCGGGCACCGACCTCGTCCGCGAGGCCATCCTCCGGCGGGATCCGACGATCCCGCTCTTCGTGCGCTGGTCGAGCTCGCATCCGGCGTTGCGCGGCCTAGCCGTCATGCCCGAGGCCGTCGCCGCGAGCAACCTCCCCATTGCTTTCGGCGCGCATTCGTGAAAACGTACGGATGCGGTTCGAATCGACTCAGCTCACGGAGGTCACGATGGCAGCGAAGAAGCGGACGCGCAGGTACGGCAAGAAGGCGAGCAAGAGCGTCGAGAGCGCGATGCGCCGGCGCAAGAAGGGCACGCTGCGGAGCGGGAAGGGCGGACGCGGCGGCCGCGTGAAGAGCCGCGAACAGGCGATTGCGATCGGGCTGTCGGAGGCGAGAGAGAAGGGCGCGAAGGTGCCGGCGAAGAAGCGGGCCGCCAAGAAGGGGGCGAGCAGGCGGCCGGCGAAGAAGGGGGGGAGGAGGTAGGAAAGATCTGCTGGAAGCGGCGCGCTGAACGCGATGTCATCCCGAGCGCAGCGAGGGATCTACTCGGCGAGTTCCGGAAACCGGTGAGTAGATCCCTCCACCCGCGCTACAACTTGCTCGTCTCGCTCACCGTCTCCCGGCTCTCCACCCCCGCGAAGCTCGCCCCGCTTCCCAGGTTGACCGTACTCCCACCGCTTCCGATGTATCCCGCGCTCCCGCCCACTCCCGTCTTCCGCGCCATTCCGTAGTACACCAGCAGCCCGGCGCCGACGAACAGCAGCATGATGCCGAGGACGATCGGCTCATCGCGGTCGTACGGCAGCAGCTGGATCAGGACGAGCGCCGCGCCTCCCGCGACGGCGACGATCCCCCACTTGAGCGCGCCGCCGACGCGGTCCTCCGCGCTGGCGGCGAGCATGCGTGCGATGTCGCCCGCGTTCCCGGCGGCGATGAGGCGGCGACGGATCATCGTGTCGGAGATGATGCGCACGATCCCGATGAACATCATCGCGATGGTGACGAAGAGCGCGATCGGGACGAGCGTGTCGTTATCGAGCATGGCGACCTCTGCGGCGGACGAGTCGGAAAGAATATGAATCGTGGACAACCGTCCCGAAAGACTCTCCCGCCGCGCCCGCCATGTCCGCCTACCCCCCCATCCTCTTCAGCATCGCCTCGAACCCCGGATGCCCCCTGAGCGGACGGAACATCGGGTCGAGGCGCATCCAGGCGGCCGAATAGTGCTGGGGCCGCTCCTCGATCTGCCGGAGCGCCGCGACCGCCTCGTCGAGCATGCCGAGGACGAGATGGATGCGTGCGACGACGATGTGTGAATAGCCCACTTCTGCGATGTCGCCGCGCGCCTTCGCCGCGCTGAGGCCGAGCTGCCCGGCCCGGAGCGCCTCGTCGCGGCGACCGAGGTAGGCCAGCATGAGCCCGTAAAGTGCGTTCGTCTGCCCGCCGTCGGGCGAATCCTCGACCTGTGCGAGCGTGGGAGCGAGCGCCGAGTCCGCGTAGGCGCGGGAGCGGCTGCGGTCGCCGGCGTCCCAGTGTGCGGTCGCGAGCGATTGCCCCCACCACGCGCGGTCGTGATCGAAGGAAGCCGGGCTCAGCCGGAAGAGCAGCTGCTGTTCCTCCGGCTCGAGGAACCAGGACATCTCGAAGAATCCGGCGAGCTGCGCGACCAGCGCCGGCGGCGGCACGAGCGCCAGTGCTTCGCTGATGATCCGGCGCGCATTTGCGACATCGCCAAGCGCGAGGTATGCCATCGCGTGGTACTGAATCGACTGTATGTCCGCCGGAGTGAGTGCGCGGGCTGCGTCTGCCGCGCGGATGGCCTCGGCATACCGCCCGTGCCGGACGAGCGTGAACAGCCGGGATTGCGCGAGGCTCGCCGAGCGCGGATCGAGCGCCTGCGCCCGGTCGAGCAGGGCGAGTGCCGCCTCTTCGTCCTGACGGTCCGTGGCGATGCGTGAAGCGCGCCGGAGCACCTCGGCGTCGTTCGGTGCACGGCTCATCGCCAGCTCGATGTGGTCTCGTGCCGCCTCCGAATTGTTCTCCACCAGCATCAGGTAGTCTGCCATGGCGACCCGGCCCGCAGCACCGCCGGGATCGAGTGCCATGGCCCGCTCGGCTGCCTCGCGCGATCGGGTGGCGCTGCTCCGATC
>DASTUP010000080.1:0-26254 GCA_035759585.1 Gemmatimonadales bacterium | reverse complement strand
GTGGAGTCGACCGAGTCGATGCTGCGCCGCGTGATCGGCGAGGATGTCCGCCTCGACGTCGAGCTGCCGGCGGAGCGCTGGCTCGTTCGTGCCGACCCGGGGCAGGTCGAGCAGGTGGTGATGAACCTCGCGGTGAACGCGCGCGACGCCATGCCGCACGGCGGCACGCTGGCGTTCCGCGTGGAGCACGTGCACCTCACGGAGGCCGACGCCGCCGCGCGCCCGGACGCGCAGGCGGGCGACTTCGTCGTGCTCGTGGTGCGCGACACCGGCGTCGGCATGGACGAGGCGACGCTCGCGCGCGTCTTCGAGCCGTTCTTCACGACGAAGTAGCAGGGCAAGGGCACCGGGCTCGGCCTCGCCGTCTGTTACGGCATCGTGCGCCAGGCGGGTGGCCACATCTGGGCGTCGAGCGAGCCGGCCCGCGGCAGCACGTTCACGGTGCTGCTGCCGCGCTCCGCCGCCGCGGCGGGCGACTCCCCCGGCACAGCGAGCGAACTGCCCGCGCGCGGGCAGGAGACCGTGCTCGTCGTCGAGGACGAGCCGGCGGTCCGTTCGCTCGCGTCCCGCACGCTCGCGAGCCTCGGCTACCACGTCCTCGAGGCGGCGACGGGTGGCGAGGCGCTCGGCATTGCACGGCGGCACGGCGGCGCGATCGATGTGCTGCTGAGCGATGTGGTGATGCCGGGAATGAACGGGCCCGCCGTGGCGGAGGCCGTGGCAGCGGCCCGGCCGGGCGTGCGCATCGTCTTCATGTCCGGCTACACGGAACAGGCGATCGAGGCGGAGAGTCTCGGCATGCCCGGCGCCGTGCTCCTGCCGAAGCCGTTCGATCCGGACGTGCTCGGTCGCACGGTGCGCTCCGTGCTCGACGCTGCGCCGCCTACCTGAAGTCCCGCGTCGCGTGCACCACCTGCGCCGCCTCGAGCGCGAGAAAGTCCCGCCCCACCACGTTGATCACCTTGCCTTCCCGCTCCAGCCGCCCTCGCACCAGAATGAACGGCGCAAACTTCACCACCTCGGTGTTGGGCTCCACGAGCTGCCGGGGCACGATCACGTTGATGAAGCCGTGCTCGTCTTCGAGCAGGAGGAAGATCGTGCCGTTGGCGGTGGCGGGACGCTGGCGAATGGTGACGAGCCCGCCCACCAGCACCTCGCCGCGGCGGCGCTGCGCGAGCTGCGCGCTGTCGAGGGCGCCGGCCGCGCGCAGACGGTCGCGGACGTGCTCCATCGGGTGGCCGTGCAGGCTCACGCCGGTGGTCGCGTAGTCGAGGAAGATCAGCTCGGTGCGGTCGAGCGGGCGGGGGTCGTGCAGCGCCGTGCCGGCAGGCGCGAGCGGGAGCGCATCTCCCACGGCGCGGAGCGCTTCCCAGGCGGCGCGGCGCCGGTCCGGCTGCCAGGCGGCAAGGGCCCCCGCCTGCGCCAGGCCAAGCGCCTCGGTCCGCCCGAGCGACGAGCGGCGGACGACGTCCTCGATCGAACGGAAAGGACCGCCGGCACGTCCGGCCTTCAGCGCCTCCAGCGCGCGCGTCCCGACGCCGCGGATATGGCGCCACCCGATGCGGAGCGCCGGCCGCAGGAGATCCGCGGTCTCCTCGACGGTGCATTCCCAGTCACCGTCGCGCATGCAGGGCGCGCGCACCTCGACGCCCTGCCGCTTCGCATCGTGGATCAGCGTGGAGGGCGGGTAGAATCCCATCGGCCACGAGTTGAGCAGGCCGAGATAGAACTCCGCCGGGTGGTGCCGCTTGAGCCACGCCGTGGCGTAGGCGATGAGCGCGAAGCTCCACGCGTGCGATTCGGGAAAGCCGTAGCTGCCGAAGCTCTCGAGGTCGGCCGTGATCCGCCTGGCCACCTTCGGCTCGATCCCTTCTCCCACCATGCGATCAGAGAGGCGGGCGAGCTCGTCGAGCAGCCGCTGCCGCTTCCGGTTGTGCCCCATCGTGCGGCGCAGCGCATCCGCCTCGGCCGCCGTGTAGCCGCCGAGCGCCATGGCGACCGCCATCGCCTGTTCCTGAAAGATGGGGATGCCCTGCGTCCGCGCGAGAATCGGCTCGAGTCGCGGATGCACGTACGTGACCGGCTCGCGCCCGCGCCGGCGCATCGTGTACGGATGGACGAACCGCGCCTGGATCGGGCCCGGGCGGATGAGCGCCACCTGCACCACGAGATCGTAGAGGTGCTCCGGGCGGGTGCGGAGGATCGACGAGATCTGCGCGCGGCTCTCGATCTGGAACGTGCCGATCGTCTCGCCGCTCGAGATGAGCTGGTAGGTCGGGGAATCGTCGGGCGGCAGATGATAGATCTCGGGACGCACTCCCGTCCGCCGCTCGATCACGTCGAAGCTGCGCCGCACGAGCGAGAGCGCGCCGAGCCCGAGGAAGTCGAACTTCGGCACGCCGATCGCATCGAGATCGTCCTTGTCGAACTGGATGATGGTGCGGCCCATCGTCGTCGGCTCGACCGGGAGATAGTCGCCGAGGGGCTCCGCGGAGAGCACGAAACCGCCGACGTGCGTGGAGCGCATCCGCGGCAGGGCATCGCACCCCGCCATCAGCGCGAGGAGGGCACGGCCGCGCGCATCGTCGAGCGCGAGCCCGAAGCGGGGCGCAAGGGCCCGGAGCTGCTCCGCGCCGTCCGCTGCCTCGAGATAGTGCACGCGCTTCGCGAGGAGATGCGCCTGCGCCGCGGGATAGCCGAGGGCGCGCATGGCATCGAGCAGGGCGTTCGGCGCGCGGTAGTGCTGCACGGTGCACGCGATCGCCGCGCGCGACCGGTCCCAGTGGCCGTAGGCGTAGTCGAGCACTTCCTCCCGGCGGTCGTGCTCGATGTCGAGGTCGATGTCCGGCGCCTCCGAGAGCCCGTCCACGCGCGTCTCGGAGAGGAAGCGCTCGAAGAGAAGGCCGTGCCGCACCGGGTCCACCGCAGTGACGCCAAGGCAGTAGGCGACGGCGGAATTCGCGGCACTGCCGCGCCCCTGGCAGAGGATGTTGAGCTCGCGCGCATGCCGCACCGCATCCCACATCACGAGGAAGAAGCCGGCGAAGCCGAGTCGCTGGATCACGCCGAGCTCGTGGTCGAGCTGCGCGGCCTGCGCGGGGGAAATGATGCCCCAGCGCTCGCGCGCGCCCGCTTCGACGCGCGAGCGGAGGAAGGAATCATCGGTGCAGCCGTCGGGCACCGGGAAGCGGGGCAGGGGCGGGCGCATCCATGCGAGGTCGAAGCGGCACTCGGTGGCGATGCGCTCCGCTTCCTCGAGCCCGCCGGGATCGTCGGCCCAGAGCGTTCGCAGCTGGTCGGGAGGAAGGAGGCGCCAGCGGCCGTTGGGAAGGAGCACGCCGGCGTGCGCCGCGGCCTCGAGCGTGAGCCCCGCGCGCAGCGCCGTCAGCATGTCGTGCACCAGGCGGCTCCGGTTGTCGAGGTAGCGCGGGTCCTGGCACGCCACCCACGGAATCCCGGCCTCTTCCGCCAGTGCCATGAGCGCGTCGGCGAGTTCCGCTTCGCGCGCGCCGGCGTGATGGCGCTGCACCTCGATGGCGAGGCGGCTCCCGAAGACTTCGCGCAGCTCCGCGACGTGACGTGCCGCCGCCGCAGGATCGCCGCTCCGGACGAGCGATGCCACGCGGCCTGCCGCGGGGCCGGTGAGTGCGTGGACTCCCGCGCTCCGCTCCGCGACATCGGCCCAGCGCACGGCCGGCAGGCCTCGCGGCACGTGCGGCCGCTCCCGCCGCCAGCTCGAGAGCGCGCCCGAGCGCGCGCGGGTCACGAGTGACGCGATGTTGCGATAGCCCTCCGCGGTGCGCGCCAGAAATGCCATCGGGTGGCCGTCCACCTCGAGCTCCGCGCCGACGATCGCCTTCATGCCGTGCTTCCGCGCCTCGAGCACGAAGCGCACGACGCCGCCGAGGTCGGCGGTGTCGGTGAGCCCGAGCGCGGAGTAGCCGAGCGCGGCGGCGCGGGTGACGAGCGCCTCGGGCGTCACGGCGCCGTCGCCGAAGGAAAAGGCGGAGTGCGCGCGCAGCTCGGCGGCCATCTAGCGCCAGACTCCGTGCACTTCCCAGCGGTCGCGCCGCGCGTCGCGGCAGAGCTGGACGAGCTCGCCGTCCTGGCGCACGCAGCAGTACGCCTCGCAGGCGTACGCCGTCTCCCACTGGCCGCCCGAGAAGCAGTCGGGGCCCGATGCGGCGACGATCTCCTGCCATCCACCATCCGCGCCGCGATAGCGCACCGGTACCGCGAATCCCTGGCGGTCCTTCGTCTCCGCCTCGACGAGCTCGGGCTCGGGGAGGAGATGCAGCACGATCTCGGGATCGGTGTCTCCCGCGCCCAGCTGCGGCCGCGCCCACACGAGCGACGAGGGCTCCTCGATCCATTCGGTGCGCCGGCGGACGAGCGGGTGCCGGGAATTGCGCGGAGTCACCACCGAGGCATCGCGATCGAGCACCCGCGCGAGCGCCACCTCCGCAGCGCCGGCGCTCGCGAAGCCGCGGTCGAGCACGTCTCCCTGCACGCATTCGGTGGGTCCCACCGCATCCACGCGAAGGGTGAGCCCCACGATGCCGTCGGCGAGCCGTACCCGCTCGAGGGTGTCCCGGAGCAGCCGCATCCAGGCAGCGCCATCGGCGCTCGGGCGCGACGGCTGCACGCCGTGCTCGACGCTCCCGCCGCCGGCAAGCATGAAGACCAGCGCGAGCCGGTCCGCCCCCTGGCCCATGGCGCGGAGTGCGGCGCTCACGCTGCCGGTGAGCCGGTTGAGAATGAAGAGCAGGCGCTCGGCATCGTGAAGCACGTAGTCGCTCCACTCGAGCGAGGCACTCGGCAGTGCGCGCACCATGGGCGCGAAGAGCGGCGCGGTGTCCTCGCCGCGCGCGCGGCGCCAGAGCGCGGCGCCCGCCGCGCCGAAGCGCACCTCGACGGCGCCGAGCGCGAGCGCTGCGAGATCGCCGCAGCGCTCGATGCCGGTGGCCTCCAGCGCAGGCACGAGCTCCTTCGGCGGCGCGAGCACCGCGAGCGGCCAGGGGGCGAGAAAGGCGCGCTCCGCCCCCCGCTCGACGACCGTGATCTCGTCGCTGCCGTAGACGGCGGCGATCTCTGCGGCGACGGGCACGGCGGAGATCCCCGCGCGCGGCACGCCGCCGCGCTCGCGGATCACCGCGAGGAGCCCGCCCGCGAGGCCGCGCGCTTCGAGCCCGCGCGCGTCCGCCCAGACCATCCCGGCGCGATCGGCGCGGATCCGGGGGGCGAGGGTGAGGAGTGCGGCGGCGAGCTCAGCGCTGGCCGCGGCGGTCCCGGCGGCCGGGTTCCAGAGACAGACGAGTGTCATCGCGCCAGACGGGGATCACGAGGTCGGTGCCGGCGTGCCAGCCCGACGCACGCGCTTCGATCCGCAGGGAGACTGCAGTGACGTCGGTGCTGCGGCTGCCCCGGCTTCTCCGCCAGCCGTACTGCTCGAGCCGGGCGCGCGACGAGAGCCGGATCGTGGCGAGCGCGGTGACACGGGTGAGGAGCACGAGCGCAGAACCGCCTTCGTGCGCGGCGCGCGAAAGGCGCACCATGGCACCCGTCTCCGGCTCGACGCCGTCCACCACGAGCAGCGCGAACCCCCCCGAGCGCGCGAGCACCTCCGCCGCACGCAGCGCCTCGAGCTCACCGCGGGGCCGGACCAGCAGCGGACCGGTGCGCCAGCAGGCACCCGCCACGAGGTGCCTGGCGTCGATCCAGGCGGCGCGCTCTCCCTCGGCAACGGTCCGGAGGCACGCGGACCGGAGCAGGGCAGCCGCCCCGATGCCGGGCGACCAGACCGCCAGCCGCCCGCGCTGGAAGCCACCCGCCGGGAAGATCCGGTCGAGCGCGGATATCCCTGTAGGGACGGCACTTCGGCTCCGCTGCGCGGCCGGCAGCGTGTCGGGAAAATGCTCGGCGAGGAGCGCGTGGGCGGCGGCGGAGCGGGACGGAGTCACGGCGTCGAGACCCGAAGAAAACCCGAAATCATCCGCGACAATAAAGCCGGAACCGGGGACACGCAAGCCGTCCCGCCTCCGGCATGGCGGCGCATGCGAGATGCGCCTACAATGCAACCTCGTTTCCGGATCGGATCATGACCGACGCCGCGAAGGTCGCCATCCTCCTGGTGGATGATGAAGCCCCCATTCGCTCGACCGTGCGCCGCGCGCTCGAGCGGTGGGGCTACGCCGTGCATGCGGCCGACAGTCTCGCGGCGGCGGAAGCGATCTGGCGCGCGGAGCATTCGCGGATCGGAGCGCTCGTCACCGACGTGCTCCTCGGCGAAGAGAACGGCGCGGCATTCGCCATCCGTCTCAGGAGGGACCGGCCCGACCTTCCGGTCGTGATCGTCTCCGGCTACACCGGTACCGCGCTCGCCACCGCCGGCACGTTCCCCGCCGACGCCCACTTCCTCGAAAAGCCGTTCGCGCTTCCCGATCTGCGCGAGACACTCCGCACGGCAATCGCTGGAACCCCGCCCCCCTGATCGCTATTCTTCTGAATGCCCGAGCACAATTCAGCCGACCTGGACACCTCTGCTCCGGCGGAGGGGCCCACGGAAACCAGCGTGCCGCTCCCCTGTTTTCCCTGCCCGTACCAGTCCTCCTGCTGCGCCTACGGCACCACGCTCACCGATGAGGAAGCGGCTGCGATCATCGCGGTGCATGGATCCGGCGTCGCCTATCAGACGAAGTGGGGGGAATGGCGCACGCGCGTGCGCAATCGGCGCTGCGTCCTCCTGCGGGACAACCGCTGCGTGGTGCATGGCGAAGCGTTCTATCCCGCGGTCTGCCGCGGCTTTCCCTGGACCGATGCGGAAACCGGGGGGGCGTACGAGTTCGACCGCACGATCTGCCCGGAGTTCGTGGCGCGGCCGGAGCTGGTGAGTCTGGGGAGGCGGTAGCGGTTGGTAGTGAGGTAGCCGTGGTAGTGAGGTAGCTAGGTAGCTAGGTAGCTAGGTAGTTGGGTAGTCATAGGTAGTGGGTAGTCAGTAAGAGAGATGGCTTGTAGCTGCGTCGCTGGCGGTACACGCTACCTAGCTACCTAGCTACCTAGCTACCTCCCTACCCCCCCATCAAACCCACCCCGGAGTCCCGATGCACCGTACCCTTCTCGTTGCCGCCGGTCTCATGACGCTTGCCGGAACCGCTGCCGCCCAGGATGCCGCGCTTCAGCGCGCCAACCGTCTCCTCCAGAACACCATCCTCGTGGATGGCCACAACGACCTCCCGTGGGAGATTCGTCACGCCGAGCAACCGGGAGACGTCGCGGCGTACGACCTGCGCCGGCGGACAGCGGGCCACACCGATCTCGCGCGGCTCGCGGCAGGGCACCTCGGGGGGCAGTTCTGGTCGATCTACATCCCCGGGGAGATTCGCGACAGCGGCTATGCGCGCGTACAGCTCGAGCAGTTCGACATCGCGCACCGCCTGATCGCGCAGTACCCCGAGAAGCTCCAGTTCGCCTGGAGCGCGGACGATCTGCTCAAGGCACGCAAGGCGGGGCGCATCGGCTCGATGCTCGGCATGGAAGGCGGGCACGCGATCGAGAACTCCCTCGGCGCGCTCCGCATGTATCGCCGCCTCGGCGCGCGCTACATGACGCTCACGCACAACGTGACGCTCGACTGGGCCGACGCCGCCATGGATTCGGTGAAGCACGGCGGGCTCACCGATTTCGGGCGCGAAGTCGTGCGCGAGATGAACCGGCTCGGCATGCTCGTCGATCTCTCGCATACCTCCCCGGGCACCATGAGCGACGCACTCGACGTGACCCGCGCGCCGGTCATCTTCTCGCACTCCTCCGCTCGCGGCGTCACCGATCACCCGCGCAACGTGCCCGACTCGATCCTCGCGCGGCTTCCGGAGAACGGCGGCGTCGTGATGGTCACCTTCGTGACGTCGTTCGTCTCGAAGGCGGCAATGGACTGGGAGCGGAGCGCCGGCGAGGCACGCGGGCGGATGCGCCAGATCGCCGACACCACCGAGCGGCGGCGCCAGCGGGACGAATGGATGCGCGCGCACCCGCGTCCGACCGTGACGGTGCGCGACGTGGCCGATCACATCGAGCACATCCGGCGCGTCGCCGGCGTGGACCACGTCGGGCTCGGCGGGGATTACGACGGGACGGACTGGCTGCCGGAGGGACTCGAGGACGTATCGGCATATCCGAACCTCTTCGCCGAGCTGATCCGCCGTGGCTGGAGCGACGCCGACCTCCGGAAGCTCGCCGGCGAGAACATCATCCGCGTCATGCGCCGGGCGGAGGCAGTCGCGGACGGCTCAGGGAGCGACGCGGCGAGCCGCTGATCCCCTGCGGCCGAACAGCGCCGCTGCGCCCACCAGCGCGATGACGGCGAAGGCGAACCACTGGATGGCGTAGCTCAGGTGGGGACCATCGTCGAGCGCAGGAGGCTCGATCCGCCGGGGAGCAGCGGCGAGCGACGAATCGGGCAGCTGCATCAGGTAGACGTCCGCCAGCGGATAGGGTAGCCGGGCCTCGATCGCGCTGCGGTCGAGGCCTTTCCACGTGGCCCCCTTTCCGGCGCGCTCGAGGAGTCCGCCCTCGTCTTCGCGCTCGCCGAGCGGGAGGGCGATGCCATGAACCGTCACCTGGCCCGCTTCCGCGGGCGGGGAATGCTCGACGGTCACGGCGTCGGGCGAGGGAACGAATCCGCGCAGCACGAGCACACCCAGGCTTTCGCCCCGGATCCGGAGCGGCGTGACGAGGAGTACGCCCGGCTCTTCCCGGTGCGCCTGACCGCGCAGGACCAGCTCCCGCTCCGGGTCATAGCTGCCCGTCGCGCGCACGCGGCGGTGCGCGAGCGCCGAATCGGCACGGCCGGACAGCTCCACCTCGGGCAGAGAGCGCGCCGCATGCGCCACCCGGTTCTCCGCGCGGCGCTCCTGAAGCCGGTCGAGCTGCCAGAGGCCGAGCCGGAGGCAGGCGGCAGCGGTCACGGCGATGACTGCGAGAAAGAGCATCCGGGCGCGTGATGACATCGGTGTCTGCCGAAGGGGACGGGCCGCGCGGCCGCACGGCGCAGCGCCGCACGGCCAAGGATCAGCGATGCAAGAAGATACGATGTTGAGCCCCGGAGGGAACGCTCCTTGCGATCAGGTCTGGCGTTCCGCGTCCATCCGATACCTCCGACGGAGTCATTCCGATGCGTACCGCGCTGCGTCTCCCGATCCTGGCCGTCGCCCTGATGGCCCTCGCCGTCTCACCGCTCGTCGCCCAGCATCGCCGTCCCGGCATACGGGAAGCGGGCCCCGACGGCCGCAGCGGCTTCTGGGGGGCGCTTTCGCTCGGTGCCGGCATCGAGCAGGTGAATTTCCGGAACGACGGGATCGGATACAGCGATCCCCTCACGCGCGGTGTCTTTGCGATCCGGCTGGGCGGCACCATTTCGCCTCATGTGCGCCTGGGCGGTGAAGTGGGCGCATGGGTGAACGAGGATCGCGACATCACCGAAACCGTCGGTGGCGCGATGCTCATCGGCCAGTTCTATCCCTCGGAGCGCAACGGATTCTTCCTCAAGGCCGGCGCGGGCATCGGACGCAGCTCGCTGGCGGACGACTTCGGCACGCTCGACGAGGATACCGGATTCGTGGGCGCCCTCGGCGTGGGCTGGGACGTCCGGCTCGGCCGGCACGTTTTCCTGGTTCCGACCGTGGATTTCGCCGCCTACACGCTCGATGGCAACGGCGGCGATTACAGCGAGCGCATCACCTCGTTCGGCATCGGTATCGCCTATCAGCGCTGATCTCGCGCAGGGCACGGCGCAGAGGATATCTTTATCCGAAGGACCGGCCGATGGCGGCCGGTCCTTCGGTACCTCAGCCCTGTGACCATCCCGTGTATCTGAGCAGTCACTTCCGGCAGCGCCTTCCGGCGCTGTTGCTGTCTCTTCTTGCCGCCTGCGGCGGCGAGGATCTCGTCCTGCCCGACGAGGGCATCCCCACCAGCATCGTCGTCGTGGATGGGAACGCCCAGGCGGGCACCATCGGAACGAAGCTGGCGGACTCGGTCGTCGTGCGCGTGCTCGACGTGCAGGGCCGCCCCGTCCAGGGCCAGCAGGTCTCTTTCACCGTGATGACCGGCGGTGGGTCGGTCGATCCCGCCACGGCGGCGACCACCGCGAATGGCCAGGCGAGCACGAGCTGGACGCTCGGGCCAGCCGCGGGCACGCAGCAGCTGCGGGCGCGCGCCACCGGCGGCGCTGCGCCGGCCGACCTGTCCGTCGCCATCAGCGCCACGGCATCGGCCTCGGCGGCGTCGGCGATCGAAGCCATCTCGGGCAGCGGGCAGTCGGCCACGGCCGGGTCGACCCTTGCCGACTCACTCATCGTCCGCGTGACGGATGCGGCGGAGAACCCCGTGGCGGGGATCGCGGTGGCGTGGACGGTGACGGGCGGTGGTTCGGTCAGCGAGCCATCGACCGTCACCGGAGCGGACGGCCGCACCGGCGTGCGCCGCACACTCGGCACGACTGCGGGACCGCAGACGACCATTGCAACGGTCGCAGGTCTCGACGGCTCGCCCGTGACGTTCCCGGCCACCGCCACCGTCGGCTCGGCCGGCCAGCTCGTCGTCACGCTGCAGCCTTCATCGACCGCTTCGAGCGGCGCGGCGTTCGCGCAGCAGCCGCGGGTGCAGATCCAGGACGCGAACGGGAACAACGTTGCCGCGGTGGGACGCGCCATCACGGCGGAGCTCGTTTCGGGGCCCGCAGGCTCCAGTCTGATCGGCACGCCGACTGTCGCCACCAATGCCGGCGGTCTGGCGATCTTCTCCAGTCTCGGCATTACGGGTCCTGCCGGCTCCTATACACTGAATTTCACCGGTGCCAATCTCACCGGCGCAACGTCTGCTGCCATCACGCTGACGGCAGGCGCGGCAACACGTCTGGCATTCTCCGGGCAACCCTCGAACGCGACAGCCGGCTCCTCCATCGCGCCGCCGGTGCAAGTCACCATCCAGGACGCTCTCGGCCAGACGGTCACGACGGCGACGAACGCGGTGACCGTCTCGCTGGGGACCAATCCCGGCTCGGGTGCGCTGAGCGGGGCGACCACGGTGAACGCAGTGGCAGGTGTCGCCACGTTCCCGAATCTGGCGATCAACCGCGCGGGGACGGGATACCGCCTCGCCGCGTCCGCATCCGGGCTCACGGGTGCCTCGAGCGCGACGTTCAACATCGTGGCCGGCCCCGCATCCGAAATGGCCGCGAGTGCTACGATTCCCGCCACGACGACGGCCGGCTCCGTGGTCGTCCCGGATGCCGCAGTCCGGGTCACGGATGCCAGCGACAACCCCGTTGCCGGAATCAGTGTGACCTTCTCGCCGGTGAACGGCGGTTCCGTCGCCGGCGAAACGCAGACGACGAACGCACAGGGCATCGCCACCATCGGGAGCTGGACCATCGGTGGAACGGCCGGCACCGCTTATCAGCTTCAGGCGGAGGCTACCGGACTCGCCCCCGTCATTTTCTCGACGACAGCCGTGGCCGGCGCGGCAGGCGAGCTCACGATCGAAACGCAGCCCGGCGGCACGGCCCAGAGCGGCGTGGCCCTGGTTCCGCAGCCTTCGGTCCAGCTGCGCGACGGCTCCGGAAATCCAGTCAACCAGAGCGGCATCGCGATCACTGCGCAGTTCGGCTCCGGTCCGACGGCGACCCTGTCGAACGCAACGGCCTCAACCAACTCGAGCGGAAGAGCGACGTTCAGCGGGCTCACCATTACCGGGCCAGCAGGGACCTATACGCTCACGTTCGGCGGACCCGGGGTATCGGGTGTCGCCTCGGATCCGATCGTGCTGGGCTCCGGAGCGGCCACGAAGCTCGGAATCGTCCAGCAGCCGCCGGCCTCCGTCGAAAACGGCGCGCTTTTCGATCCGGCGCCGGTCGTCGAGCTGCATGATGCGGCCGGTAATCCGGTCGGAACGCCCGGTGTGAACATCGACGTGACGATCGTGTCCGGCATCGGCGCGCTGAGCGGGACGCTCACGGCCACGACGAACAGCGCCGGGCAGGCGATTTTCCCCGACCTCCGGATCACGGGCCTGGTCGGCAACAGGACGCTGCGGTTCAGTGCGGACATACCGGTCAGCACCGTCAATTCGAGCACCGTACAGGTGACGCCGGGGCCGGTCAGCGCGACGCAGTCACTCATCAGCGCCGCTCCTTCTACCATCGCCGCGAGCAATCCCGGATCCGGTGGCACGACGATCACCGTCACTGCGCGCGATCAGAGCACCAATGCGATTGCCGGCGCCCCGGTCGTGCTGAACGCGCTTCAGGGAGCAGGGTCGTTCGGCGCGATCGCGCCAACGGGACCGACGGGAACGACGACGGCGAGTTATACGAGCACGTCCGCGGGCGCCAAGATCATCGGTGCGACGATCGATGGCGTGACGATCGACGCCGAGCAGCCGATCACCGTCACTGCCGCCACGGCTACGGCCGCGAACTCCGACTTCTCGGTCTCGCCGGCAACGATCACCGTCAATGGCCCCGGAGCCACCGCCACGGTCATCGCGCGAGACGAATTCGACAATCTCGTCAGCGGCGCCGACGTCATCGTTTCGGTCACGAACGGGCTCGCCTCGCCGTCGACGGGCCAGACGAATGCCGGCGGCGCCTTCGCATCCACCATTACGTCCGGCACGGTCGGCACGCATACCGTGTCCGCCACGGTGGAAGGTGCGGCGCTGCCCGATCAGACGATCGAGGTGACTGCCATACCGACCACGACATCGGTCACCACGTCGGGCACGCCGTCGACCACGGGCGGATCGGTGACCTTCACCGCGACCGTTTCCGCCAGCTCGCAGCCGGGCGGCAGCGTGAGTTTCTACGACGGCGGATCCTGTGGCGCCCCCGGCGCGGTCATCGGGACCGACGTGGTGAGCCCGGGTACCGGCACGGCATCGGTTGCGACGGCCGCGCTCGCCGCCGGCGCGCATACGATCATCGCCTGCTATCCAGGGAACTCCATCTTCGCGCCGAGCGAGGGAAGTGTGGCGCAGACTGTAAACGAGCCGGCGAACGAGTCACCCACTGCCGCGGCGCACGCATTCGACGCCACCGAGGATCAGGCGCTCGTGGTTCCGGTTCCCGGCGTGCTTGCCGGGGCGTCCGATTCCGACGGCACGATCGCAGGCGCCCTGGCCGGCGACGGCCCGGATCACGGCACGCTCGATCTCCAGAGTGATGGCGCGTTCACCTACACACCCGAAGCCGACTACAACGGTCCGGACTCATTCACCTATCGAGTCGTGGATGACGATGGTGCGCAGTCCGCCGCTCAGACGGTGACCCTCACGGTGGCGCCCGTCGACGAGCCCTGACGCTTCCGGGCCGACCCTGTGATGCAGATTCCAGACGCGCGAGGCCCTCTTCCATAGCTTGACGCATGACTCGACTCATGCGTGCAGCCCGTCGCTCCCTTTCGCTTTTCCTTGCGAGCACTGCAGTTGCGTGCGGCGGTGACGATCTCGTCCTTCCCGAGGAAGGCGTTCCCACCAGCATCGTTCCCGTCAGCGGAAACAATCAGAACGGCACCGTCCGCGCCGAGCTCCCGAGCCCGATCACGGTGCGGGTCCTCGACGTCCAGGGTCGGCCCGTGCGCGGCCAGGAGGTCACCTTCACCGTGATCCTCGGCGGTGGATCGGTCGACCCGGTGACGGTACTGACCAACGACAACGGCGAGGCGACGATCGCGTGGACGCTCGGCAGCGCCGCCGGGCCGCAGCAGGTGCGCGCCCAGGCCACCGGAGGCGCTGCGCCGGAGGACCTGAGCATCATGCTCAGCGCCACGGCAGGCGCCTCGAACGCGTCCTCCATCGAGATGGTCTCGGGCAACGAGCAGGCCGCCACCGCGGGATCGGCCGTGGAGGATTCGCTGATCGTGCGCACCGAGGATGCCGACGGGAATCCGGTCGCGGGCGTCACGGTGGCATGGACGCTCGCCGGCGCCGGAACGCTGAGCGAGGCGTCCACGATTACCGGTGCGGACGGCCAGACCGGTGTCCGCTGGACCCTTGGCCCGACGGCGGGCGCGCAATCGGCGGTCGCGGCGGTGACCGGGCTCGACGGATCACCCGTGACATTCACGGCGACCGCCACCGTCGGCTCGGCGGGACGGCTGGTCGTGACCCAGCAGCCATCGGCAACCGCGGTGAGCGGGGTCGCCTTTGCGCAGCAGCCGCGCGTGCAGGTGCAGGATGTGAACGGCAACAACGTGACCGTGTCCGGCCGCGCGATCACGGCGGAGCTCATCGGCCCGGCCGCCGCGCTCCAGGGAAACACGACCGTGTCCACCAGCAACGGGATTGCGACGTTCAGCAACCTCGCGATCGTGGGCCCGGCCGGATCGTATACGCTCAATTTCACAGGCGCCGACCTCACCGGCGCGACGTCGGCCGCCGTTTCGATCACCGTGGGCGCGGCTGCGCGGCTTGCGTTCACGACGCAGCCGTCGGACGTGGCGGCGGGGGCCGCCATCGCGCCCGCCGTGCAGGTGACGATCCAGGATGCGCAGGGACAACGCGTCACAACGGCGACGAACCCGGTCACCATCTCGCTCGCGTCCAACCCCGGCGCCGCCACGCTCGGCGGCGTCCTCACGGCCAGCGCCGTGAGCGGCGTGGCGACATTCTCGAATCTTTCGCTCAATCGCGCGGGCTCGGGCTACGTGCTGCGCGCGGAATCGCAGGGACTCGGCGCCGCAACGAGTGCGGCGTTCGACGTCGAGTCGGGGGGCGCGAGCACGCTCACTGCAAACAGTACCGTGCCCGCGACGACGACCGTCAGCAGCGTCGTGTCGCCGGCACCATCGGTCAAGGTGACTGACGCAGGCGGAAATCCGGTCGCCGGCATCACGGTCACGTTCGCGACGGTGGGCGGCGGCTCGCTGACCGGTGGGACCCAGACCACGAATGCGCAGGGCGTTGCGACGGTGGGAAGCTGGACCATCGGTCCGACGGTCGGGACCACGTACGGCCTGTCCGCGACGGCCGCCGGCGTTTCCGGGCAGGTGCTCTTCCAGACGACCGCGGCAGCGGGTTCGGCCAGCAAGCTCGTGATTGCAACGCAGCCCTCGGCGACGGCGCAGAGTGGCGTCCCGTTCGCGCAGCAGCCGGCGATTCAGCTGGCCGATGCGGCGGGCAACCCGGTGGGCGGGGCGGGGATCATGGTGATCGCCTCGATCGGTTCGGGCGGCGGGACGCTCGACGGCACGACGTCGGCTGCGACGAACGCCGACGGACGAGCCGTATTCACCGATCTCGCGATTACCGGCGCCGCAGGCGGACGTACGCTTCTGTTCGAATCGTCCGGCCTGGCTTCGGTCAGCTCGAATGCGATCGCGGTCGGTGCAGGGAGTGTGAGCGAGTCGCAATCGGCCGTAAGCGCGGGGCCCTCGGCGATCGAAGCGGGTGGCTCGACCACGATCAGCGTGATGCTGCGAGACGCTGCCGGCAATCCGGTGTCGGGTACGGCCATCTCGCTCAGCTCCGATGGCGCAGGATCGTTCAATGAATCGAACCTTGCATCGGATGCCAGCGGGTCGGCATCCACCACGTACACGGCGACCGGGAGCGGCTCGCACACGATCACCGCGTCCGCCGGCGGTGCCGGGATGGTGACGACCGTGACCGTCACCGACCCGATCACGGCCGCGGATGTGCCGTCTCCCGACGCCTCGACGCTCACGACCGGATCGCCGACGATTCGCCGGGGCGAGTCGGCGCGGTTCGACCTCTTCGTGGCCGACGCGCTGTCGAACCCACTGGAAGGGGTGAGGGTGGCATTCGTCTCCGACAAGGCCGGGAATTTCTCGCCCCGCGAGACGACCACCAACGGGTCCGGAACGGCGAGCACGATCTTCGAGCCTGGTGCGAATGGTGGACACCTGATCCGGGCGCAGAGCGGAAACCTGACACTGGCGTCCGCTTCGCTCTCGGTGACGGGTAGTAGTGGTAACTACGACGGAGATTGATCCGGGGTGCAAGCACCTGCACGTTCCCCTGTGACGCACATCTCTGTCGCCGGCGCCGTGACGCCGTAACTTGACGTATGGTCTTTCAATCCATCCGTACCCTGCGGTCCTCCCTGACCGGGTCTGGGCTCGTTCTCGCGGCTGCCCTTGCCGCCGCGTGCGGGGGCGACGACCTCGTGTTGCCGGACCAGACGGAGCCCGCGCGGATCGAGATCGTATCGGGAACCAATCAGGCCGGCTCGGTGGGAACCATGCTCGCCGAGCCGCTCGTCGTGCGCGTAACCGATTCGCGGGACCGGCCGGTCGGGGATCGCCAGGTCGTCTTCGAGGTGCTGGCGGGCGAAGGCGGCTCGGTTACTCCCGACACCGCTCTGACGGACTCGGACGGCCGCGCCAGCGTGCGGTGGATCCTCGGAGCGACCGAGGGAACCCAGCGCGTCCAGGCGCTCGTGATCGGAGAGCTCGACCTTGCCACCTCGTTCACGGCGAGCGCGGGCGCCGGCGTGGCCGCGCGCGTCGAGCTCATCCGGGGCAATGATCAGACGGCGATTGCCGGATCGACTCTTCCCGATTCGCTCGTCGTCCGGACACTGGATGAAGACGGGCGCCCGGTCGCCGGCATCTCGGTTACCTGGACGGCGACCGGCGGGGGCTCGGTGAGCGCCCCGGCCACCGTGACCGGCCCCGACGGGATGTCGGGAATCCGCCGGACGCTCGGCCCCGCTGCGGGACCCCAGGGCACGCAGGCCGCGGTGCAGGGCGCGTCCGGCTCGCCCATCGAGTTCGTTGCGACGGCGGCTGTCGGAGAAGCTGGGAATCTCCGCGTCGCCGTGCAGCCGGCCGCCACGGCCCAGAGCGGCCTCGCCTTTTCCCGACAGCCGCAGATCCAGCTGGTCGACGCGAACGGCAATACCGTCGCCCGGAGCGGCCTGGCGGTCTCGGCCGAGCTCGCTGCCGGGCCTGGCGGTGCGACCCTGACAGGCTCAGCGACCGCTTCGACCAACGACCAGGGACTCGCCGTCTTCTCGAACCTTGGAATCAGCGGCGCGAGCGGCACGTACCAGCTGAATTTCACGGGCGCGAACGTCACCGGCGCGCTCTCGGACAACATCATCGTCTCGGCGGGTGCGGCTACCCGGCTCACCATCGTCACGCAGCCATCCGCGTCGGCGAAGAGCGGCAGCCGGTTCGACCGCCAGCCCGTCGTTCGCGTGGTGGACGCGATCGGGAACCCGGTCGGCACGTCGAACGTCACGGTCACGGCGGCGCTGGCGAGCGGCACAGGCACCCTGCAGGGCACGCTCTCGGTGATGACCGACGGCACGGGCACCGCCCGGTTCACCGATCTTGCGATCACCGGCAACGGTACCCATACCATCATTTTCGCGGCGAGCGGCCTGGCGGGCGTCGTGTCCGGGCCTGTCGCCGTCTCCGGCCCGCCGAGCGCGTCCGCATCGACCATCTCTGCCCCTGCGACGCTGGCAGCGGGCGCGAACGGCACCGTCCGCGTCACGCTGCGCAGTGCCGAAGGTACGGCCATCGGCGGGATGTCGGTCACGCTCGCCATGAGTGGCGAAGGGAACACGATCTCGCCCGCTTCCGCGATCACCGGCGCCAGCGGCGAGGCGTCGTTCACGATCCGCTCCACCGTCGCCGGTGAACACTCGGTCACCGCCACCGCCGAGGGTGTCGTGATCGGACCCGTCGAGGTCGCGGTGGTGGCTGGCCCGCCTGCGGCCGACAAGACGGTGGCGACGGTTCCGGGCGGGCGGCGCTTCCGCGAGACCGTGATCATCGTCGAAACCCGGGACGCCTTCGGGAACCCGGTGACGACGGGCGGCGCCGCGATCACGGCGGAGGTCGTGGACGGACCGAACCAGGGCGCCTTCATGATCGTGGACGATCGCGGAGACGGGACCTACCGGGTTTCCTACATCCCGTTCAACGACAGCGATGACGACGACGACGCGGATGTGATCGACATCCGGCTCGACGACACGCCGATCGCCGGCAGCCCATTTTCCAGTCGCGTTCGGGACTGAGCTTTCCTCCGGCGCAGCAACGACTTGCACCGGGAGGGCGCGGACTTGTCAGCCGGTATCGCACCCGCTATCTTCGTCGGCTCGCCCTGGTGGTGAAACTGGTAGACACGCTATCTTGAGGGGGTAGTGCCGAAAGGCGTCGCGGTTCGAATCCGCGCCAGGGCATCCGTAGTCCGTCATTCGCAGCACCCGCCACTGTAGCTCAGGGGTAGAGCTCTCGATTCGTAATCGAGCGGTCGTCGGTTCAAATCCGACCAGTGGCTCTCGCTCCCAGCCAGCAACGATCCTCCTGCATCGAAGTCTCCAGGGACAATCCGGCAGGTTTTTGCAGATCCGCCATCCGAAACGGTGGCGTTTCCGTGTCGGCACTCGCCAACGGACCCCGCGAGCAGCGGCTGCGTCACACGTCCCGCCACACGAAGTTGTCACGAACCCGGAAAAGCCGGCGCTCGTGAGCATGTGATTCGCGACACGGCTTCGACGACACGAATCGTTCATTGTGTGCCCGCGAGCTTCCATCGCTCGCGCCGTGCACTTGCAACGAAATGAGGCCGCTGAATGAAAACACTCTCGATTTCGAGGCACGCCTCCGCCATCGTCGCTGTCCTGACGCTCGTGGCCGCTCCGCTGCGGGCCCAGGGTCCGTTCGTCGGTGATCAGCCGGGCGGGACGATCACGTACGAGGGTGGCGACGTGACGCTGACGCTCCTCTTCCAGGATGCGCTATACGAAAATCAGTTGTTCGTCTTCCAGAGCGCGATCGGCAATACGTTCGATCCGGCCAACGCCATCTCGATCTTCAGCAACAAGGCCGCGATCGGAAGCTCGTTCACCTTCAATCCTGCCACCGAGCTCGGCCTGTCCGTCGGTGACGAGATCATCTTCGGCATCTGCGCCAACGTGCCCGATGGCGAGCCGGGCACGTGCGGCACGTTCGGTGCCACCAATGGAATTCACTATACCGGCGGCGCGGATCGGAACTTCGACAACGCGGTCCACGCGACGGTCGCCACCAGTTGCGGCAGCAGCCTCTGCGGCTCGTTCACCGGCACGGCCGTAGGGTTCGAGGATATCCGCGAGGTCGACGCGCCGCTCCCGATCGACCGCGACTTCAATGACATCGTCTTCGGCGTCGAGCAGAGCCCCACCACCGTGGTGCCCGAGCCGATGACGATGACGCTGCTCGCGACGGGCCTCGCAGGAATGAGCGGGGTGGGTCTCTTCCGTCGCCGGAAGCCGATGCGCCGGGCCTAGGCAGGCCGCTGGACGGCAACAGAAAGGGCGTCGCGAGTGCGGCGCCCTTTCGTCGTCTGATGTGGTGGTTGGGTGCGCGTTCAGGCAGCCGTCGAGGTTCCCGGATGCGAACGACGCGTCTCGACCTGGCGCTTGAGCCAGTCGATCTGGTCCTTGATGGTCTGCCGCGTGGCCTTCCGCGACAGCCACTCGTACGCCGCCTTCCGCTCTTCATCCGTGAACACCGGCGAATCGGCGAGCCGATGGAAGAAGGCAATCTGCTTCTCGGTCGGCGCATAAGGGCCCGTGGCCGTGACCGACCGCTCCGAGCGAACCGGGTCGGGGCGGGGCGCCGGCGCGAGATCAGGCGTAGCAGGCACGGCACGCGGCCGGGTCATCTCGGTGACCGGGGTGCCGGTGCGGCCTTCCACGACACGCGCCTGTCCCGAGTCGCGGGCGGACGCGATGACCTGCGCCCTCACGTTCCCCGGAATGAGCCGGAAGCGGGCATTGCGGGCGGCCTTCATGGCGCCCGCCTCATACCAGTGCGGATTGAGCTGCTTGCCGCGGACGGCCACCACTTCCTCGCCGGCGAGGATGCGCTTCACGAAGTCGCGGATCGGCGCCTCCGAGAAGTTCTCCGACATCCAGCCAAGGTATTCGCGCCCTTCGGCCGAACCGAGCAGCTCGCGATAGGTGCGCCCGCGGAACTTCTTCGAGGGCACGCGGGCATCGAGATCGAGCTGCGACGGCTCGAAGTACAGCGCCTGACGCTTCACGCCGATGACCTGGTCGAGCCGCACTTCACCCCCGGCCGGATTCACCGCAAAGCGGGCCGCCTTGACCCGGAACAGTGCTTCCCTGTCCTCGCCTTCACCGACCAGCTCATAAGCGAGCTCCTCTTCGCGAATGACCTGGCCCTGCGAGACGAGCGCCATGCAGCAGGCGTCGACGCCAGTCTTCGAGAGGCCGACGACTTCCTGCCCACCCTCTTTCACGACATACACCAGCTCGGTGCTGGCCACGCCATCCAGCTCGCGCCGGAAGGCCTCCTCGTCCAGGCGATCCATCAGCTGGAACGGATCCCATTGCGGTGCCTGCACCGCGGGCTCGAGCTCTCGTGTTGCTTCGGACATCTGCGCTTCTCCTCCAGGTTCCCTTGACATGGGCGGCAGGGGCCGCCCTCCGAGACCACACAGCCCCTGGTCAGGGGGCGACGAACCGCGCAGCTCGCGCGCCGGGGACCTTCCCGGATACCGTGGCGGCGCCGACGCATCAGCGGGCCACGGAGCGCCGTGGAGGGAATGACCTGCGACGGCCGGAAGCGATTGCCAGCCGATGACTTGCAGCCCTTCTACTCCACGCAAGCCAAAAGATAGCAATAAGTTGCACGGTTGTCAACAGAGTGTGGATAACCACGTTCGACGCAGTCGTAAGTCGTTGTGCCGGCGTTTCTTCGGGTGGCGCACGTCTTGCAACTTCCGGCGCGCATTCACCGTTCCCGCATTCCTTTCAATCGAGGCCCGATGGCTGCGCGACTCGAAGTCGGCGCCGCCAGTGCTGCGACCGGTTCCGGTGGAACCCGTGTCTCGGCGCTGGTAGGCGAAGTTCACGCGTGGTTCGAATCGTCCGAGCTCGACCTGAAAGCCGTGCCCGAAGCCTTCGGCAGCGCGTTCCTGATTCCCGCAGCGTCCCGCGGCCGCGCTCTTTCGTTCGAATCGTCTGTCTCAGGCACCTGGATGAAAGGGGCGGGCGAGCTGCTCGGCTTTGCGGAGCGATGGTGGGGATACCGCGCGGAGCCACCCGCTGCGGTCACGCGAGCCGACTTGTCGATCCGCCGGCCGAATCGCGCCGAGCGCACGGCACTCTGCTTCAGCGGCGGAGTCGATTCCTTCTATTCGCTGCTGCGGCGGCCAGGGGGCGTCGACCTGATCGTGGCGGGCCATGGCCTCGATATCCCGCTGGCGGATACGGCGCGCATGCGGCGCTTCGAAGCGAGTGTGCGCGCCATCAGCGCGTCACTCGGCATCGAGAGCGCCATCGTGCGGACGAACCTGCGGGAGCATCCCGATTTCTCCTGCGCGAGCTGGGAGCGGACTCATGGCGGCACCCTCGCCGCGATCGGTCACCTGCTGGGCGACGCGGCCAGCCGCCTGGTCGTCTCGTCCTCCGCGGCCCGGGCCGACGCGCACCCGTGGGGCTCTCACTGGCAGACCGATCCGCTCTGGAGTACGGGCCGCCTGACCGTCGAGCACTTCGGTGATTCGATCCGGCGCGGGGAGAAGCTCGCTGCGATGGGGGCGGAGCCGCTGGTGCAGAAGCACCTGCGCGTCTGCTGGGCCAACCGCGACGACAGGCTCAACTGCTCTCGCTGCGAGAAGTGCATCCGGACCGAAGTGGTGCTTGCCATGTATGGCATGCTCGACCGCTTCGAGGTCTTCGAGCCGCCCCGGACGCTGGCAGAGCGGATTGCCGGCGTGCCGCGGATTCCCGTGCGTGCCTCGATGATCCCGTACCGTCGCGCGCTCAAGAGCGGACTCGACCGGGACGTGGCGCGTGCGGTCCGGGCACTGCTCATCCGGAGCCAGAGAAAGTTCATGACCGATGCCGTCGTGGGACTCGCGCGCCGCGCCGTGTCAGCAAGCGCATGAATCCGACAGTCCGGCGCGTCGAGGAAGGGGACGTCGATGCCATCTTCGCGTGCCTGCGCACCTATGGGTTTCACCTGCTCGGTGGACGCTTTGCGGACCCGGACTTTCCGGCCGATGCGGTGCTCAGCGTCCGGAATGCCATCAGCCACTGCGACCTGCGCGAGCGCTGCTGGCTCGCCGAGCGCGATGGGAGCGTGCTCGGCTTCTGCAGCTGGGACTGGATCGACCAGGGGAACGGGAGCGCCAAGACCCTCCTGATCGTGGTCCTGCCGTCCGCGCGCTCGCTCGGCGTGGGCTCGCTGCTTCAGCGGCGGCGAATGGAGGAGATGCGCGACCTCGGCGCGCGAGAGGTTCACACCTGGAGCGACGATCCGAAAGCCATCCAGTGGTACCAGGGCCGCTTCGGCTACGCCGAGGTGGGACGCGAACCACTCCTGCACTGTCTGCACCGGTTCCAGTGGGGCGACCGCGCCGAATGGGGAATTCATCGAGGCTTCCGCGAGCAAGATGAACTGGCACACCTCGTTGCGAACCTGACGACATGGAGGACCGAATGACGCGGAAGCGGGCGGTGCGCAGGCGCGACGAGGGGGTGATCGTCAATCTCTGTCCCACCGGGATGGTCCCGGACAGGGCGATGACACCGCATGTGCCGTTGACGCCCGCCGAGATCGTCCCGGACGTGCTCCGGTGCATCGAGCGCGGCGCCAACCTCGTCCACCTGCACGCCCGGGATGAGGCCGGGCATCCGCATTATTCGCGCGAGATCTACGCGAGGCAGATCGCCGGCATCCGCGAAGTCCATCCCGACGTGACGATCTGCGTCTCGCTGAGCGGACGGAACTTCGGCGAGTTCGCCCAGCGAGCCGATCCACTTTCGCTCGGTGGGGACCTCCGTCCCGACATGGGTAGCCTCACGCTCAGCTCGCTCAATTTTCCCGGCCAGGCGAGTGTCAACTCACCGGAGATGGTGCGAAGGCTGGCGGAGACGATGCTGGAGCGGGGCATCCGGCCGGAGCTCGAGGTCTTCGACGCGGGAATGGTCAACTATGCGCACTATCTGATCGGCAAGGGCGCGCTCCAGCCGCCGTTCTACTTCAACATCCTGCTGGGCAACCTGGCGGGCGCGCAGGCGGCGCCGGCGCAGCTGGCCGCGATTCTCGCGGAGCTTCCGGAGGACTCGATCTGGTGCCTTGCCGGCATAGGCCGTCAGCAGCTCACTGCGAACACGCTCGGCCTTCTCTTCGGTGACGGCGTGCGCGTCGGCCTGGAGGACAACATCTGGTACGACGATGCCAGGACCCGCCTCGCTACCAATGAGGAGCTCGTCGAACGCGTCGGGCGGGCAGCGGCCCTCCTCGAGCGTCCCGTCGCAACGCCTGCCGAGGTGCGCATGCGCCTGAAGATCGCACCGCTCACGGGCCGGCGGGGCTTCGGGAAGCCCCTTCCATCGACAGGGGTGGCGGGGTACGTTTCCGCACCGTGAAACACGGGACGTAGCGCAGTCCGGTAGCGCACTGCAATGGGGTTGCAGGGGTCGCGGGTTCAAATCCCGCCGTCCCGATCTTGGAAGAGCCGGCCCCGTGCCGGCTCTTCGCATGTCACCTCCTCGAAACTTTTCATGCGACAGATTCTCGCCTTTCTCATCCTGCTTCCCGCGCTCGGCGCCTGCGACCTGAATGATTTCCGCAGGGTACCGATCGTATCCGGCAACGATTTCGCCACGGAGCTCAACGTGAACCTCGACGACATGCACGAGACTCCCTCGGGCCTTCGCTACCGGGACGTCCAGGTCGGTACCGGCGTGGAGGCGCAGGCGGGAAATGCCGTTTCCGTTCATTACACCGGCTGGCTGGCCGACGGTCGCGAGTTCGACAGCAGCGTCGGGGGTGAGCCATTCAGCTTCCCGCTCGGCCGCGGGGCGGTGATCGATGGCTGGGATGAGGGGGTGGCAGGGATGCGCGTCGGGGGTAAGCGGAAGCTCGTGATTCCACCTGCGCTGGGCTATGGTGCGCAGCGCAACGGACCGATCCCGGCCAATTCGACGCTCGTGTTCGACGTGGAGCTCCTGGAGGTACGGCGCTAGGAGGGTGTCAATTCTTTCGACGCCCTTCGGGTGAGCAGGGTCACAGCGAACCCGACGCCGCCATGTGACTTTGGGGCCAGTTGTCCGCCTGCGCCGCCGGCGCTGTGCGAAGACGAACGTGGACCCTCAGCAGGAGCCAATGTCTATGCGGACTACGCCGCGCGGCGCGATCATCTTCGGCGGGCTGACGCTCGCCTTCGGCCTGAGCGCCTGCGCACCCAAGGTGAATCGCGACGACTTCGAGAGTGAAGTCGCGAAAATCCGCGAAGAGATGCAGACCGGGGACCGGCAGCTCGCCACCCGGATCGACTCCGTGGATGCGCGGGTCAACGCACTCGAGCAGGAGCTCCAGTCCTTCCGCAGCGAGTACAACGTGAGCGTCGAGCGGATGGAGGGCGCACTCAAGTTCAACGTGCCGGTCCACTTCGAGTTCGGCAGCGCCGAGCTGCGTGAGGCCGACCGTCCGGTGCTCGAGCGCTTTGCGGGCGTCGTGAAGGAGCACTATCCGAACGCGACGATCACCGTCGAAGGCTTCGCCGACCCGGCAGGGAGCACCGCTTTCAATCAGCGGCTCGGCATGCGCCGCGCCGAAGCGGTCGTCGGCTACCTGAGCGGGCAGGGCGCGCTCGATGTGTCCTTCCTGCGTGCCGTGAGCTATGGTGAGAGCCGCAACCGGCAGATCGTTCCGGGCGCCCAGGGTCCCGGCGACGCCGGCGTCGAGAACCGGCGCGTCGCGCTCGTGATCGACTATGCGTCGACGACTCCCGCGAGCGAGGACGTGACGCTGCAGTAAGGTTCACTTCCGCTCGATCGAACGCCCCGCCAGAAGGTTGGCGGGGCGTTCCTTTGCGTACGTCATGTTCCGCGAGCGGCGGATCCTTCCCTACATATGAACGATCTCGACCCGCACCCGGCGAATTCCGCCGATCGGCTCGAGCTCGACCATCGACGCTTCGACGCCGTATCGCTCCGGGAGGTCGAGTGGCCGGCGCGCAAGCCGTGCGTCGCTCAGGTGGTTTACGAGCGTCGTGCGCGCTTCCGCAACGATCGACCGACTGACCGGATCGTCAATCACGGTCACACTCGCTTGCAATGTGCCCGAAGCCTGCGCGCGTGCCGTCGAGACGGCCCCCGAGGCGACTGCGAGGAGGACGACCGCGAGACCCATCGCACCTATCCGAAATTCCGACATTCTCCGACTCCGACCTGCGGGGGCGCGGTCCATCAAGGCAAGGATCGCCCCATGATTTCCGCGATCTTACGGCCGTGGTCGCGAAGCCCGCAAGCCCCACAATCCCAACCACTTCCACCATCAGGATTCGTCCCGGCGACGGATCCGCCAAGGCGTCGACGAATCGGTCGCCCCCACCGAAAACCCATCGCGACTCGCGCCAATTCGTTAGGTCCCATCGCATTAGGAACCGGTGTCAAGGAGTTCGACGACTGACGCCGATGTGACACTTCTGGCACGTCGGTTGCCTTTGTCACGGCCAAACCGAAACACGTCTGTTCGTGTCCGCCCTTCTCAACCCCCGAGACAGGACCGTCACATGCGTACCTCGTTCAAGCTCGTCCTCGCGCTCGTCGCGAGTGCCGTGACTGCGACTCCGGCCGCAGCGCAGCTCTCCGACAACATCGACGCCACGGCCACCGTGCTCGCGGCGCTCTCCGTTACCGGCGATGCCGACCTCGGATTCGGCAACATCGCCCCGTCCCAGACGAAGATCGTGGCGGCCGCGTCCGGCGGTCATTTCGCGATCAGCGGCGCGACCGGCTCGTCGGTGTCGTTCCGTTTCAACGCGCTGCCGGCCAACCTGCAGATTGCCGGCCTCACGCTTTCGAGCTGGACCGGCCTGCACCGCAACACGAACGTTTCTGCCGGCGCGACCGTCTTCACGCCGACTGCCGGCGTGAGTGAGAGCGTCACGCTCGATGCCGGGACCGGCAGCTATTTCGTGTGGATCGGTGCGACGCTGACGGCCGCTGGTGTCGTCGCGCCGGGCAACTACACGCAGCCGATCACGCTCGAAGTTTTCTACAACTGATTGCGAGCTGCACCGCGTTCGGGGGCGGCGGCGCGCTGCGCCGTCGCCTTCCTGACGTTCAGGAGCAGCTTCAATCGGCGGGACGGAGCCGATAGATTGCGGAGACTTCCCCAATCCAACTCCGCCCCAGCCACGAGACCATGCGCATGCCCACTGGTCGGCTGATGCTCGCGCTGCTGCTGGCCGGCGCCCC
>DASTUP010000079.1:0-15629 GCA_035759585.1 Gemmatimonadales bacterium | reverse complement strand
CCCGCTAGCGTCGTGCGCACCCCCTCCCCGCTATCGATCGTGACTTCGGCCGGCGACCCGAGCCGCAGCGCCCCGATCTGGTCGCCGCTGATGTAGGCGCGCAGCTCGAGTGTATCCAGGTCCGCAATCCGGTATAGAGGCTGTCCGGCGCGCACCGTCTCGCCCTCCTCCACGTGCGAAGCGAGGACCACCCCCGCACGCGGATTGACGATCGTGCCGCGCCCGATGCGATCCTCGATCTGCGCCACGCGAGCTCCTGCCGCAGCCGCTTCCTGCGTGGCAGTGCGCCGCTGGGCGCGCGCAGCCGCGATCTGTCGCTCGAGCACCCGGTACTCCCGCTCCGCCTGATCGAGCTGCTGGGCCGTCGCCGCCTGCTGTGCGTGGAGGCGCCGTGCGCGCTCGAAGCTCCGCCGGGCGACGCCGAGCTGCGCCTCGAGAACGGCGATCTGGCGATCGGCCTCGATCGTCCGTGAGGCGACCGCTTCCTGCTGCGCTTCGGCCTGGTCGCGCTCCAGCGCCAGCGGTGTCGTATCAATGATGCCGACCGCGGCACCGGCATCCAGCCGCGCCCCTTCATGCACCGTGAAGCTCAGGAGTCGCCCGCCCTCCTCGGCGGACACCACGACCTCGATCGCCTCGAAGTTGCCGTACGCATCGGGCTCCGGCTCACGAGCACACGCACCCGCGCCGGCGCTGAGGACCATCCCGGCCAGCGCGCCCCATCTCCTCCGAGACATCAGTCGACCTCCAGGCCCATCAGGTTGAGATAGCGTGCCCGCGCTCGCGCGAGCTCGATGCGGTGGGTTGCGCGCGCGATTCGCGCCGCGAGCACGTCGGTGCTCCGGTCGACCAGCTCCGCCGACGTGACGACGCCCTCGTCGAAGCGAATCCGGGTCTCGCGCTCGACGTCCTCCCGGAGCCGCACGATCTCGTCGTCGAGTGCAGCAGCGCGCGCGAGGCGCGCGACCGCTGCCGCGTCGTGCGCGCCGGCCCGGGCGATGGAGGCCCGGAACGCCGCCTCCTCGGTGGCGACGACCTCCCCTTCGAGGCGCAGCAGCTCGCGCTCGCGCCCCTCGTTCCCCCAGAGACGCGGAGACCATTCGAGCTGGAGGCCGCCCACCCACCATCCTCCGAACTCGTCGCCGAGAAGATTGAGGCCGGGGCGACCATAGCCCACCCGCCCGAATGCCGCGAGGCGCGGGAGGTCACTGGACGAAAGCGCCCGCTCCTGGAGGGCGAGGCGCTCCCGGCTCCGGGCAAAGCGCTCGAGCTCCGGACGGGCGATCGAATCGGGAAGTGAGGTATCGATTGCGCCGGCGCCGGCGCGAACGACCAGGCCCGGACCGGTCTTCATGCCCGTCAGCTCGCTCACGATCGCCAGGGCCGCGAGTCGCTCGGCCCGCGCCTCATCTCCGTCCTGCCGGCGCCTGAGCAGCTCCGCGCGCAGCGCCGCTTCCTCGGAACGGAGCGCGGATCCCTCGCGCACACGTGCGGCGGCCACGCCGAGCGCAGACTCGAGATCGGCGATGGTGGCATCGATTGCCGCTGCGCGCTCCTGAAACAGCGCGGCGGCGAAGAACGCCTCGATGGCCTCTGCGCGGAGCCCGTAGAGTGCCGTCTCGATGCGGGCTTCCGTCTCCGCCTGGCTCGCGCGCTCGACCGACCGCCGCGAGCCGATGGTCGGATCGAAGATCGGCTGCCGCACATCGAGCCGGGCGTCGTAGGTATCGCGTGAAGGTGTGGGAAGCGGGAACGGAGGCTCGCCCGCAAGCGCGTCGGCGAGCGAGGTGACTTCCGACTGGTATTGCGCCTGTGCCGACACACGGGCCGACGGAAGCCGGTCGGCTCCGATGCGCGCAAGGCGGAGCGCGGAGCGCGTCCGCTCGAGCGCGAGCTGCGCCTCGCGGGGATCCCGGTTGCGAGCGGCCTCGAGCACCTGGGCGAGCGTCAGAGTATCGGGCCCCGGCGCAGCGAGAGGTGGTGCACCGCACGAGAGCACCAATGCCGCGAGGAGGGCGATACGCCTCATGGCCGCAGCGCTCCGAGAAAGAACGAAACGAGCGTTTCCTTCCGCCGCTGGATCATCCCGGCAAAGCCGTCGGCATCGAGCTGCAGGAGCGCGCAGAACATGGGGCGAGCCGCGAAGGGAAAGACGCAGAGCGAAATGAGGTTCATGGCGAACTGATCCGCCGTGATCGGCCGCATCGTTCCGGCCGCGACGCGCTCTGCGATCTGCGCGGCCAGCTTCGCGAACACCTGCGGCGCGAAGCCTTCGACCCGGGTCCCCATCATGGCTTCGACGAGCTGCCGGGCCCGGTCGGGATCCTGGTTCAGCTCGGCGAGCACGTAGCCGGGAAGGAACGGATTCGCCAGCAGCACGCGAAGCTCGTGCTCGACCACGCGCTCGACCTTCTCGTCGAGCGATGCGTCCGAGCCGAGCAGTGCGATGACGGGCGGAAAGAGCCGGCGCGCGGCCTGCTGAAAGACCGCCTCCGCGAGATTGGCCTTGCTCCGGAAGTAATAGTGCAGCAGTGCCTGGTTGACCCCGGCCTCCTGGGCGATCTCCCGCATCCGTGCCCCGGCGGTTCCGCGGCGGATGAACACCGTCCGGGCCGCCTCGAGGATCCGCTCCTCGGTGGCCACGTCGCGCGAGGGACTGCTCGCAGGGTGCGGCTTGCGGGTGCTTTTCTTCGTCATTGGCCGAACAGTTTAATCATTTGATTAAGCCGGCGCAAGACGCCCCCCGGCGCCGGCCCAGCTATTCGAGAATCGCGAGCACCGCCGCAGCGTTCTCCGTCGCGGCATCGAGCGCCGTATTGTCGAAAATGCACCAGACCGGCCCGGCAACGTCCGCACGCTGTCGCGCACGATCGAGGCGCTCGGCAAGCGCCTGCAGGTATGGAGCGTCGTAATCCGAGTAATACATTCGTGGCGACCCGTGGAGCCGGTAATACACCGTCCCCGGCCAGCCTGCAGGCTCATCCGCACCCGGCGCGCACACCGGATCCGCCGCGACGCGCCCGACGCGGTGCGCCACGAGGAGCGCCTCCGCTTCCGGCGCGAACCATGTCACATGGCGCGGCTCCGCAGCGATCGGAACCGAGCATCGCTCACGGAATGCTCCGAAGAACCGCCCTGCGATCCTCGCATCGAAAGCGAGACTCGGCGGCATCTGCACGAGGAGACAGCCGAGTCGATCGCCCAGCCCGGCAACGTCGGCGAGAAACTCGTCGAGCAGCGGCTCGGGATCGGTGAGCCGCCGGTCGTGCGTCAGGGTGCGGGGAGTCTTTGCGGAAAAGCGGAAGCTGGGCGGTACCGAGCCGCCCCAGCGCTCCCAGGTCGCTCGCCGATGTGGGCGGTAGAACGACGAGTTGATCTCCACGGCCGGAAAGCGGCCAGCGTAGCGCTCGAGATGGGAGCCTTCCGTCGGAAAGAGATGGTGGTGCCGCTTCGGGAGCCGCCATCCGGCTGTCCCGATGCAGAGCGGCGCTACCACCTCTCCCGGATGGCCTGCGGCAGCATCGGTTTCATGCGCCGCCAGATCGGGCGGAGCAGCCGCTTGCCGGCCCGGACCACGAGCGGACGCGGCGGGGCGTCCTTTACTGCCGCCGGTCGGTGGAATTCGAAGACGAGGTAGCGCGCGGGCTCGGCACCCGGATTGCGCATTCCGTGCGGCTCCCCGGCCGCACAGTACAGCACGGTGTTCGGGCCGGCCGTCGCTCCAATGGTCTCGATCGCTCCTGAAAGCACGACGAACGCCACATCGTACGGATCGACGTGCGATTCGTAGGTCCCGCCCGGCGCGAGCACGGTGAGGTGCGAGTGGAGCTTGCCGAGCAGCGCCGTGGGCCCATTCAGGAGGAGCGTCGTCCAGAAATCCGGCGCATCCGCCGGGGGCGTGAAAGCCGCATGGCGCACGATCGTCGTTTCGAGTTGATCGGGCGAGCCTTTCCCTGCTGCGCGCCACTTGAACATCAGGTACCCGACCGGCGCGCTTCCGGGATTCCGGATCGTGTGATGCTGGCCCGACGGATAGTAGATGAACGATCCGGGCGAAAGACGCTCGATGCGCGGCGACGGATCCCTGGGACTCTTCGCGATGACGAGCTCGACCTCGCCGTGCAGTGGAATCAGGATCTCCTCTTCCTGGTGCGCATGCGGCGGGTGCGGCGAGTGCCCCGGCACCAGGACCGACGCGTGACACGACATTTCCGAGAGCGTGCGCGTCGCGCCGCGGAATCCCGGAAACGGTTCCCACTCCTTCGTCGGATTGTCGATCGGAAGGACCACGGGATGCACCGCGGTCACGAGCATCGGAAGGTCGTTCGCGCCCGGCGCCGGCGCAGGCACGATGCGATTCGGACTCGCCGCTGCGGTGCCGGACACCTGGATGACCGGCGGCAGAGGCGACTCCCTGAGCCGGAACGGCCAGTCGAGCTGCGTGAGATCGGGAATGCGCACCGCACAGTCGGCAGCGGCGTACTGGAAGAGAAGCGCCACGCGCTGCCCATCCCGCCGGGTGTTGTCGGAGCCATGCCAGAGCCGCCCGTCGAAGAGCAGCGCATCGCCGTTCGTCATCTCGGCCTGGATGAGCTCCGCATCCGGGAACCGGGGGCGGACGGATTCGAGCATCGTGTCCGGCGTTGCCTCCTCCCGCTTGAGCCCACGGTCGAGGCGAGCCTCCTGTACGGTCTTTCCGAGCAGGTGCGAGCGCGAGATGACCTGCAGTGCCGACTCACGGCTCGTATTCTCGATTCCGATCCACGCGGTGACGAACCGTCCGTCGGGCGCCGACGATTCGATGTCGCTGTGCCAGGGATGCACGTCGCCGGGCCCGCGCATCACCGAGCTCGCTCCCCAGAGAATCACGTCCTCGCCGAGGATCGAGGTGACGAGTGAGAGCAGCTCGGGCCGCGTGGCCAGCTCATAGAGGTACCGCTCTCCGACTGCGCGCCCCTTTCCCCACTCGGCGCTCGGCAGGTCCGTCCGGGCAAGATAGGCGGCGATCTGGCGGCATTCGGCGGCATCGAAGAGGTGGACGGGACCGAGGTAACCGTCGCGCTGGAAGGCGTCGATGGCCGGAGCGGAAGCGGTCGCAGTCATGCGGGCTCCTTGCGGATTCGGCGATGTGCTGAAGATACGGCGGCGCGGGAAAAGCGCGATGCGAACGGCGGATGCAGGATGCGGGCCCGGCGGGAACGGCGATTACAGGGCGCCACCGTGCGCCGGCCCGACAACGCTGCCGGGCCGGTGCATCAGTCGGATCAGGTGGCGGCCTGCCCTGCCATCGACTCGCGGAAGAGCCGCTGCATGTCCTCCGCCGGCACATCCTTCACATGGGTGCCGATGGTCCACTGATGGCCGAAGGGATCCGAGAGGTTCCCCGTCCGGTCTCCATAGAACTGGTCCTGCACGGGCGAGCGCTCGGTGGCTCCCGCCTCGAGTGCGCGCGCAAAGACTTCGTCCACGTTGGGAACGTACAGCATGAGACTCACCGGCGTGGCGCCAATATTCCTGGCGCTGCGGTATCCGTACTCGGGCCATTCGTCCGAAAGCATGATGCGCGAGTCTCCGATCCGGAGCTCCGCATGGCCGATCCGTCCTTCGTGTTCGAAGCGGAAGATCTCTTCTGCGCCGAACGCCTTGCGATAGAAATCGATGGCGGCGGCCGAGTTGTCCATCACCAGGTAGGGAGTGACGGTGTGGTAGCCCTGGGGCGGGTTCTGCATGGCCATGGCCTCAGCTCTCCTGAAGGGTGGGGGAGCTAGATTACCGAATAAACCCCGAACCCGCAAGAGCCCTTCGCTGTCGCCACTCGATTGGGCAGCTCTGCTACTCGAGCGCAATTTCCCCGTCGATCTCCATCTCGTCGAGCACGCCCGGAATCGCCAGCGTCGCCCGGACGCGCAGTGTCTCGGTGCCGGCGAGCCTGCCCTCCTGGATGCGCGCGCGGATCGCCCGCTCGATCTCGCGCTGGGCCGTGATGCCGAAGCGCTTGAGGAACTGACGGGTAGTGAGGTTGAGGGCTTCGTCGTTCATCACGTACCTCGGAGTTGATTCTGCTCTGGCGCGTCGCGCCGCGAACTTGCGCCCTTCCCGCGCGCATGGTATCGATTACACTCGCTGCGAATACTCTGCAATTGTCCTTCGGAGTGATGCCCCGTGACATCCCCTGCCGGCACCCGCATTCTCGTCGTCGATGACACCGACATCGCGCGCATGCTCTGCGTGCGCGTGCTGCGTGAGGCAGGCTATACCGTCATCGAAGCGCGGAATGGACTCGAGGCGCTCGAGCGGCTGGCAGGTCCCCGCCCCGATCTCCTGATAACGGACAGCACCATGCCGGGCATGGATGGCGCGGCGCTGATCGCGGAAGTCCGGAGGCGTCATCCGAGGCTGCCGATCCTTCGTACCTCCGGCAGTTTCGGCCTTTCCGGCTCCCGCAGCTATCTCCCCTCCGATATCCGTACGCTCGACAAGCCGTTCGAGACCGACCAGCTGCTCGATGCCGTCGCCAGCCTGCTGGCCGAGGCGGAAGAGGCCTGAGCGCCCGGCCGGTCTCGATGGCACTCCGGCCTACATCCGCTCGTACTCCGCGCTGTCCATTTCCAGCTCCAGTCCGCCCGTGAACCCGGCCACGATGTTGTACAGCCACGCCATGAGCGCCCCGGCGAGGAACCCGAAGACCCCGTAGATGATCGGCAACGCGATCAGCATGACCCCGCCAAAGATCGCGACATTCTCTTCTCCGGTCGAAGGAAACATCGAGCCGAAGAGTCCCATGATCGCAGCGAAGAGGATTCCGATCATGAAGTAGAGCACGCCCATCACCTTGGCCATCTGTCCAATCCCGAGCCGCCGGATCCGCTGGATCATCGCATTGCTCCTGGTGGAAGAAGTGGACTGCTGAGCTTCCCTGCCGGTCATTCCCGCCGCATCAGGGGCGTGCGAGGGCGGTCGCGACTCGCCAGCCGAGCCAGACCCCTCCCAGGCCACCGATGAGGCTGAGCGCGACGTTCAACCCGGCGAGTGCCGGCGCCTGGCGGCGAACGAGGTGCATCGTCTCGAGGCCGAACGCGCTGAATGTCGTGAAACCTCCGCAGAATCCGGTGATCAGGAAAAGCCGCGCCGTCGGGCTCAGCCCGCCCGGCAGGAGCGATCGCGATTCCGCCCACCCGGCAAGCGCACCCGCCGCGAGGCATCCGAGCACATTGATGGCGAGTGTCGCCAGCGGAAGTCGCTCGCCCAGGGCGTGGTGGAGGACGACGCCGCCGATCTTGTATCGCAGGATGGAGCCGAGAAATCCGCCGGCGCCGACCGCGAGGATTGGGTGCATGAAGGTGGGGCTGGTTGGGAAGGAGGAAGTATGGGCAGGAAGGCGGGAGAACGCTATTCGGCGAGCCATGTCTCCGCTTCGCCCAGCGTCCGGAAAACCGCGAATCCCGGGTCCTCTCGCACGCCCAGCGCGGCGTACATCCGCGCCATTCCATAGGCGAAATCCTGCTGGGCCACGAATGCCGTGCGAGCCATCCTCGCAGTTCCGCGAAGCTTCCCGACCAGGGCGGCAATGGCGCGAATGTCGCCGGTGGTGAGCTGGAGCTGGGCGTCGCGGGCATCCACGATCTGGGGGTGTCCGAGAACGCCTGCCTCCGCCCGCGCCCGGACATGGGCCGCAAAGTCGCCCGCGGTGATGACCCCGCGCATCGTGGTCCGCACGATCCCCTCGGCATCGACGCTGAACGTGATGCCCGGTGCGCTCTGCCGGACCTGCGGACGGCCGTGCTGCGGGACTGGGCCGTCGGGGGGACGAGTCGCCAGGCGGCGCTCCCAGCCAGGGGTGTCCCTACGATAGGGCCTGCCGGCGGCCGGCGCTACTAGGGAAAACCCTAGTGCGGTCAAAAGTGGACACTCCTGCGGGACTCGAAATAGTGATTGGCCCCCTCGTCGCGATGCTCACCGACGAGCGAGAGTCCGGCTTCCGCAAGGTGGGCGCGATACGCGGGGGCGCCCAGCGAGACCGATTCGCGCCTCGTCAGCACATCTTCCCAGCGGCAGGCAGGCTCCGGCGCCGTGAACAGGAAGCTTCCACCCGGCTCGAGGGCAGCAGCTGCCCGGTGGATGAGCGCAATCTGGCGTTCGGCCGGCAGGAGGAAGACGAGCCCCCACGCGACGATCCCGCCGAATCGCCCTTCGAGGACGGCGGACGCTTCTGCCGGCTCGCAGGTTACGGGCACCCCGGGAAAATTGCTCCGGAATGCCGAAACCATCCTGGGCGAGGCGTCCAGGGCGGCCACGGCGAGCCCGGCATCGACGAGCGTCCGCGTGATCGGGATTCCGTTGCCGCAGCCGAGATCCAGTACGGCGGCCCCGGGCGGCAGCGTTCGTGCCCACGTCCCGACGATCTGGGAGCCGATTGCCGGGTTCCGGGCTCTGAGGAATTGGGCGGCGATTGCATCGTACCCGTTCGAGCCGTCTGTCATCCGCCAACCCCCGCTGGAGCGGCCTCCGGAGGCTCGGTCGATTCCGCCCGCCCCCATTCGACGTATATATGGAAGCACGATCCCGGCCGGATCGAGCTGCGCTCGCACGGCGGATATCGTTGCCCACCTCCTCGACGATCCGACGACGTCGAGATAACTGCCACTTTGGAGGCGATGCTCATGCTGCTCATTCGCGAAATTTTCCACTGCAGGCCGGGCAAGGTCCGCCCGATGGTCGAGAAGTTCCTCGAAATGGGGAAGCTCAGCGAAAAGGCCGGGTGGGGAAAGGGGCGCGTCATGACCGATTTCTCGGGTGACCGCTACTGGACCGTCATATCCGAGTTCGAGGTCCCGAGTCTCCAGGCCTTCGAGGAAATGATGGCCGGCAAGGGAATGACCGACGAGATGAACAAGGAATTCGAGCGGATCATGCAGGGATATCACGAGCTCGTGGACCACGGACATCGGGAGATCTACCGCATAGAAGGCGTTTGATCTCCGCAAAGGCAGGAAGGTCGCAAGGGGCCCGGACTCCTTTGCGCCTTCCCCGCCTCGGTGATGGATCCATTCACGCCTCCTCCGCTCCGTCGTCTTCGATCCACGCCTCCACGAACGCTCGCTGTGCGCGCGTCTGCGGTGACTCGGGGAAGTCGCGACGCTTCGCCTCGGAAACGCCCTGCCAGAGCTCCGCGATGGTGGCGAGCGCTTCGGCGCCACTCCGACCCGACCGCACGAGGTGACAGCCGACGGCGGTCCCTGTCCGCCCGATGCCGCCCCAGCAGTGGACATAGACCTTCCGGCCCGCCTCCAGCTCCGCATCGATGTGATCGAGAATCCGCGACATCTGCTCGCGCGCCGGCACGTCCATGTCGCGCACGCCGAGTCGCACGTACACGACATCGACTCCCCGGCTCGCCGCTTCCGTGTGCAGCTGCTCGTCATACGGCTGGAGCGGATCGGACTCCTCGGTCAGGTCGAGAAACGAGCGGATGCCCGCATCGAGCAGCCGGCCGATCCGCTCGCGCGCCACCTGGGCAACCCAGTGCCCCGGATACTCCCCCGCAAGCACGCGCCCACCTGGCAGCCAGTACGCATTCGGAATCGGCGGAACGGTCATGATCGAGGTAACGCCACCCGCGTCGTCACCGGGCGCCCGCCTTCCGCGGCATCTTCGTCTCACTCATCGCCGCGTGGTACGCGTATGACGCCATGATGACCGCATTCTTCATGAGGTCCTCGACCGGGATGGTGTCGAAGAAGTCGAGATTCGTGTGGCCGCCACCGCCGGGGACTCGATCCTGCAGAAACTGGAACCCCGGCAGCCCCGCCTCGTCGAAGGCGATGTGGTCGGTGCTTCCGACGCTCTGGTTCGAGACCGTCGTCATTCCCATGTCATGGAACGGCTCCATCCACGCCGTGAGCAGCGCGCGCGCGCCCTCGTTCCCCTGCAGGTAGATGCCACGGTACTGGCCCGGACCGTAGTCCTGATTGAAGTACGCGTAGAGCCGGTCGTATGCGGGCTTCTTTCCGACCGTCGAATCGTTCGGGTTCCCGAAATGTTCGCGCACGTACGCCCGCGATCCCCAGAGTCCCTGTTCTTCCCCGCTCCACAGCGCCACCCGGATCGTACGCCTCGGCCTGGCCCCGACCGCCCGGAGGATGCGCGCCGCCTCCAGCACGACCGCGACACCCGACGTGTTGTCGCTCGCATTGGGGCTCGCGTGCCAGGTGTCGAAGTGTGCGCCGATCATCACGACCTCGTTCTTCAGGTCGCTTCCGGGAATCTCGCCGATGATGTTCACGGCCTGCTCCGTTCGCGGGCCGATCCGGTTCCGCACCTCGAGCTCCACCTTGACGGGGATCTCGCGCCGGAGAATCCGGTACATGCGGTTGTAGTGCTCGGGGGTGATCGCGATCATTACCGGCGCGGCGCTGTCTCCCGCCGCGGACCACCGGTCGTTCCGCGAGCCCGGACGTGAGAAGCCGCGCACCGCGCCGATCCACCCGCTCTGGCTCTCGAGCACCGCCGCCACGCCCTCCGCCTTGAAGAAGGCCATGCGCTCCTCGGCGCTCACGAGCGCGGGATTCGGAATCCGCCGCGCCGGCGCAGGCCTCGGCGCGATCACCGTCTGCTCACGCGCTTCGAGCTCTTCTTCGGTGAGGCGCTGCGTGCCGTTGATCAGGGGCGTCATGTCGACCGTTGCCGGCGGCGTCGCGAGCACCGCCTTCCCCGCGAGCTTGCCGCGCCAGGCCGCCAGGTCGTCGCGCGTCTGCAGGTCCACGATGACCGCATCGGCAGTCACCTTCCCGCCGGTTCCCGGCGTGTGCGCGATCGGATAGCCGACCATCGGCTGGTAATCCGGCTCGAGCATGTGCAGGGAGACGTACTCGTTGTCCCAGGCTGCGCCGAAATCCATGAACGGCTCGGCCGCCACATTCGCCAGCCCGATTCGCCCCATTTCGGCCATCGCCCATGCCTGCGCGCGCTTCATGTCCTCGGAAAGCGTGAGCCGCGCGCCGATCACGTCGGTCATGTAACTCTCGAGATCGGCGACGCGGGAGTGCTGGAGCCCCTCCTCCCGGATTCTTGCGACCATCGCCCAGTCGACCGGGACCGGGTCGGCAACGAATGCGGCCGTGGCGAGAAGTAAGGCGGACGCGAGCGGACGGAGAAGCCGAGGCATGGGCAGGCGGGGGTTGGAGGTCTCGTGGACGGGCGAGGAGCAGTGATCCATTCGTCGGATACCGTGAAGATACCCGCCTCCCGAAGCGAAGCGGCAGTGCACGAGCAATCCCGGGACCGATTATTCAGGTCGGCCCGCGTTCGTCGAGCGACTGACGATATCGCACGCAGCCGCGAAGGAACTCGGGCCACGAGGGCACTTCAGGAAGTGGGTCGGTGCGCTCGGGAAGCAGCGACCAGAGCGCAGGATGATGCCAGCAAAGCTCGTGACCGCTGCTGTCGCGATGCCTCCTGATGCCGTCGCGCAGCGCGCGAATCTCGGCAATCAACTGCTCGCGCGACATTCCGTTCAGATCGTCATCCATTCTGGTCAGCCGCCTCCACCTTGAAATGCCCAATGCGAAGAACCGGCCCGGCAACGTTGATGGACGCCACATGTTGCGCCGATGCCCTACGCAGTCGTACGGAGGCGCGCGCGACGAGGCTACGCTAGAATCGGGCGTGCCCAATCTCATCCTGGTCGTGGACGATGATCGCCACATGCGTGGGATCGTCGCGCTGGCGTTGCGGCAGGCTGGTCACTCAGTCAGGACGGCGGAGGATGGGATCGATGCCATCGGCAAGCTCGCCGGCGAATCGTTCGATCTCATCGTCTGCGACGTCATGATGCCCGGCATGGATGGCCGGACCCTCGGCCAGCAGCTCGCCGAGAAGCCGGCACGGCCTCCCCTCCTTTTCATCTCCGCGAAGGAAGATCTCCCCGCGACCCTGCCCGGCGCATTTCTCGAGAAGCCCTTCCGCCTCGAGGTGCTCGTCAATCTCGTCGCCGAGCTGCTGAAGCGGCGGCGGTGACGGGGCGTCATCTCGCCCGATTCGCCTCCACCTCCGCCAGCTTCGCCTCGATCCGCCGGTCGGGAACCAGCCAGATGAGCGCCACGCCCACGTAGATCGCGCCGGCGATGATCGGATGGACGAAGGCGGCAAGGATCGCGGCCACGTAGAGCAGCGGCGAAAGCTTCCCCTTCAGGTCGGTGCCGATCGCCGAGCGGAGCAGCGAGTCCTCTCCCTCCTGGGCCAGGATCCGCATCTGAAGGATCAGGTAGGCAACGGCCGCCATCAGCAGCACGCCCCCGTAGAGCGCCACCGGCACCGGCTCGTAGCGGTTCTCCGCCATCCACGCCGTGGCGAACGGTATGAGGGAGAGCCAGAACAGCAGGTGCAGGTTGGCCCAGAGCACCGAGCCCGTGACGGCCCGCGTGACGTGCATCATGTGGTGATGGTTATTCCAGTAGATCCCGATGTAGACGAAGCTCAGCACGTAGCCGAAGAAGATGGAAACCAGGGGCCGGAGGTCCCCGAGCGCAGCGCCATGCGGCGCGTGCAGCTCGAGCACCATGATCGTGATGATGATCGCGATGACACCGTCGCTGAATGCCTCGAGCCTGGTCGTGGGCATGGGGCCTCGGTTGGGGAGAAGGCGATCAGTAAAATTGAAGGACTCGGGAGGATTTGCACCTCCGGCAGCATTGGTGCCGCTGATCTGCTTTAGATTACCTCGTCGGGCCAATGCCCGCAGCGAACTCCCCGTAGCTTGGAGGACCCCATGCTGCATTCTCATCGTCTGCTGCCAGCCGCTTGCGCCGTGATGCTCCTTCAAGCCTGTGCGGGTGATGGCGGCCCGACCGGCCCCGACTTCGAAGCGCCCGCGAGCCAGGCCGGCACGATCGCGCTCACGATGCGGGCGGGCGGGACGGCGCTGGATCCGGACGGGTACACGATCAGCGTCGATGGCGTCGAACGGGGGGAAGTCGCGGTGAAGGGGACGACGTGGCTCAGGAATGTTCCGGCCGGTGCCGCCGAGCTTCGACTGGAGGGGGTGGATCCGGTCTGCAGCGTCGTAGGCGGCAACCCGCGGACCGTTGCGGTCCCGGCGGGAGAGCTGCTGCGGGTTACGGTCGAAGTGAGCTGTGGAGGTGACGGGGCGCTGCCGCCACCCTGAGAGGCAGGCGCTTCACGAACTCGCCATCATCGCGAGGCGGGTCCGGACCGCCGCGCGGATCTCCGCCGGCTCGAGCACTTCCGCATCCGGACCGTACTGCAGCACGTGCCGCACCGCCCAATCGGCATCGGCGCAGGGGTGCTCGAGCGTGAGCCCGCCCTGAGCATCCAGCTCCTTCCCTGCCCGTTCCGCAATCCAGCGCGCGATCGTCGGTGAATACCGGATCGTCACGGTGCCGGCCGCTTCCGCGCGGAACATCGGCCCCGAAGGCAGCTCCTCCGCCGCGCCGTCGTCGCTCCGCTCGAATTTCTCGTCCAGCACGTCGACCCGGTGCACGCGGTCCAGCCGGAAGAAGCGCAGGCCGCTCTCGTCGCAGTGGGCGACGAGATACCACATCCCGCTCGCATGGACGAGGGCGTGCGGGCAGGCGGTCCTCGGCGACGGCTCGCGCGCATCCGCCTTCTGGTACGCGATGCGCACCTTCAGCGACTCTTCGATGGCCGAGCGGAGGAGTGCGCGATGCGAGGGGTCCTCTCCCGCGGCGATGAGGGGCAGGCCGAGGCGACCTTCGCCCGGGACGCGATCGGCATCCTCGGGAAGCTCGGCGACGACTGCGCCGAGCCGCTTCCGCGCGTTGTCGATCGCGCGATGCTCGTCGGGCGGGCGCTCGCCGCGGATCATGGCGAGACCGAGCTCGAGCGCCGCGAGCTCGCGGCGCGTGAGCCGCATCGGCCGGTGAAAATGATCGGTGCGCACCGACACGCACTCGGGATCGATCAGGATGGCGACGCCCTCGACGAACCCGCCCGGATCGTCGAACCGCTCGGCAACGGAGCGGAGGTCCTTCACGATCGTCTTCCGATCGACGCCGGCAAGCCGGGCGACTTCCTCGATCGGATGATCCTGATCGTCCGCGAGCGTCGGAATCACGTGGAGGATGCGCTTGAGCTGCGCGGCCGCGGTCTCCATCACGCTTCCTCCCCGTACAACGCGAGCGTCGCCGACACCTGGCGCGCATACTCGGCCCGTGCCGCAACGGGACTGACCACCTCGACCGCGGGTCCGAGCGGCAGGAGCCACCGGATGAACGAATCGAGCCGGCGCACGGTAAATGAGCGCGCATCGGGATCCGCAGGAATCGGGGACCCCAGCCTCGCCGCGACGACCGCAGCGCCCGTCCCCTCCCGGAAGCGAACGATCACCTCTCCGCTCTCGCCGTCGCCCAGCTCCCAGGCGTGGCGCGAGCGAGCGTGCTCGCGAAGCCTGAAATCCGCGGGAGTCTCGAAATCCGGCCTGCCCGGCTTCTCGGAATTGACGACCAGCTTCCGCATCCGGCTCAGCCGGAAGTTCTTCACGAAGGCGGCGCCGCGCTCCGCCGCCGCGAGATACCAGTGCTGGCTCATGAAGAAGAGCCCCAGCGGCGCGGCCTGCCGGCGCGTGAGACTCGAGGACGACATCGAGTCGTACTCGAACTCCACCCACTTCCGCCGCTGCAGCGCATCGCTCAGGAGGTCGAAGAGCTCAGCGGACGACTGCGTCGCCGGGGCGGCGACCTGCTCCGTCCCGCCTTCGCGCACGAGGCCCGCATCGAGCGGCAGGTCCACCGCGAGCTTCCGGAGCGCTGAGCCCGCGTCGGCGGCGAGCGAGGGATCGCCGAGTTGCCGGACACGCGCGCCCGCCTCGACCACCGCCTTGAGCTCGTCGGCCTCGAAGGCGAGGCGCTCGAGCGAGCGGTACCCGTCGCGGTCCACCCGCATCGGCTCCACCTGTCGCCCGTCGAGGACGAGCGAGAGGTACGGCATGTAGAAGTCGCGCGGCGCGAGCCGGTACCCGACCACTTCGTTCGCCTCGTCGGTGATCGTCTGCAGCGGAATGCCGAAGGCGCGCAGCTCCTTCTTGTCGCGCTCGAACATGCGCTGCGCGGCGGCCTTCGCGGTGTCGTCGCCCTCGCGGAAGGCGTAGGCGGGGACTTCGTCCCGGATCTGCTCGAATGTGGCGGGATAGCGGCGCCGGAGGAGGGCCGCGAGGAGGTCGATCCAGCGCTGGAGCTTCGGCGCCATCAGCCGGCACGCACGCGGACGAGCTCTCCATGCGCCTGCACACCGCCGAGCGCACCGAGCATCTCCGCATAGAGACGCACCTGCCGCTCGTACGCTTCGCGCCGCTGGACCCACGCCTCGTCGCTCACGTCGTCGGATTTCCAGTCGAGCACGGTCCAGTCACCGCCGCTTCCGATCACTGCATCGGCCACGCCCTCGACGACCCGCTCACCCGTGTCATCGCGTGTGACCCGGACGATCGGGCACTCGACCATCCGCGTCTCTGCGCGGCTGAGCGCTTCCCACTCCGGGCTGCGTCGCACGCTCTCGAGGACTTCCATGAGGCGCGCGACCGTCTCGGCCATCCCGGGCTCGTCGCTCGCGAGGTGCTCATCGCGGACAACGGCGCGCACGAGCGCCTCGAGCGC
>DASTUP010000078.1:0-5242 GCA_035759585.1 Gemmatimonadales bacterium | reverse complement strand
ACTTCGAGAAGGGGTTCATTCGCGCCGAAACGGTCGCGTACGGCGATTTCGTCCGGGTCGGCGGGTGGAAGCCGGCGCGCGAGCAGGGACTTTCGCGCGCCGAAGGCAAGGACTACGTCGTGCAGGATGGCGACGTGATGCTCTTCCGCTTCAGCAGCTGAGGCGGATCACGCGCGTTCGGTTACCCGGACGAGCGTCACGATCTGGCCGGCATGTCGCGCCGAATGCTCGGCGCCGTGGAAGAGCAGTCCCAGGGTGGTCGAGGGCGCGCGGCCGCGGCCGACTTCCCGATGGACGATCAGCTCTTCCTCACTGGTCCGTCCCAGCTGCTCGAGCGCCGCTCCCAGCGCCCCTTCCAGCAGCGCTATGATCCTCTCCATTTCCGGCTGCTCTTCGTCGATCGCGCGTTCACGCGCGAGCGCATCGCGCTGCTCGTCCGTCAGGGCGGCGCCGCGAGCATACGTGAAGAGCCGGTCGAGACTGCCGGCCAGATGCACCGCGTGGTAGCCGATCGATGCCGAGGTGCCCGGCCTGGCCCAGATCCGCTCCACCGACAGAGTGCGGAGCAGGGGTGGCAGGTCACGCCGCACCTGCTCGATGGCATGTGCGGCCGGCTGGAGGAGCGCGATGACGCCGGGAAGCGGCCCCGCAAGCCACGCTTCGGGCGAGGCGCTCATGCGACGCGTCTCCGGGTGGCGAGTTCCTGCCCATGACCGCCGCCGGTGACAGTTGTCACCGCCACCGCTCGGCTGCCTGCGTTACGATCACACATTCGGACGTGGGAAAGATCGCGAATCATTATCGGGAGAGTCCTCGGATGAGCAAGCTCTTGCGGGCATTGGCGGCGGGTTATGGCGCAAAGAAGCTGGGCGGCGGGTGCATCAGCACGGTGCTGATCTTCATTCTCCTCTGGTGGCTCCTCGGCAACTTCGGAATCTTCCAGTAACAGCGATCAGCGCCCGGGCACACTCCGGGTCCGGGCGCCGGACCTACTCACCACGCGGCGGTGCGAGACGCCGCGTGTAGTCGAGCCGGCTCACGTGCACATTCACCCCCGGCCCGATGCGGAGCCCGAATACGCCATCCACGGGCGCCGCGCTTCCCAGCGCGCTCGCTACCCGCGTCCCGTTCACCGAGAAATGCGTCGAATCCCGTTCCGCCTCGACCCTGGCAACCACGCGAGCCGGCGCATCGGCGGACGGCTTCGGCACCGAATCGTGGGCGGACCATGCGACGATCGGCGTCGCGACGCCGCCGGCAAACCGGACGATGGCGGCAGTGCCGTCCCGCCGCAGCAGGAACCCTGTCCAGTCTGCTCCATCCTTCGCGAGCACGATTCCGTACTCTGATGCCGACGAGTTCGGGAAGAGGAAGATCTCCGATTCGACGACGAAGCGGCCCTCGGCGCGATGCGCAGAATCGGTGAGGATGGCGCCGGGTCCCATCGTGACGTGCCACCCGGGGGGCATCCGGTCGAAGGTGTACGCCGAATCGGCGGCCGGCACGTCGAGCAGGACCGCAAGGCGCGCAGTACCGCCCTGACTCGCGAGGGTTCCGGGAACCAGCAGCAATGCGAGCGTGCAGCGGGCAACGATCCGGCGCATGGTTTGGTGCTCCTGTTCGGCCTGGTTCAGCATGAGGTGCGACTTGCGGTGTCCGGTCCGGCCCGTGGATTCTACGGCCCGGAACCTTCGAGTGCCAGCCGTGCGTCGATCGCCGCGTGGCACGTCACCCATGCGACCGCTCGCCTCTCCCCTTTTGCCCGGGGAATCAATGTCCGTATCACGCGTTCTTCTCGCGTTGGTCTTCCTCGCTGCCACAGGCGCGGCCGAGGCCCAGGCGCCGGCGAACACGGTGGCACCGGCGAGTGCCCGGTTTTCCTGTGCCGATGCCGCAGCGCTTCTCGCCAATCGAGCCGCCACCGAACGACCCGCTCCGGTATACCGGATCGAGAGCCGCGGCGACGTGGATGCCGTACTTAGGCACCTGACCGATCTCGCCCTCGGGAGCGGACATTGTGGCGCGGCCTATGGCGTCCGCGGCCTGGTGAAGTGGCAGCTCGTCGGGACGCCGTGGACGCCGAAGGACGCGCCCGGCCAGCGGCCGGGGATCCCGTGGAACGCCGACGCGATCTACGACCTCACCCTCGCCGCCGAAGGGGGCGGCGCGTCGGCGGCGACTTCCGGATCGATCGCCGTCGGTCTGCTGCTCGCCGAGGGAGCGGAACTTCCCTGGCTCGTCCGCGAGGTGGGACCGAAGCTCCTCGGCGCGCTCGCAGCCCCGGGCGACGTCGCCGATTCCATGCGGCAGCTTCAGCGCGGACGACTCGCCGCCTGGCTCTGGAATCCTGCCATAGCCGATTCGGCATTCGCCGCCTACCGCGCGGCGGGTGGCGGAAATGCACGCGCGGCACTCGAGCTGGCGCGCATCCGCCTTGCGGTCGGGATGGACGATGCGGACTCGCTCTACTACACCGCGGCCGGCTCGGACGACTCGACCGTCATCGAGGGACTGCGGGCCGACATCGCGCTGATCGCGGATTCCGCGGAGCTCGCCGGGTTCGACGCACTCGTCCCTTCCGGGCGGCCGCAATGGCTCCAGAGGTTCTGGGAGGAGCGGGATCTCGAATCGCTCAAGCCGCGTGGCACCCGCCTCGCCGCGCACTACGAGCGCATCGGCGGAGCACGGCTCCGGTTCCGCCTGCTCACCTACCCGCGCCGCTACGAGCTCGACGAGCTCTGGGTCAATCGTGACGCGGAGTTCGATGACCGGGGCCTCGTGTTCATCCGCCACGGAATGCCGGACGACACCGCATCCGCCGTCCGCGCCGGCGCCTGCCCCAATACCTCCTGGCTGTACCGCCGCGCCGATGGCAACCTGATCTTCCACTTCGTCGCGCGCGAGAATCCGGACGACTGGCGGCTCGTGGAAACGCTGGCCAATGTCGCCGGCGGCGCAGGCGCCACGACGCGGGTGCGGCAGGCCGGGCCGACGCGAAGCTGCGGGGCCGTGGATGGGCTGCTCGAGTCGCGGGCGGCGCTCGATCCCATCTACGGCCGGCTGGCCGTCAGTCCCTCCCGGATGAACTGGGAGCGCGAGCTCACCATGACGACGCGAAGCCGCGTGATCGGGACTACGACCGATTCCGACGCCCTTCGCTACCCGCGCGTGCTCGAAGTGGCCTGGCGCGCCTACGGCCTTCTCGGGCAGGGTGGCGACGGCCGGATTCTCCTTCTCGTGTCCGTTCCGGGGCGTTCGCTGCGCCGGATCTCGGAGCAGCCGATCGGTTACGGGTTCGCCATGCGGCTGGTCGGGCGCTCGGGGGCGCATCTCATCGAGGTCGATACGGTCCGGCGGCTCGCCGTCCGGCAGGCGCCGGGGCCGGACGACATGCTGACGTTCGTCACCGAGCTCAAGGCGGCGCCCGGCGCGTGGCGGCTCGGCGCATCCCTCGTGCAGGGCGCCGATTCGTCGGGGCAGTTCTTCCGCGATTCCGATGTCGCGGTGCCCTCATCCGGCGGAGCACTCTCACTCAGCGACATCGTCCTCGGCGACCCGGAGGGAGGCCGCCCATGGGAAGCGCCCGATGGGTCATTCCCTCTCAGCTCCACGGGCAGCTATGCCAGGGGGCGCTCCATCCCGATCTACTACGAGGTCGCGGGCGTCGCCCCGGGGACTGAGATCGAGACGGAAGTCAGCTTTACCCCCGAGGATGACGATCGCGGCGTGACGGTCACCTTTACGGAGCGGGCCAGCGGCCCCATCGAGCGGACCAGACGTGAGCTCGGAACCGATCGGCTGAAGGCCGGACGCTATCTGATGCGGATGACGGTGAAAACCGAGGACGGACAATCCGCGACGCGGGAAACAGCGGTGTACGTGCTGGACGAATAGCCCGAACCGGGACGCGACCGCCGACGGGCCAGCAGAAAGCGGCATACGAAACCACGAGAGGACGAAGGGCGCCGTGCTCGCGTCGGGCGTGCAGGGAGCCAGCAGTCGTCCGTGCGCAGCAGACCTCTCCCCACCCGGTCCCCTACCATAAGCAGCCAGCCGACACTATCTTTCCCGGCTCACAAATTTCCTCCTCGGCCCCGCACCGGGCTGGGGCGCGTGGCCCGGCTCATCGGGCAATGTCCAAAGGACGGTGTCATGACCAACCAGTACGAGGTGGTCTACATCTTCGACAGTGCGCTCGAAGAGGCCGCCATCAACGAGAAGCTCGAGCGCTTTCACGCGCTCATCCGCCACGAGGGGGTCGAGCCCCCCGCCCTCGACAACTGGGGCAAGCGGACTCTCGCATTCCCGATCAAGAAGCGCGAAACCGGGCACTACGTCATCGCCAAGTTCGAGACGGCGGCGGCGACGCTTCCCGAGTTCGAGCGCGCCATCAAGCTCGACGACGGCGTGCTGCGCCATCTCGTCGTGGTGCACGAGGGCGCCCAGCCGGTGCCGGTGACGGCAGCCAAGTCCGACGAGGAGGATGACGAATGAAGCGCGCCGCCAAGACCTGCGCGATCTGTGAATCGGGCGTGCGGGTCGTCGATTTCAAGGACGAGCGGACGCTCCAGCGTTTCCTCACCGAGCGCGGGAAGATCCTTCCCGCCCGGCTGTCCGGAACGTGCGCGCGCCACCAGCGCCAGCTCAGCACGGCCATCAAGCGGGCGCGCGAGCTTGCGCTGCTCCCGTACATCAAGGGACACGTCGGCTGAGCAGGCCAGGCGTGTCCGCCGGCCGCCGGTCGTGGGGGCTGGTCGGACTGCTGGCCGGGTTCATTCTGCTGGTCCCGCCCGTCTTCGTGCTCGGGCCGCTCGCGGGGATGCTCCTCGTATCGCGGCCCGCGTCGGGTCGGGAGTGGTTCTGGCTCGCGGCGAGTGGAGCGCTGCTCGCGCTGTCGCTGCAGGGCGGCGGGGTCGCTGAAGGGTTCGTGAGGGCCACCGGCATCTTCATCGCCGGAACGTTCGTGGCCCTGTCGGTGTGGAATGCGCGCGGTCTTTTCCGCCGCGCCGTACTTGCGACGGCCACGGGGATGATCGTGGCGCTGCTGCTTACGTCGCTCTTCGGCGTCGGATGGGAGGGCATCGAGCGCGCACTGGAGCGAGGCCTGCGCGAGGCATTCCTGGCGCAGGCGCGCGTAGCCGAGGCAAGTGGCTTCGGGACCGGCGTCGTCGACGCCCTGCGCGACATGGCGCGCGGCGCCCGGGAGACCGCCTCGTTCTATCCGGCGCTGCTGACGATGATG
>DASTUP010000077.1:0-2044 GCA_035759585.1 Gemmatimonadales bacterium | reverse complement strand
TGCGGCAGGCGGAGTTCTTCGTGGCCGTGGCGACGACCGAGCACTTCGGCCGGGCCGCCGAGCGACTCTTCGTCTCACAACCCGTCGTGAGCCAGGAGATCCGCCGGCTCGAACGCAATCTCGGGCTCGCGCTCTTCGAGCGCTCGACCCGCTCCGTCGTGCTCACCGCCGCCGGCGAGACCCTCCTCCCCCTCGCCCGCGCGCTGCTCGAGGCGGGCGAGAGCTTCACCGAGGTCGCCGCACGGCTGACCGGCCCGGCGAACTCCGGCATCCGCCTCGCAGCGACGCCGAGCGCCATGAACGCGCTCGTGCCCGACATCCTGCGCGTGGCGGAGGAGTCGATGCCCGGCGTCGGGGTCGAGGAGCTCGCCGTCGAGACGGGCGAGGCGGGGACGGCGCTGGCATCCGGTCGCGCGGATGTCGCAATCGGGCGCTACATCGACGCCCCCGCGCGCTTCCGGACCGAGATCGTCCGCTGGGAACCGGTGTTCGTGGCCCTGAGTTCGGAGCATCCGCTCGCCGGTGCGGACGGCATCCACCTGGCCGACCTCGCCGACGTGCCGCTCCTGCTCTGGCCGCGCGAACGCAACCCGGAGTACTACGACCGGCTCCTGGAGATCTGCGCGCAGGCCTCGCTCGAGCCCCTCGTGCTCGTCAGCCGCCCGCGCATCGTCGGCGCGCGCTCCTACCTGATCTCGGAGGGACGCGCGTTCGGGCTCGTGCCCGAGTCGACCGCGAACCTCGTACTCCCGGGGATCACGACCATTCCGCTCGCGGAGCCCCAGCTGCTGCCGATGTCGGTCGCCTGGCTCGCGGATGAGCCCAGGCCGCAGGTGCTCGCCCTCGTCGAGCTGGTCCGGCGGGTGGCGAGGCAGAGCGGCCCGCCACAAGCGTAAGACCCGACGTCCGATAGGGGGATGACGCCAGGATCGATCAACTCCTGAGTTCCCCGAAAGCCGACTGCGCGACGGCTCCCTTGCGCAGCAGCACGCCGGTCAGTGCGACGGCGACGATCGTGAGGATGTACGGGAGCATGAGCACGAGCTCGAGCGGCACCGGCCACTTGGCCAGCTGCGCCTGGATGCCGAGCGTATTGGCCGCTCCGAAGAACAGGCTCGCCGCCGCCGCACCCAGCGGATGCGACCCGCCCAGCACGACCGCCGAGAAGGCGATGAAGCCGCGGCCCGCCGTCATGTCGGAGGAGAACGACGTGAGCCCGCCGAGCGCGAGCTGGGCGCCGGCGAGCGCGCACAGCACACCCCCGATCATGAGCGCCATCAGCCGAGTGCGATCGATGTTGATCCCCGCGCTCCTGGCCGCATAGGGGAACTCGCCGATCGCGGAGATGGAGAGGCCGAACTGCGAGCGGCGCAGCATGATCCACGAGGCCAGAACGATCAGGGGGGTCACGATGACGATGATCGACAGAGTGGGCATCGGGAATCCGGTGCCGGCGAACGGCTGCCAGAGCCCTACCGGCGCGGTGATGGTGCCTCGGGTGGAGAAGATCGTCTCCTGGGCGAAGGTCGAAGCTCCCAGGCCGAGGGTGGTGAGCGCGAGGCCGGCGATGATGGGGTCGGCCTTGAGCTTGACCGTGATCAGCCAGAACAGGACCGAGAGCAGAACGCAGACCACCGCCGCGAAGCTGAGCCCGGTCACGATGTTGCCGGTTCCGATCGTCACCGCGACGGATGTGAACGCGCCGACGCACATCAACCCCTCGAGTCCGAGATGGAAGATTCCGCACCGCGCGGCGAAGGTGCCGGCGAGAGCCGCGAGGGCTATCGGCGTCGCGTCCTGGAGGCTGGTCTCAAGAAACTGCCACATGGTCGTTCCACCTCCTGTCGGGGCCGGATGTCGTAGGTCGCGCGATCATGTCGGGTCCTTCGTTCGCACCGGAGCGGGTTCCGCTGCCGGAACCGGATCGGGTTTCGCCTTCGCCGCACGTTTCTTCCAGCTCGCGCGCAACTGAACGGTGATGAGCAGGGCAACGAGCCCCTGAAGGACTTCCAGGGCGGAACGCGGAAGATCGGTGACGATCGGC
>DASTUP010000076.1:0-7286 GCA_035759585.1 Gemmatimonadales bacterium | reverse complement strand
CCTTCCATCAGCGCTGCGAACTCGCGTGGACTCAGCGACTGGCGCCCATCGGAGAGCGCTTCGGCCGGGCGGTAATGCACTTCTACGATGATCCCGTCGGCGCCAGCGCCGACGGCGGCGCGGGCGAGTGGCAGGACCAGCTCCGAACGACCCGTCCCATGACTCGGATCGACGATCACGGGGAGGTGCGTGCTCCGCTTGAGCACGGCGACTGCATTCAGGTCGAGCGTGTTGCGGGTGGAGGGCTCGAAGGTGCGGATCCCGCGCTCGCAGAGTATCACCGCAGGGTTTCCGCTGTGCAGGATGTACTCGGCCGCCAGCAGCAGCTCATCCACGGTTGCGGCCAGTCCGCGCTTCAGGAGGACCGGTTTCGCCTGGCGGCCGAGCGCGGAGAGCAGCGCACCGTTCTGCATGTTCCGGGCACCGACCTGAAAGGCGTCGACATAGGGTGTCATCGCCTGGATCTCTCCCGGCTCCAGCACCTCGCTGACGACCGGGAGCCCGGTGCGCCTTGCCGCCGCGCGCAGCAGGACGAGGCCTTCGCGGCCGGCTCCCTGGAACGCGTAGGGACTGGTGCGCGGCTTGAATGCACCGCCCCGCAGCAGATGCGCCCCATGCCGTCGCACGGCATCTGCCGTGGCCTCCAGCTGCTCGGCACTCTCGACGGCGCAGGGCCCGGCGATCACCGTGAAGCGCCGGCCACCGACCGGAACTCCGGCGATGCTGACGACCGAATCCTCGGGATGCAACTCCCGCTCGGCTTTGAGTGCGCTGGCCATGTCATCCCCTGGGTTGGTCGATCGAACGCAGAAAGGCCCGCCGAGACGCGCGGGCCTGATGTCGGAAAGACAAAAAAGCCCGCCGGATGGGCGGGCTCCTGCACATTCGGCTGAAGGTTCAGCCGGAAATCATGCGCGAAGCCCGCCGGGACGCTCGATGCGCCACGACCAACGCCGGACGGAGGGCTTCTGCATTGTGTTCATGGAATCCATGGTACGTCGCGCCGCCAGCCTTGTCAACGGATGCAACGTCCGGATTCCCTGATTCGAGTGGCTCGGGTTCAGCCGGCGCCGTCGATCAGGGCAATGCGCCGAGCGTGCCGGCCGCCGTCGAACGGCGTCGTGAGCCATGCATCGAGGATCGCGAGGGCATCCTCTCTCGCGACCAGCCGCTGGCCGATGGACAGCATGTTGGCGTCGTTGTGCGCGCGCGCGAGCCGGGCGGACTCGACGTTCCAGCAGAGCGCACAGCGTACACCGCGCACGCGGTTCGCCACCATCGCTTCGCCGTTTCCCGATCCGCCCAGCACGATCCCCCGCGCGCATTCCCCCCGCGCAACTGCCTCGGCGGCGGGCCGGATGCAGACGGGGTAATCCACCGGGTCGGGGGAGTGGGTGCCGAAGTCCCGGACATCGAGGCCGCGGGCGCGGAGCGCCTCGATGAGCGCCGACTTCAGCTCGAAGCCGGCGTGATCCGAGGCGATGGCGATCGGGGCGGGTCCTGACGGTTCGTTCATCGACCCTGAACGTGCCGTCGTCGCGACCCGAGCGCCAGACCGAGCAACCTTCGCAGGCATCGCCCTGTCAAAGAGAGAGTACCCTCTCGCGACAGGGCCCCTATGCGTGTCTCCCAGGTGTCGGCGATGACCACACGGATGATCGCCCTTGCCACTTTGCTGCTCGTTCCCGCCGCCACCGCTGCACAATCCAGCCCTGCAGCCCAGTCCATATCCGCCACCCGGACCGACCAGCCGATCGTCCTCGACGGGCGGGACGACGATCCGGTCTGGCGGGTGGCCCCCGCACACGGCGAATTCCGCGAGTCGCGGCCGTCGGAGAACGCGGAGCCGAAGCAGCGAACCGAGTTCCGGGTGGCCTACGACCCCCACAATCTCTACGTCTTCGTGCGCGCCTTCGACACGCATCCCGACAGCATCATCCAGCTCCTTTCCCGGCGGGATGACCAGACGGCGTCCGACCAGATCATCGTGATGATCGACTCGTACCGGGACCGGCGGACCGGTTACGAGTTCGTGGTCAACCCGGCCGGCGTCAAGGCGGACTACGCGATCTACAATGACGGTGACGAGGACAGCGCGTGGGACGCCATCTGGGACGTCGAGACCGTGGTGGATTCCCTCGGCTGGACCGCGGAGTACCGCATCCCCTTTTCCCAGCTGAGGTTCGCCGCCACGGAATCGGTCACGTTCGGCTTTCTCGTCTGGCGCGCCGTTCAGCGGCACACGTCGGCGCTGACGTGGCCGCTCTACCGTCCCTCGCGCACGGGATTCGTGTCGCAGTTCGGCGAGCTGAACGGGCTGACGGGGCTGGCGCGGCCGACGCGCGCCGAGATTGCGCCCTACGTGCTGACGCAGAACGAGCCGTTCGCCGCGCCCGGCGGATTCGAGCGGCACCAGAAGGTGTCGGTCGGGGGAGACCTCAAGTACGCGGTCGCCTCCAACCTGACGCTCACGGCCACCGTGAATCCCGACTTCGGCCAGGTGGAGGCGGATCCGGCGGTGCTCAATCTCTCCGCGTTCGAGACGTTCTTCAATGAACGGCGGCCCTTCTTCGTGGCCGGGGCCGGGCTCTTCGACTTCCGGGTCAACTGCTTCGTCGTGGTGGACTGCAACACCGGAGAAGGACTCTTCTATTCCCGGCGCATCGGCCGCTCGCCACGCCTCTCCGGCCTCTACGGCGACGCGTCCTCCCCGACCGCGACCCGGATCCTCGGCGCCGGCAAGCTGACCGGCCGGCTGCCGGGTGGCCTTTCGATCGGGTTTCTCGATGCCGTGACCAGCCGGGAGGACGGCGTCGACGACGCGACGATCGAGCCGACGACGAACTACGCCGTGCTGCGCGCGAACCAGGACTATGCCGGCGGCAACGGGAGCGTCGGACTCATCGTGACCGGCGTCAACCGCTCGCTCGACGAATGGACCGAGGACTTCATGCACCGGAGCGCCTTTACCGGCGGCCTCAACGCGCGCCGGCGCTTCGGCCAGTACGAGGCATCGGGCTCGTTCATGGCGAGCCGCGTTGCCGGAACGCCGGACGCGATCGCCCTGACCCAGCGCGACCCGGTGCACTACTACCAGCGGCCCGACGACGCGCTCGAGCTCGATCCCTCGCGGACATCGCTCGCCGGACATTCGGAGGAGGTGCGCTTCGCGAAGGTTGGCGGGCAGCGCACCGTCTTCGAGACCGGTTACGGCCGCCGGTCCGCCGGGTTCGACATCAACGACCTGGGCTTCCTGCGACGCGCAGATCAGCAGACCTGGACCAACTGGTTCGCGTTGCGCTTCAACGAGCCGAACCGGGTTTTCCAGCGGCTCAACTGGAACTTCAACTGGTGGCAGTACTGGACGCTCGAGGGACTGCCCACCGACCGCGCGTTCAACACCAACGTGCACACGCAGTTCAACAACCGCTGGTGGCTCCACATGGGCGGGACCATCGGCATCGGGAGCGTGTTCTGCGACCGGAACTGCACGCGCGGGGGTCCGTCGCTCAAGGTCAATCCGAGCTTTTCGCCCTGGGCGGGGATCGAAGGCGACAACCGGCGGGCGATCATCCCCTCGTTCTGGGTCAACTACACGAGAGGTGACGGGGGGCGGAGCACGTTCCTCAACCTCAACCCGTCGGTGCGCTTCAACATCTCGACCCGGTTCTCCAGCTCGCTCAGCGTGGACTACAGCCGGAACCGCGACGACTCGCAGTGGTTCGGGAATTTCACCGATGCCGGAGGGACGGAGCACTTCACCTTCGCGGAGCTGGACCAGCGGACCCTCGGCGTCACCTGGCGGCTCAACTACACCTTCACGCCGAATGCATCGCTGCAGCTCTATGCAAACCCGTTCGTCTCGAAGGGGACGTACAGCAGGGTGCGTGAGCTCGCCGACCCGCGCGCGGAGGAATACGAGGACCGGTTTCAGCCGTACGCGGACCCGGCCGTGGCCGATGATCCGGGAGGCTTCAACGTCAAGGAATTCCGCTCGAACGTCGTCTTCCGGTGGGAGTACCGGCCGGGCTCGACGCTCTTCCTCGTCTGGAGCCAGGGAAGGGAGCACAGCGCACCGGTGCAGGGCGGCCGCTCGTTCTGGGGAGACTTCGACGAGCTCTTCGGCCAGCGGGCGAACGACGTCTTCCTGGTCAAGGTGTCGTACTGGCTGAGTCGCTGATCCGGACCTTTGCGCCCCTTCTTGCCTCTGTGGTGAATTCGCCTGGTGCTGCCGCAGCGAAGCAAAGGAGCAGCGCGAGCGACAGCTGCATCGTGCCAAGCGTGCCACCTACTCCGACCGGAAGGTCCGCGATCGGAGCGAGCGCCGGGCGCACGGAGAGGGCAAACAGCACGAGTCCGCCGAGTGCGATGAGGCCGGCGCCACCGGCAAGCCGGCCGGCGGTGGCCCCTCGGCGGCTGCGCAACGCCGCGGCTGCAGCGCCTGCCAGCGAGAGTCCCGCTGCGGCCAGAATGAGCGGATAGACCGCGCGCAGCCGGACGAAGGCACGCTCGTCCGCAACGTCGCAAGCCGTCGGATAGTTCGATGCCGCGTACCAGCCGCAGTCCATCGTCTCCGATTCCAGCCGGTCCGGTGTGAGCACGTGGGACAGTCCGACCGGCGATGCCTTGAAGCGGGAGCCATCGGGCACGTCCGTGCCGGCCCAGCCCAGGGTCGAAGAGGAGTGGAGCGCGAGTGCGGAGCCGGCGAGCGCGATGGCCACGGCCAGCCGGCTGGAATGACGGGCCAGCATCTGAAAGCCGAACGCGACCGCCAGGCCGACCAGGGCAAAGAGCGCCGCGCCGCGATGGTGGAACATCCACCACCCGAGTGCCGCCCCGGCGGCCATCAGGATGAGCGCGGGCCGCCACGCGCGCATGCGGTCAGGCCAGCGGTCCGGTTCCATCGAACGTGACACGGGTCGAGGCCGGGTTGCGGCTGTCGAAGTGCGTTTCCTTCACTCGCACGGATCCCTTCTTCCCATCATCGAGCGTGAGCGACAGGCGCTCATCGGGGAGGATCCCATCCGCGCTTCGCGAAACGAACTCCCCTCGCCATGCCTGACGTCCTGCGCTCAGGTCGGTGACCGTGATGTCGACTGCGACGCGGTCGAGCGGCTTCCGGTTCGAGCGCTCGATGGTTGCCATGAACGAGGGCATGTGGTGGCCTGCTTTCTGTCGCGGGGGAGCGGTCCCGGCACGTGCCGGGCATTCGATATGATGCCGGAAGGTATGCGGCGGTTCGAATCCCCGCTGAGGATCGAGCGGTGAGGCGGACGCGAGGCCGCCGCCCCGCCCTCCGCGCGCGATGTCCCCTAGGACACCGCAGGCGCGCCGTCGAAGAAATCCACCACGCCGGTTTCCAGGGAATATTCCGCGCCGACCACGAGGAGCGCCTCATCCCGGATCAGCTGCTCCAGCACCTGCGAGCCGTGCCGCAGATGGTCCGCGGACGCGCGGATGTTGAGGCGGACCGCATGGCGCACCAGCGCCGCCTCGTCGTGGGCGAGGTCGGTCTCGAGCAGCCCGGCCACGGATGGCCGGACGCGGTCCACGATCGACTGGAGATTGCGCGACTGGTTCGCATTGGGACGCCGCAGCTCCTCGAGTGTCGCGAGCACCGCGCCGCATTCGGAGTGCCCGAGCACCACCACGAGCCGCGTCCCGAAGCGCGCCGCCGCGAACTCCACGCTTCCCACCTGTGACGGCGCAACGATGTTGCCCGCCACCCGGATGACGAAGAGGTCTCCGAGTCCCTGATCGAATACGATCTCCGCGGGCACGCGGGCGTCGGAACAGCCGAGAATGATGGCGGACGGCTCCTGGCGCTTGGTGAGGTCGGGACGGCGCATGTGGCCCGGATCCGAGCCCGCTCCGCGAACGCTCGCCGCGAACCGCGCGTTTCCGGCGCGGAGCCGCTCGAGTGCTTCCAGTGCCCGGATCATGGATGCGGGCCGAAATGAGGGTTCACGCCACCGTTCCTTTCGCTGCGGTCATGCAGTGTCACTTCTCCTGGTCAGGGGTCGGACTGTCTCGGGTCCCACGCAGTGGCGGCCGAATCACAAGGCGCCTTGAAGGCGACGAGCAGCCACCGTCGGGCCGACGGGATGAGCTCCCCACGCGCGTCCCGCTCGAGCTGGGCATCCGACGAGAGCCTCGCTTCCCCGCTCAGCGAGTCTCCCCGGAGGGCGAGGAGTGCCTCGAAGCGCACGAGATCGTCGAAGCCGTGCAGCTCGAGCGCACCGCGCGCGCGGCGCCAGCGCACCGCCAGCGCGGCGCCGTTCGGCTCCACGAGGCGTGCGATTCCGCTATCGCCCACGAGACCGTGCGCAAAGCGGAGCCAGGCGCCGGGACCGGCAGTGTCCGCGCCGAACCGGGCCAGGATCGGTCCCCGGCTCAGGTAGCAGGCGTCGGCCTCGAGCAGGCGCGCCGAGTTGACCGCATCGGTGAAGGCACGCACCGTGGTGAACCGGTCTATGACGATATCCACCGGCCTCGTCGAGTCCGCGGCGCCGAGGATGCGCTGGGCCGTGCTGTCGTTCTCGAAGCAGAACCAGGGCCGGCGGTCGTCGTCGGGCCAGCGCGGCAGGCTGAGCGCCGAGGCGCTGTCGGCCTCGAAGCAGATCGTCTGCACCTCAGGATAATCGAAGTGGCGAATCGCGTGGCCGCGGAGCGGAAGCTCGCCGCGGAAGCGAACGGTGCCGGTCCAGGTCGAGAGCGCTTCGCTCCACGCAACCTCCACCGAATCGACGGCGAGCGACCCGACCTGCTGACCGCTCCGGATCCTCGAAGGGTCGAAGGTGAGCTGCGCCACGGCCAGCGTCGCAGCGAGCGCGGAATCCTGCTCCGCCACGCCGCTGCGCGGCTCGCGCGCGCAGGCGGCGGCCGCAATCAACAGGGCGGCTGCACCGAGACGTTCTATCGTCCCCACCGATGCACCGGCCCGAAGTGCACGGCCATCCCCAGCGACGGCACGACCATCCAGGCGGCGTCGTACGATTGGCCCCGAACGACCCGTGCGGCAAGGTGCATGAAGCTCAACTCACCGAAGAGGTGGAAATTGCTGGTCCGACCATGGAGGCCGACGAGCACGCCGGCGTGCGTGGCCTCGAGTGTCTCGCCCGGATCGAGCCTGTCCTCGTAATTCTGGACGATGACTCGCGGACCGGCATATGCGCTCACTTCCTGCCGCCGGTTCAGGCTGGTTGCCAGCAGCCGCTCGACGGGAATCGCGAGGTCGATGCTCGTCACGCGCTCGTCCTGGACGCTGGCTGCCTGCCGGCTGCTCG
>DASTUP010000075.1:0-7390 GCA_035759585.1 Gemmatimonadales bacterium | reverse complement strand
GGTGGACAACATGATCCTCTCGGTCGGGGGCCACACGCTCTCGCTCACGCACCTCGGCAGGCGCCTCTGGCCCGGCGCCGGGCGGAGCGGCCTCACGAAGCGGGACCTGCTGCGCTACTACCTGCGGATCTCGCCGCACCTGCTCGATCACGTGCGTGGCCGGCCCGTCTTCGTCACGCGGTATCCCGAGGGGATCGAGGGACAGAGCTTCTATCAGAAGGTCTGGGATCGGCGGCCGGAGTTCGTGAAGACGGTGCGCATCTGGTCGAACGATCGCGGCGAATCGCGCGATTACCTCACCGTGGACAACCTCCCGACGCTCCTCTGGCTCGGCCAGCAGTCGGCGCTCGAGCTGCACGTCTGGTTCTCGCGCACCGGCGCGCCTCCGGACGGCAAGCGTCTCGGCGTGAACTACGGCGAATCCGAGGACACGCTCGAGCGTTCCCGGCTCAACTATCCCGACTTCCTGGTCTTCGATCTCGATTCGTACGTCTACTCCGGCAAGGAGGCGAAGGGGGCGGAGCCGGAGCTCCACCGGAAGGGATTCAGCCGCGTGCGGGAGCTGGCGCACGAGGTTCGGCGCATCGCGGAAAGCGTCGGCCTGCGGGTGTTCGTGAAGACGTCGGGGCGGACCGGCCTGCATCTCTACGCGCCGATCATCCGCCGGTTCACGTTCGACGAAGCGCGTGCGATGGCCGAAACGATCGGCTGGTTTCTCTCGGCCCGCCGCCCGAAGGACGTGACGCTCGAGTGGGCGGTCGAGAAGCGCACCGGGAAGGTGTTCTTCGATTACAACCAGAACGTGCGCGGCAAGTCGCTCGCCGCAGCGTTCTCGCCGCGGCGCCATGCCCAGGCAACGGTCTCGATGCCGCTCACCTGGGAAGAGCTCGACGACGTCTACCCCACCGACTTCACGATCCTCACGGCACCCGAGGTCGTGACCCGGCGCGGTGACCCGTGGGCCGACATTCTCGAGGCCAAGACCGACCTCGATGCCCTGCTCGAGGCATCGGCGTCGGCACGGGCGGGGTGATGGCTCCGCGCGTGGCAGCCGGGTGGATGGAACCGATGCTCGCCACGCTGGTGGATCCCGCGCCGCTTCCCCGCGGGTGGGTCTACGAGCCGAAGCTCGACGGTGTCCGGTGCATCGCGGTGCGCGACAAGGACGTGGTGCGACTCTACTCCCGCAACCGGAAGTCCCTGGAAGGTGCCTACCCCGAGATCGCCGAATCGCTCCCGACCGCGGTGCGCGTCCCGGCGGTGCTCGACGGTGAGGTCGTGGCGATCGACCCTGCCACCGGCGTTTCGAGCTTCTCCCTCCTCCAGCAGCGCATGCAGCTCCGCGATGCCACGCGGGCCCGCCGTACCGGCGTCGCGGTCGAGTTCTGGGTTTTCGACTGCCTCTTCCTGGACGGCCGCGACCTCCGGCGCCTGCCCCTGACCGAGCGCCGCCGCGCGCTCGAGAAGGCACTGAGGCCGAAGGGGCCGATCCGGCTCACTCCTTCGTTCGATGAAGGGTTCGAGGCGCTCTTCGAGACAGCGTGCCGGCACGGGGCGGAAGGTCTCATCGGGAAGCGCGCTGCCAGCGCCTATGTCGCCGGCCGCTCGCGCGACTGGGTCAAGCTCAAATGCGTCAACAACCAGGAGTTCGTCATCGGGGGGTGGACCGATCCGGCCGGTGCCCGCGAGGCGTTCGGCGCACTCCTGGTCGGCTATTTCGATGAGCAGGGCCTCCTGCACTATGCAGGAAAGGTCGGGACGGGCTTCGACGCCGCGACGCTCCGGTCTCTCGGCGCGGCGCTCGCGCGGCGGGAGCGGCGGACATCGCCGTTTACCGGCGGAAGTCCGCCCAGGGAGCGGGGAGCGCATTGGGTGACGCCGACGCTCGTCGCCCAGATCGGCTTTTCGGAATGGACGCACGACGATCGCCTCCGCCATCCCCGGTTTCTCGGCCTGCGTGACGACAAGTCACCGCGCTCGATACGCCGCGCCGGGTGATTCTGCTCACCGCCGGTCGGCGGCCGCTCGCGTAGTCTTCGCTCCCATTGCGCGACGACCGCATCAACCGGAGGACACACGATGAGCCTGGACTCATTGCACGACCTATACGTCGAAGAGCTGAAGGACCTGCACAGCGCCGAGCGCCAGCTGATCCGTGCGCTGCCCCGCATGGCAAAGGCCGCCGAATCGCCCGACCTGCGCGCGGCCTTCGAGACGCATCTCAAGGAGACCGAGAAGCACGTCGAGCGGCTCGACAGGATCTTCGCCGAGCTCGAGAAGAAGGGCACGGGGAAGAAGTGCCTCGGCATGGAAGGGCTGGTGGAGGAAGGGAAGGAAATGATGAGCGAGGAGGCGGAGCCCGCAGTCATGGACGCGGCGCTGATCGCCGCGGCGCAGAGAGTGGAGCATTACGAGATTGCGGCCTATGGCTGCGTGCGGAACTATGCCGAGCTCCTGGGCTACTCCTCTGCGGCGCGCCTGCTCCAGCAGACGCTCGACGAAGAGGAGGCCACCGACCGGAAGCTGAGTGCGCTCGCAGAGGCCGGAATCAACGACGCCGCCGTTGCGGTGGGGGTCGCCGAAGAGGAATAGCGCTTCCGGCTGAAGAAGCGGGCGTCGCCCTGGCCGGGGCGGCGCCCGCGTTTTTCCGTCCGAAACCGCGACGTGACGGCCCACGTCCGAGTGGGGAGACCCCCGCATCGTCGGAGACCCACCCATGCAGATGCTGATGCTCGCGCTCCTCGCGGCCGCTCCCGCGCCGGTCCCCGATACCACGGACGGCGCACTGCTTCTCGTCGCCAACAAGCAGGAGAACACGCTCTCCGTAATCGACATCGGAACGGGACGGCTCCTGGCCACCCTGCCGACCGGCCACGGCCCGCATGAGGTGGCGGTCTCGTCGGACGGCCGCCGTGCCGTCGTGGCGAACTACGGCGACCAGACGCCGGGAAGCAGCCTCACGGTCATGGACCTGGAGAACCGGACCGTCCAGCGCACCATCGATCTCGGCGAGTACCGGCGTCCGCACGGTATCGTGATCCTTCCCGGTGACTCGCTCGCGGCGGTCACCGTCGAGGCGAGCCAGGCGGTGCTGGTCGTGCGGCTCGACGGCGGTGTGAAGCACGCCATCCCGACGAATGCCCGCGGGTCCCACATGGTTGCGGTGACCGCCGACGGCCGCCGCGGGTACACGGCCAACGTGCCGGAGGGGAGCATCACCGAGCTCGATCTCGCGACGGGCGCGCCACTTCGCTCCCTTCCCGTGGCATCGGTGACGGAAGGCGTGGCAGTGACGCCCGACGGCCGCGAAGTCTGGGTCGGCAGCAACAACCAGCACACGGTCACGGTCGTGGATACGCGGAGCTGGAAGGCCGTGGACACGCTGCCCGCCGCCGGCCTGCCCTATCGCATCGCGATCTCGCAGGACGGCGAAACGGCGGTCGTTCCCGGACCGATGGGCGGCGTCGTTCGGATCTTCGATGTCGCGACGCGGACCGAGCGTGCGGCGGTCGATTTCGGAGGTGGCGGCGACAGTCAGGGTCCCGTCGGATCGACGATCACCCCCGACGGCGCCTACGCATTCATCGCGCTCCAGGGCACCAACGAAGCCGCGATGGTCGATCTGGCGACAGGGCAGGAGCTTCGGCGATTCCCGACCGGCGCGGGGCCGGACGGGATCGCGGTGTACTGGCCGAAGCGGTAAGCTCTGGCGACGGATTCGTTCTCTAGTCCAGATCGAGCGCCGGCTTCGTATCGCCGCGATGACACGTCGTGCAATTCACCGTCGGGCGCTCGCTCTCGAGGTTTGCGATCTTCGGAAGCAGCTCGCCGTTGATCGTTCGCACCATGCCCATCATCTGGCGCGCGATCTCCTTCGGGCGCTTCTCGTCGCTGTCCCACTCGTCGGTGTCATGGCAGTGGTCGCAGGAGACGCCGAGTGAGCGGCCATATCCCAGATCCATCATGCGCACGAGCCTCCCCGCGGGCACGCCTTTCAGGACCCTGATGTTCCGGAATACGCTGTCGGCGGGGAGAGTCTCGCGGCCGGCTATGCTCGCGAGCACCTGGCGCGCGTAGCGGTCTCGCGAGGCCGCCACCGAATCGGGACCGGGAGCGGCCGCCTGCGCCGCCGCAGGTCCGGCGAGGGCGAGCAGGCAGGCGGTCAACGCTGGTGCACGCACGATACCTCCGGGATGGGGACAGGGACACTACGCGGCGACGCGGGTTTAGCTTCACGCCATGATTCCAGCGATCCGCGACTGCTACGCCGTGACCCATCCCGGGGTCGAGCCGATCACGGCCGGCGAGCTCGCCTCGATCGGGCTGGTGCCCGGCGCGCAGGAGCCCGGCGGCGTCGCATTCGAGGGAGACCTGCGGGCCGTGATGGCGGCCAATCTCCACCTCCGCACCCCGTCACGCGTACTCGTGCGGATCGGCACCTTCCGCGCGCGCACCTTTCCGGAGCTCGAGCGGCACGCCCGGCGGGTTCCCTGGCTCGATTATCTCCCGAGCGGTGCGGCCGTCGCCTTCGCCGTCACCAGCCGGAAATCGAAGCTCTATCATCAGGGCGCCATCGCCGAGCGGCTGTTGCGCGTGATCGGCGAGTCCGCGGAGGGTGTCCGTCCTTCCGATGACGATGCGGATGCGCAGCTCTTCGTGGTGCGCGCCGTGCGCGACGAGTTCACCATCAGCGTGGACAGTTCCGGCGCGCTGCTGCACCGGCGCGGGTACCGGCTCGCCACCGGGAAGGCTCCGCTCCGCGAAACGCTCGCGGCGGCCATGCTGCTCGCACTCGGCTGGGACGGCTCCGCGCCACTGCTCGATCCCTTCTGCGGGTCGGGAACGATCCCGATCGAAGCGGCCCTCATCGCGCGGCGGATCCCGCCGGGCCATGCGCGCCGCTTTGCGTTCGAGCGCTGGCCGGGGGCCGATCCAGCGGAGCTGGCGCACATCAGAGCCTCCGCACTGGAGCGCGCCCTCGCCAGCTCACCGGTGCCCATCCTGGGATCGGACCGGGATGCCGGGGCGATCGCTTCCGCCTCAGCCAATGCCGTCCGGGCAGGCGTGGCAGACGATATCGAGCTCCGGCAGGCCCCCCTCAGCGCCATCAGGGTGCCCGGTGCTCCCGGCCTCCTGCTGACGAACCCGCCCTACGGCGTCCGCGTCGGCGAGCGCCGGCCGCTGCGCGATCTCTACGCGCAGGTCGGGAACCTCGCCCGCCGCGACCTTGCCGGATGGGAAGTTGCCCTCCTCTCGGCGCACGCCGACCTTGCGGCGCAGGCCCGGCTCCCCTACAGGCCCATTTTCGAGACGACCAATGGCGGGCTGCCGGTCAGGCTGATCGCCGCAAGGGTCTGACCCGGCCGGGCCGCCACCGGCACTGTCAAATTTCTAGTTAGGGAAAGTCCTAGCAGACAGAAACGCCCCCGGGTGTTATCGTGGACCGGACGCCGTTCGGCCGCGATCATCCCGGGAGAGACCGTGACACAAGCCATTCAGGGAGAACTCCGGACGCTGATTCGCCAAGGGGCGACGACTTCGCGCCACGATTACACCCCCGCGGATGTGGAGCTCTACGTGAAGAGCCTCGTCGTTGCCTTCACCGGCACCTGGCAGTACAGCCGGCTCACCACCCGGACCCATCTCTACCGGGACGTGCGCTGGGACCAGGCCGGCGTGGAGCAGTATCGCGTGGCGCTCGAGGAGCTCTTCGGCATCACGCTGGCGCCGATCCCGTTCCTCGTGGCTCGCACCGTGGGTGATGTCTGCGACCAGGTCCTTCGCGGTCTCGTCCGCGAGGGCCGCGCAATGACCGGTCCCCCCGCCGCCTGATCCGCACTTTCTCCATTTCCCCGACGGGGATATCCTCCGGAAGCATTCACCCACATGACAGGGGGTTCTCATGGCTGGTGCCGGGCGGCACGAGATTTCGCGCGCCAAGGCGCGGGAGTTCATCCAGGGGTGGCGCAGGGGGCGGAAGGGAGGGATTCATGGCGGGTACATGGATCGCGAGGTCCTCGACAAGATTCTGGCGCAGCCGGGGTGCATGGGCGTCCGCTTCTACCATGCGGCGCATCCCCTGGGGCACGACACGATCGTGCTGGTGGGCGTGAATGCCGATGGCCTTGATCTCTGGGATGGGACGATCGCAGAAGAGGCGGAGCCGTGCCCGCCCCTCTGCTCGCCGGAAGACGCGTGAACCTGCTGAGGTGGATCGGGACCATCGGCGGTGCGAGCTTTGCAATCCCGGCGATCGCGGCATTGCTGTATCGGGTACGATCTCCGTCGCAGCGGATCATCGGTGCCTATTGCGCGCTGGGTTTCGTGCAGTCGATATCCCTGTCCATGCTGGCGGCCCGCGGCACGCATAACCTCTGGCTCCTCCACCTCTTCGTGCCGCTCCAGGGAACGATGTTCCTGTGGGCGCTTGCGCTCTGGCAGACCCGCGAGCGTGCACGCATCACCGTCTTCATGGCGATCCCGCTGTTCCTGGTCGCCTGGCTCGCACTCACGCTCACGGTCGAGTCGTTCGACGCCTTCCCGCGATACGTGAAAATCATCGAAGGTCTCCTCGTCATCGCTGTGGCGGCTTATACCCTCGTGGCAAGGTCGCAGTACATCACCGAGCCCGTGACCTCCTACGCGTGGTTCTGGGTCAGTGCCGCCCTCGTGATGTATCTCTCGTTCGGCGCAATCCTCAGTCCGATCAGCAGCCTGCTCCTCCCGCTTGCCCCCGAGCGGGTCATCGTCATGATTCGCGTGAACGGCGTGCTGCTGATCATCTGCAATCTTCTCTTTGCCCGCGCGATGGCATCCGGCAGATCCGGCGCCGGCGCATCGGACGCCCTGCACCGGTCCGCGGCGACCTGAATGCAGGTGATACCCGACCAGGCCGCTCCCATCGATCAGCTCTGGTGGATGTTCCTCACCGGCACCCTCGTCGCGCTCATCCTCAGTGCCGCGTTCATCGCCTCGATGATCATCCAGCAGCGGCGCTATGTCACCACGACGCGCCAGTTCGGTGGCCGGCTTCTGCTGGCGCAGGAGGAGGAGCGGGCCTGGGTCGCGCGCGAGCTGCACGACGACCTCATCCAGCGCGTCGCGATGCTGGGCCAGGAGTTGACGGAGCTCGAGCGGGCCGGAGCCGGCTCGGGTGAGCCGCTACGCCTCGCTGGCATCCGCGAGGAGCTGCACGACCTCGCCGGCGAGATCCGGCGCATTGCCCATCGCATGCATCCTGCCGTTCTCGATCACCTCGGACTTCCCGCGGCGCTCCTCCAGCTCGGCGCCGAATTCGGGGCTCAGGGACTCGAGGTCCACGTCGAGACCGCCGTCTCCTCCGACGAAGTGCCTTCGGCAGTCGCCACCTGCCTCTATCGCGTGGCGCAGG
>DASTUP010000074.1:0-11979 GCA_035759585.1 Gemmatimonadales bacterium | reverse complement strand
CGTTCTTCACCCGGGAGCCGAACAACCTGTTCATCGAGTTCCGCGGCGTCGCCTCGGAGTACAAGATCGGCAACCGCGTTCAGCTCACCAACCACGTCGTCCTCTGGATGCAGAACGGCGAGCTGGAAACCTGGTCGGCCGCATCCCAGGCGCACGAGACGTATCCGCGTGCCGCCGGCCAGCAGGTGAACGCGGTGAAGAATGCGGGGTACTTCACCCACGGCATCTCGGTGCTCATTCCGTCCCACCTCTATACCAATGCCGGGATGGCGAGTCCGGTGCACGCGGCGGAGGAGGTGGAGGCGGACGGCTTCGAGACGGTCAACGGCCGGAAGTGCTACCGGCTCCTCGGTGTCGAGCGGTGGCGCTACCCGAGCGGGCAGGAAACGGGCGTGCGGGCGATCACGATCTGGATCGACGCGGAAACCTACCTCATCCACAAGGTCTTCCAGGACACGCCGAAGGGATATCCGCGCAACGAGATCAGCCGGCGCACCACGACGATCAAGCACCGCGCCAATCCGAAGCTCACGCCGGCGCAGTTCCGCTACACGGTTCCGGCGACCTGACCATGCGCCGACGCCGCCGGCGGGCCAGCCGCCTCGAGCTCTTCTACGCCGCCGTCATCGCCGCGCTGATGGTGGGGGGATCGGCGTGGCTCGACCGCTCGGGCACGCTCATCACCGCGGAGGTCGCAGGGAAGCGGGAGCGGATCGTGGTGGGATACGAGCCGATGGGCGAGTGGGACCGGTACTACGAAGTGACCGCCGCGTTCGACCGGCCCGACGGCGGCCGCTGGCAGGCGAGCGTGCGCGTCCCGGGGGAGCGCTACGATGCAACCCGTGCGGGCGACTCGATCGAGATCCGCTACCTGCCGCAGTTCCCTTTCCTGGCCCGGACGAGCGACCGCTCCACCGCGACCGCCCTCGCCGAGTTCGGCTCGGCGCTCGCGGCCATCCCGATCCTCGCCTGGCTCGTCGTCGGGATCGCAGGCGTCTGGATCGCGGCGCGCATCGGCACGATCCCGGTCGTGGCCGTGAGCGCGGCGTGGGCAGTTGCCGCGTGGACGATGCTGTTCACGCTGCCCTCGCGAACTGGATACCGGCCAATGGAAGTGGTGGCGGAGGTCCGCGCCATTACGCTCGTGAATCGCTCGCCCGAGCACGTGGTGCAGACCCGGGCCCACGCAGGCCGATTCAACAATTACCTGGACGTACCCTATCAGGTCGTGCAGCTCGCCGTGCCCGTGAGAGGTGGCCTCGACACCGTGCTTGCGGTCGACGCCGTGGACTCGGGGAGCGTGCAAGGACTCGCGCACGGCGCACGCCTGTCGGTGGAGCTCGACCCGGCGGCACCCCGCGACGCACAGCTCGCCGGCGCCACGCGGCGGTTCGTCGAGGCGAACCGCTACCACTTCCTCATCCCGGTGCTCGGATGCGTGGTGCTCGGCGCGCTTGGGGGTCTCACATACCGGTGGCGCCGTTCGCGCCGGACGATGGAGCGGTGGCACCACGAACCCAGCGGCGATCGACAGATGATTCCCCATGAAGGAGGCGCATGATGTCGCGATTTTCGTTTCTACGCATCGGTGGCGGCGCCGTGCTGCTCCTCATCGCGGGACGTACCGCCGAGGCGCAGCATGCCAGGCTGTACGTCGGCACGGTCCCTTCGCCGACCGGCCAGACGCGGGAGCTCGTGTGCCGCGGCAAGCCCGGCATCGACCTCCGCGTCGAGCAGGACCCGAGCCCTCGACGGGCTGATCATGTCGCCATGGTGCTTCGGTACGAACGCCCGAAGGAAGTGCGATCGGTCGGCCAGGAAGGCATGGGAACAGTCGACTATGGGCGGAGTGTCCAATTCATTCCAGGCAGCTGCACCTGGAACAGCGGTGGCTTCGAGGGCGTGCCACCGGAGCCGGGCGTGGTCTACTTCGATCTGCCACGTGATGCACAGACACACGCGGGCGCGGGCCAGCGGGACACGACGGTCAATGCGGCGGTAGCCTTTCCCGATCTCGTCTCGGTTCCGCGCTACCTGAGCGATTCGAGCCGGTTCTGGCTGTTCTATGTCAACGACGCGACGAACGTCTCGATCAGCTTCAGGTCGAGCGAGCTCCTCACCCAGGGCTCGATCATCGATGTCGCGGGGTCGCTGCGGGATGCGGCGCCAGGAAGCGCCACGCTCTCGAGCGCGCGGGTGCTGTCGGATTCCGCATCACGCATGAGGGTCGTGCGCACACCCGATACCGCTGGCGGTGTCGGGGGACCGCTGCGAGGAAGCGGCGCCGGATCCGCGACCGCATCGAGCACAACCGTGCTGCGGGACTCCGTGATCAACCGATCGCCCTCCACAAAGGCGCCGGCGCCGGCGCCAGCACCCCCGGCCAGCGACGGCGGGTCGCTGCGAGGCGGCACGCCCACCTCGGTGCCCGGTGTCCGGACGAGTGGGAGTCTGCCCGCCGACGGAGGCGTGGCGCAGGCGAGGCCGGCACCCGGCAACGACACCCTCCTGAGCGCGCGTGCGATCACTGCCGGTTCGGGTCCGGGCGATGCGCGCACCAGTCGGACCTTGCTTCCGGATGTTCGCATCTGGGGCGTGGCGACGGCGCCAGGCTCACGAGGAGTACGGCTCGTCTTCAACAGCGACCGGGCGTGGGTCGGTATCGTCAACGGCATCCGCGTGCAGTTCAGCCGTCAGCGGCCACCGTGGGACTCGGTCGACGGCCGCTGGGCCTATGCGCCGGGATGGAACAGCCCGTGGTTCGCCGATCTCAGCCATCCCGCGGATGGCGGTTACCTGGCAGAGCCGCGAGAGCAGCTGGAGGTTCGCCAACGCTATTACTACCTGATCACGGTCGAGAGCAACGACAGATCGTTGCCGCCGCGCCAGGTGGTCGGCTCCTTCATCGCATCGACTAATCCCTTCGCCAAGGCGCCCCCTGCCCCAGGACCGGAACCCGCCTCGAACGATGACTTCGGGGATCCGCTCCGCGGCGATGCAACCGACGCGGCGGGAGCACTGAGGGATCAGCCCGCGGGCGCCACGACTGCCACGGGCGCCAAGGTGCGACTTCCGGCGGCCGGCGCATCGACAAGCGCGGGCATCAGCCGGACACGGCTGCCGCCCGACGTTCGCATATGGAATATCGAGACGAGGCCTGGGAACAACGGCGTGAAGCTCTGGTTCGAGACGGACCGCGTATGGGTGCGCGGGAGCAGCAGGGGAGTCAGGGTGCAGTTCAGCACTCGGCAGCCCGAGTGGGACGGCGGCCTGCTGGTCTCTCCCGCCGTGGCAAGCGAGTGGCGCGAAGTCACGAGCGGGCGTTTCGAGGCAGAGCCGCATTGGACGCTCGAATCCGGCAAGCGCTACTACTACCTGATCACCGTCGAAAGCAACGACGCATCGCTGCGGCCTCGCCAGGCGACGGGCTCCTTTCTGCCCGCGTTCCGGTAAATCCAAGGCGGACGAGGCGGACGAGGCGGAAGGATAGCGAGGGATAACCAATTGCACGGAGTGATGAACATGCAACGCATCGCACGGAATATGTCGCTCGTCATGGGGATCGCCGTGGCGCTCATGGCCTGCGGTGATGGAGCGGCGGGGGAACCGCAGCAGGCGGCTTCCGCCGCCACCGGCGGGAAGCCGCCCTGCCCCAGCATCGCCGAGGTTGAGACTGCGGTCGGGTATCCGGTCAAGTCACACCCGGTCCCGGTGGACGGATGCCTCTTCGAGCTCACGGGCGAGTACGCGGGCGTCATGGTCTCGCTGATGTACCAGCCGGCAGCGCGCGCCGAGGAGATCTACGCCGACATCCGCCGTGGCGTGCAGGGAGCCAGGGGGATGGACGCGGCACCCGACAAGCTGAGCGTCGGTGAGGGGGGTTGGGGCTATACGAGTCGCGGAAAGAAGCATGCAGCGGCCGTGGCGAAGGGCCGGGTTTACCACGTCGAGATCGATCATGATCTCTTCGAGAGCCTGAGCTTCCCTGATGATGTGGCGGCAAGGGTGATCGAGCTTGGGATGCGAGTGGCGCCGGGCCCCGGCGGAGCCGCGGGTGCAGCCACCGCGAGCGCCGGCGGCTCCAGCTCGGCGCCGATCGACGCGTGCACCCTCGCCACGAACGTTGAAGTCGCCACAGCCGCGGAGGAGCGGCCCGAGATCGCGCAGTACTGGTCGGCGCCGGTGGCGTCGTTCGGGAACTCGCACTGCGACTACGACGGCGGGTCGATCCGCGTATACCGGGGGAAGGCCGCCGCGGCGAGCTTCGAGTCCACGCTCAAGGCGTTCGGCGCGGACAAGGCGCCGCGGACGCCGGTGGCCGGTCTCGGGGACCGCGCGTACTTCCTGATTCCCTACCCGGACGATCCATACAAGCGGCTCGGACTTCTTGCCGTGCACGCCGGACCCGACGTCGTGCAGTTCATCTTCGACGCGCACGGCGACGAGCCGATCGAGGCCACGCGGCCGCGGCTCGAGAAGCTCGCGCGGCTGGTGCTGCCACGACTGCCATGAGCCGACGCGTCGCGTTCTGCGGGGCCGCAGCGCTCGTGGCTCTCTCGGCACTCGCCAGCCCGACCGCCGGCTCCGCGCAGGCGCCGTCGCGGGCGAGCTCTGCGAGCGATTCCGTCCGGATCGGCTGCTCCGGCGGCAGTACCGGCCTCGGACTCGGTAACACCATCACGCGGGACGGGCAGCTTGCGACGTACACGAAACCGTTGCGCGAGGCCGCCGCACACACCCCACTCCGGCGCGACTCGGCGGCAGCGAAGGCAGTCTTCGGAGCGCTCGACCGCATCCACTTCCGCGCCTTCCGCTTCAGCGAGATCGGGAACATGACGTGCCACCTCGAGCTGATCGACGACGAAGGGAAGCACGAGGTCAACTGGGTCATGGGCCAGGCACCGCCCGAGCTCGCGCCCGCGCTTACCGCGCTCCGGCGCGCATTCGGCGACGATCGCCGGATGTGGCCCTGACCGCCGCCACGCACTCAGACTCAGCATTCCGGAGCTTTCGATGACGAACATCGCCCGAGCCGCTCTCTTCGCCGCCGCGATCATCTTCCCCGCCCCACCGCACGCCGCGGCGCAGTCGAGCACGATCCGCGTCACCATTTCGGGCGGGCCGCACGCCGGCACCTACGAGATGGCAGAGCAGTGCGATGTGCAGGCCAATGCGTACCCGGCCATGCACATCATGGCATTCACGGTTGGCGCGGCGAGGCCGAAGTCTCCCAGCACCATGGAATTCTTCCTGGCCTCGGGAAAAGGAAAGCCGGATGGATTCGTCGTGGCTGTGGTTTTCCCGATAGAGGGTGGTGAGCAGCCCCGGTACGAGATCTTCGCGATTCCGCCCGAGCTCGCGCCGGGAAATGCGCCGCCGCTCCGGGGACGCGGCACCGTGGCGGTGAAGCAGACGGCCACCGGCGGGACGGCGAGCTTCCGCGGCCAGACGAAGGACGGAGTGAAGATGGAGGGAACCGTGGAATGCCGGAGTCGCTCGTCATGAAGCGCCCGGGTCTGTCGGTCGCCTGTGCCTTTGCGGCATTCGCCGCCGCCGCGGAGGCGCAGGCGCCCGCCGGCCGCATCCCCCTCGGCACCGGCGCCACGATCGTGCAGACGCTCTCGACGCCGACGGCGGAGCGCGAGTCGGTGCACCGGGTGCGACTCGCCTCCGACTCGGGATTGCATTACGAATGGCGCCTGGAGGAAGTGCACGACAACGGCGACACCCTGCGCCAGGAGTTCCGGTATTTCGAGGCGTCGCGTGACATCGCCGGCGCGCGCCGCCTTCGCGGATATCACGATGCCAAGGCGCCCGAGGCGCATCCGGGGTATACGATGCACGCCCTCTCGCGCGCCACGTATCGCCGGATGCTCGAGGGGAAACCGGACAGCTTTCAGATCATGTCCGTGAACGAAATGCCCGGTTCCGGCCAGCTCCGATCGCTCGGCATCGGAGGCGGACGCTCCGCGCCGGTGCGATGGCGCGGCACCATAGCGCCCGTGAGCACCGGCGCGGCTCCGTTTCCGGTGCTGCTCAACGGGCAACGCGTCCAGTTGCGCGCGCTCCACGTCCGCGCCGACCTCACCGCGCGCGCGGGCCGGTGGCAGCCGGAGTTCTGGGTCCACGCCGACAGCACGTATCCGCTCATCCTCAAGTGGGTCGGCGCGTTCCGCGAGCCCGGCAACGTGCTGCAGACCACGCGGATCGAACTTCCATCCGACGCTGCCGCGCTCGAGCGCGAGCTCACCTCCGCCTGCCGCGCCGAGCTGCCGGGGATCTACTTCGCTTTCAACAGCGCGCACATCGCACCCGGATCGGACCGCGCGATCGCAGCGATCGCGGGCATTCTCCAGCGCCATCCCGACTGGACCGCGACGCTCGAGGGCCACACCGACAGCATCGGCTCGGCGGCGGCCAACAAGGCGCTGTCGGAGCGGCGCGTCGCAGCGGTGCGGGCGCGGCTCATCGAGCGGCACCAGGTGAGTGCCGTTCGGCTCAGGGTCGCGGGTCTCGGGGCGGCGCGGCCGAGAGAGCCGAATGCGACGATCGAAGGTCGCGCGCGCAACCGGCGGGTGGAGCTCGTGCGCGACTGCGCGGGCGGAAAGGCAGCGGGATGAGACACTCGTTTCTGCTCGTCGTCATCTCGGCCGCTGCGATCGGCTGCGATGCCGATGCCGGATCCAGCGGAGGCGGCTCTGAACGCCGGGGCGATACCGCGCCCGATACCCAGACCGTGCAGCAGGCCGGGGAGACGCGCCCGGACTCGATCCGTGCGAGTGTCGGTCCAGCGAGCTGCGACCTGATTCCGCGCGCGGAGATCGAGCGCATCGCCGGTCCGCTCGACGGAGAGCCGACGCCCGAGGATCGCGGCTGCTGGTATCACGTGGTGGTGGACACCACGACGGCCGAGTGGAAGCAGCTGCGCGAAGGTGCCGAGCGCGCCCGCGCGTCGGGGATGGACGAGCGTGCGATCGCCATGTACCACCCGACGCGCGCGGGGATCTATGCCGAAGCGGACGTGCGCGGCGAGGGAATGGCGTCGGAGGAAAGGCCGGAGGGCACCCCGCCGGGATGGGACGAGATCGGCGCGTCGCGCAGCGGAGCCGTCTTCAACGGCCGCGCCGGCCACGTGCGCGTCTCGGTGAAGGTCCGGCAGCTCGACCTTCCGCGCGACACCGTCATCGCCATCGCGAGCCGGGTGCGCGACCGGATTCCCGAGGGTCCGATGATGCATCCGGCCGCCGATCGCTCCGGGCGGACGCCGCCAGGGCCGAACCCCTGCAGCGTGCTCGCGCGCGGCGAGGCGGAGGCCGAGCTCGGCGAGCTCGTCGCCGATCCGTACCGCACGCGCGAGCGCACGCCGCTCGCGGACCCATCCGGGAAGAGCTGTGCCTATCTCACGTCGGGCCACCGCGTGCTGGTGCTCACGCCCGTCTGGAACTACGGCGGCGTCGAGCTCAGCGCGGCGCGCATGGTGGGCGGAATGGTGAAGCAGGTCGCCGACCTTCCCGGCATCGAGGGCGATACGCTCGAGGGCAGGTGGGACGAAGCGGTCGTGGATCTCGCAGGAGAGCTGCTGGTGCGCAAGGGAGGGCGAGTGCTGGGCGTCCGTTATCTGATGTCATCTGCCGATGCCGCCGGAGCGATGCGAATCGCGGAGCTCGTGCTCGGACGAATGGCTGCAAAGCGCGGGGGCGAGGAGTAATCACATGTCGCCTCGCATGGTGCGATGGGTCGCCGCCGTGGCAGTCGTGCTGCTTCCTGCCTGCGGCGGCGAGAAGGCCGACACGGAGGCGGGGACGCCGATCGTGGACTCGCCGGGAGCATCGGCGGGGAAGGTCAGCGGGCTCCCGGAGAAGTCCGCGACCGTCCCGGCATCGCCATGCGAGTGGATCCCGGGCACCGAGGTCGAAGCCGTGGTCGGCAAGCTGAATGGACCGCCGCGCGCGGAGCGTGGAGGCTGCTTCTATCCGCTTCCCGTGGATTCGATCACGATCGCGCGGCGCGCAAAGGCGGACGAGATGCGCGCGGCGCTCGAGCGCGTGGGCATGAAATCCGACCTCCCGCCCGAGCCGGTGGACACCGGCGGGGTGTTCATCCAGGTGAGTGTCGGCAGCGGCGCCGAGGAAAGGGCGGCCGAGCTCGCGTTCGGGACGATGGGATCGTGGGTCGGCGACGATTCGCTCTTCGCGACGCAGCAGGCGGGAGACGGCTGGGACTACCGCCGCGCCCTCCCCGGCAAGCCGAACTTCATGGGCCGCGCCGGCACGGTGTTCGTCGTCATCGAGGGCGGGACGCATGGAATGGAAGACTCCGTGCTGGCCGTGCTCGCCACGCGCGTGCGCGACCGTATTCCGGATCTGCCGTTCGTGGACCCCAACGCAGCGTCCGGAGCGCCGACCGGGCGCGACCCCTGCAGCGTCCTCTCGCGAGAAGACGCAGAGGCGGTGCTCGGGAAACTGGTCGTCGCGCCTTATCGCGCGTCCGAAGGACGCGCGCTCGCCCATCCGGGTGGCGGGAGCTGCGCATACTACACCGGCAGGCACAGGGCGCTGGTCCTCACGCCGCACTTCGTAGGCGGCGCAGACGAAATGCGATTCGTGCGAGGCCGTGGTGGGCTCGGAGCGGTCGGCATCATGGACCGTGAGGCAGAGGGGGCGGACACGCTCGAAGGTCCATGGGACGAAGTCGCGATCGGCGTCGACGGCGAGCTCGCGATGATGAAGGGAGAGCGCATGCTGGAGATTGCCTTCCTTACTTCGTCTACCGATATCGCGGGTGCGATGCGGCTCGCTGCGCCAGCCCTGCAGGGGCTGGCGGCTGCGCGTTGAGGCCGGCAGGCACGGCCCGGGTCTACGACCCGGGCCATCGTTACTGATCGCGATCGGGTCTCGTCGATGCAATGCGGGTTCGCTGCCGGCGAATGAATTCGCCGCTCGGCGTGCTCCTGCTCCGGGGTCCGCGCGGCGCGGCTATCTTCCAAAGGTCCCACACAAGGACCAGCCGTGTCGAATCCGATGCCGCCGGACGAGGATCCGTTCGTGCGCCACCTCCGCGAAGCCGGCATCCGGCCCCTTCGATCGAAGCGGGTAGCAGGACGCCGCGGTGGGAACCGCCGCCGGCGCATCCTCTTCGGGCTCATGCTGCTCCTCGTGGTCGGCCTCCTCTTCCTCCCCGCCCTCGCCCTGCGTCTCTCCGACTGGCTCTGGTTCCGCGAGATCGGCTTCGAGCGGATCTTCGTCACGAAGATCGCGGCGCAATGGGCGATCGGCCTCCTCGCCGGCATCGTCGCGTTCCTCTTCCTCTACGGCAACGCCCGCTTCGCGCTCGCCGGCGTCGATCCCGACCGCGAGTCGATCCACGGGTACGTCGGCGGCATCGGCGGGATCTCGAACGAGCTGCGCTCGATGCTGGAACGGAAGAGCGTGCGGCTCGCGCTGCCCTGGACGGCGTTCCTGGCGATCATGGCAGCGCTGTCGGTCACGCGCGAGTGGATCACCGCGCTGCAGGCGATCCACGGCACGCCGTTCGGCCGCATCGATCCCGTCTTCGGGCGGGACATCGGCTACTACGTCTTCAGTCTCCCGGCGATCGAGGTGGCGCTCGGCTTTGCCTTCGCGATGCTCATCGTCGCGCTGCTCCTCGTCGCGCTTCCCATCTACCTGGTGCGCGCGGAGATCGGCGCCGTCGCGAACCGTCTCTCGATCCGTCCCCGGCCGCAGGCGCACTTCGCGCTGCTCGCCGGGGTGATGCTGCTCGTGACGGCGCTGCGCATTCACTACGTCCGCATTCCCGGCCTCCTCTTCGGCGATCACGCGCCGCTCGCCGGAGCCACATACACCGACCTGCAGATCCGGATCCCGGCGCTGCACGTCCTGAGCATCGCGGCACTCATCGGGGCCGCGCTCATCGCCTGGGCCGGCTTCCGCGGTCGGCTGGTTCGGGTGACGATTCGCGTCGTGCTCGTGTACGTCGCGATCGCCATCGCGTCGGGGATCGTTCCGAGTCTCTATCAGCGGCTCGTGGTGCAGCCGAACGAGCTCGCCCGCGAGACACCGCAGATCATCCATCACATCGCCGCGACGCGCGCGGCCTGGGGCATCGACAGCGTCGAGTCGCGCGACCTCGCCCCCGACGCGGCGCTCACGCCGGAGATCATCGCCGACAACCGCGCGACGATCGACAACGTGCGCCTCTGGGACCGCGAGCCGCTGCTGCAGACGTTCGGGCAGATTCAGTCGATCCGCACCTACTACGACTTCATCGCAGTGGACGACGACCGCTACCGCCTCGACGGGGACCTCCGCCAGGTGATGCTCTCCGCGCGCGAGCTGAATACCGAGGCGCTGCCCACGCGCGGGTTCATCAACGAGCACCTCACGTACACGCACGGCATGGGCGTGACCCTCGGCCCGTCCAATGAGGTGACGCCGGAGGGGCTGCCGGTGCTGTTCATCAAGGACCTGCCGCCGGTCTCGACGGTGGACCTCGAGATCACGCGCCCGCAGATCTACTTCGGCGAGCGCTCGAACGACTTCGTGCTGGCGCCGAGCGGGCAGCGGGAGTTCGATTATCCGGCGGGCGAGGGGGATGCGGCCGCGTACTCCGCGTACGACGGCGCCGGCGGCGTGCCGGTCGCGTCGTTCGGACGGCGGCTCCTCTATGCGTTCCGTTTCGGATCGCTCAACATCCTCCTCTCGAGCGACCTGGACGAGCGTACGCGCATCCTGTACCACCGCGCCGTGCGGGAGCGCGCTCACCGGGCGCTTCCATTCCTGCTGTTCGACCGCGATCCGTACCTCGTGATCCGCGAGAACGGCCGGCTCACCTGGCTGCTCGACGCCTACACCGCGTCGGGCCGCTATCCGTACTCGGAGTCCGTCGGCGGCGTCAACTACATGCGGAACAGCGCCAAGGTGGCGATCGACGCGTACGACGGCACGGTCCGCGCCTTCATCACGGAGCCGGGCGACCCGATCATCCGCACGATGGACGCGATCTATCCCGGCGTCATGCTGCCGTTCGACTCGATGCCGGGGGACCTGCGCGCGCACATCCGCTATCCCGAAGACCTCTTCCGCCTGCAGACGAGCCTCTACGCCACGTACCACATGGGAAATCCGGAGACGTTCTATCACCGCGAGGACCAGTGGCAGATCCCTGGCGGCTCGACGGCGCTTCCGAGCGGCGAGCGGCAGTCGACCGGCGAGGCGTTCCTCCGCCACATGGTGATGCGCCTGCCGGGCGAGCCGGACGAGGAGTTCATCCTGATGCGGCCGTTCACGCCGAGACAGAAGGACAACCTTGCTGCGTGGATGATCGCGCGGAACGACGGGGAGGAGTACGGGCGGCTCGCGGTCTACAAGTTTCCGCGGCAGAGCCTCGTCTTCGGCCCGAACCAGATCGTGAACCGGATCAACCAGGACACCGAAGTCGCGCGGCAGATCAGCCTCTGGGACCAGCGGGGCTCGGAGGTCCTGCGCGGCGAGCTCCTGGTGATCCCGATCGGCGGCTCGCTCATCTACGTGCAGCCGCTCTATCTGCGGGCACAGGGCGGGCGGATTCCCGAGCTCAAGCGCGTGGTGGCGGCGCACGAGGGGCAGGTGGCAATGGCGGAGACGCTCGATGCGGCGCTGGCGGCGTTGTTCGGGGAGGCGGCGCGGGCGGGAGCGGCGGACGAGGCGGAAGGTGTGCCGGCGGGAGCTGCGACCGCGAGTGAGACTACCCGTGAGCTCGGGCGGCGGGCGCTGGAGCATTACGAGCGCGCGCGCGCCGCGCAGCGCTCGGAGGACTGGGCGACGTACGGTGAGGAGATGCGGAAGCTTGGCGAGGTGCTGCGGGAGATGGGGGTGGAATGAAGCTCGTCGTCCCGCTGCTCGCGCGACGCGGCAGCGGACTTACACGGCGCCCGCCAGCAACCCGGCGCCCCACAGGCCCATTCCGATTCCGGCGACTCGCCCCACGACGCGCCCCGCC
>DASTUP010000073.1:0-7810 GCA_035759585.1 Gemmatimonadales bacterium | reverse complement strand
GCTCGTCATCCCTGCGTCGACGAGCGCATCGCGCGCGCTGGTGAGCGCCGCGAGCCGTGCCTCCACCGCCGAGGCGATCCGCGCCATCGGCACGCCCTTCGCGCGGCCCTCCGCGATCTTCCGCTCGAGCAGCGACACCGGGATGCCCGCTTCGGCCGCGGCGCTGAGCGTCGCCTCGACGCGCGCCGTCGACGTAGACGGGGACGTGGACGTCGAGTCCTGGGCCTCCGCCGCCATCGGCGCGATGGCGAGCAGGGTCACGAGAGAAAGGATACGAGTGCGCATTGCATGATCTCCTGGTTCGGGTTCGGGGACCTTCACCCAACTGACGGGTGGCGCGGTCCGCCGGTCACATCGCGTAATCGGGGGCGAGCGCATCACGCAGGATCTCGCGCGCGCGCATGACGCGCATCTTCGCGGCGCTCACCGTGACACCGGACACGTCCGCGATCTCCTCGTAGGAATGGCCAAGCTGGTGGCGCAGCAGGAACGCTTCGCGGAGGATCGCGGGCAGCGCCGCGAGCGCGCTCCCGATCGCTTCGCGCAGCGCGAGCTGCTCGCCGAAATCCGCGGGGTCCGCCGGCTCGGGAACGTCGGTGCCGGACACCTCGCCGCGCCGGATGTCCCGCTGCCAGTCGAGCAGCGCGTTCCGGTAGATGCGGAAGAGCCAGGGACGGAAGCGCTCGGCGTCGCGGCACTGCGCGAGCCGGTCGTGCGCCTTGACGAAGGTGTCCTGCAGCAGGTCGAGCGCCGTGTCGCCGTCGATGCCGAAGGCGACGCCGTAGCGGTAGAGCGCGTTCTGGTGCCGGCGCACCAGGATCGCGAACGCGTCCTGGCTGCCGCGGAGCGATTCGGCGACCAGCTCCGCGTCCGTCCTCGAGGCGAGCGCGCTCACGACGTCACCACCAGCACGGCGACGTGGCCGCCCATCCCGTCGTCGCGCCGCCCCGGCACCGATTCCGGAACGAACCACGTCCCGTCGGCCGCGACGAACGCGTAGTGATAGGTGCCCGGCGCGAGATCGCCGCGCCAGACCCAGCGGCCGCCCTCGCGCACCATGGCGACTGCCTTCCACCCGGTGAAATCCCCGGCGATCGACGGCTGCCCCTCCACGCTGCGCGCCGGGATCCGCACTTCCGCCCGGCCGCCCGTGTAACTCGCCGGCACCGGCGCGCGGAGCTCGGCCGCGCGGCCGAAGCGCACGCTCATGCCGGCTGCCACCGACCGTCCCGATCGCGACGAGTAGACGGGATCGAAACCGTTGCCGCGCGCAGCCACGTGCAGCTCGAGCATCGGGCCGATCTCCACGCGCGCGCCGGCGCCCCAGACGACGTCCGGCACTCCATCCGAGAGCCACTGCCCCGCCGATCCCCAGAGCTGCAGCGGCCCTTCCACGAGCCGGAGCGAGCCGCCGGCATATGTATGGCGCTCCGCTTCGTGCCACCATGCGCGCGTTTCGGCGCCGAGCACGACCGGAAGCCGGGCGAGCGTGAAGCGAGCGTCGGCGGTCGGCAGGATGCGCGTCACGCTCGCGCCGTCGAGCTCGCTCCGCTGCCCGGTCGCGCCGCCGCGCACCTCTATATGAAGCGCCCCTCGCCCCGCATGGATGCCGCCCAGTCCCTCGGCGCCCGCGCCCCAGCCCGACACGGACACGTTCCGCGTCACGGTTTCGGAGCCGGGAATCGGCAGGGGAGAAGGAGAGGGCGCGGGTGACTGCGTCGTGGTCGTGAAGCGCTGCACGAATCCGTGCACGGATACATCGGCGAGCAGGCCGACGGCGCCCGGCGTCGCGACCCGCTTCCCCGCGCCGGCGCTCGCCCAGAACGGATCGCCGTTCACCGGGAGCGCGCTCGAAAGCGAGAGCCAGTCGCGCCGCGCATGCCGCGCGAGCCCGACGACGAGCGAAGCGTTCGCCGCCGCACCGGGTGCCGCGGCCTCGGAGGTCACGCGGCCCACCTGCACCGTCGCCCGCCACTCCTGCGCCTCGGCCCGCGGCGCGAGCGCGACGAAGGCGGCGATCAGCGCGGCGCCGGTGCATCCCATCGCGGCGCTCACAGGCTCACCTCGGGCGCGAGCACCGCCAGGCGGCTGCTTTCGCCGCCGAAACCGTCGGAGACGCGCGGCGCGAGGGGATCGAGCCGCAGCGTCTTTCCGTTGACGAGGAAGCCGTAGTCGTAGACGCCCGGCTCGAGCGTCACGCTGACCGACCAGACCCCGGCGGAGACCTGCCGGAGCTGGTGCACGGGCTGCCAGGAATTGAAGTCGCCGACGAGGGAGACGGAGCCGGCGTCGGGCGCGGCGAGCCGGAACTCGACGACCATGCGCTGGATCGCCGGAGCACCGGCGTCCGGGCCGCTGCTGGCGAATTGCGTGGTCCACGCGAAGAACGCGAGCGCGGCGGCCGCGAGCCCGAAGGCGGGGCGGAGGGTAAAGGCGCGGGGTGTCCAGACCCAGGCCGCCATCCTGGCAGCGATTCCCTGACGGCGAACGGGCGGCCGGGCCACTTCCCCGCTCCGCCGCTCGCCGAGCGCACCGAAGACCCGGGGCGTCACATCGACTTCCGGGAGCCTGCCGAGCGGCCGGAGCGCCGCCGCAAATGCCTGCCGGTATTGGTGATAGCGCTCGGCCTCTGCCTGGTCGAGCAGCTCGAAGGGAAGCTCGCCGTCGAGCGCCCGCTGGACGCGTTCGTCGTTCATGTGCTCAATCCGCGAAAGGGGTGACCTGGCCTGGGAGAATGACGGGTGGGACGGGCGGCTGGTCACATCGGGGGGTGGTTGCCAGAAGGGTGCCGGGCGGGGTCGGACAGGGGGGATCGGTCGGGCCGGTCGGATCTACCTCGAGCTTGTCGCGGTGCTTCCTGCCGGCCCGTAGCAGCGCGCGCGCCCATCCCGCTTCGCGGCGAGGAGCCGCTGGTCGGCGCGGGAGACGAGCTCGTCCGGCGTCATCCGGTCGGCGTCGTCGGGAGAGCCGGCGATGCCGGCGCTGAAGCTCACGGTGACGACGTGGCCGTTGCCGAGGTTGAGCGGGGTCGTGGCGAGCAGGCGGCGCAGCGCTTCCATCCGCGCGAGGGCCACGGCCGGCGTCGTGCCCGGCATGATCACGACGAACTCCTCGCCGCCGTAGCGGGCGATGACGTCGGTGCGGCGCATGGCGGCCGTGAGGTGGCGCGCGACGGCGCGGATCGTGAGGTCGCCGGAGACGTGGCCGTGCTCGTCGTTGATCTGCTTGAAGTGGTCGATGTCGAGGATCGCGAGCGAGAGCGGCTCGCCGGAGCGGGCGGCGATCTCCATGGCGGTCGCGATCGCGCGGTCGAAGTGGCCGCGGTTGAAGAGGCCGGTGAGCCGGTCACGCGCCGCGAGGTAGAGGAGCCGCTGCGCCCGGCGCACGAGCGTCACGGCGAGCACGGTGGCGATCGCGAGGAGGATGAGCCGGGTCCAGATGTCCACCGGCAGGTAGGGCCCGGCGTCGGCGACGAACTTCGCGTCGTACAGGTCGAACCGGCTCCGCGCGAAGGCCCAGAGCCCGCCGTACTGCGTGAGGGCGAGGAGCCCGGAGGTGATGCAGACGCGCGCGTCGTACCTGAGGCTCGTCGCCGTGATCGCCAGGAAGTACATCTCGAAGGTGACCTTCGAGTTGAGCGCCACCATCGGCGAGCCGACGATGAGGAAGCTCGCGAGCGCGATGCTCACCATCGACACGTCGAACGCGCTCGACGCGAACCCGATCCACGGCCGCCACCGCCGGCGGCGGAGTCTCCAGAAGATCCACCACGACACGAGCGCGGCGACGAGGGTCACGCTGAAGCCGGCGCGGTGCACCGGGTCGTCCGGCGCGTCGAGGATGTTCCACGTCGGCGCGATGAGCAGCAGCACCATCGCGAACGCGCGCACCCGCGCGACGACGAGCTCCCCCTCGACGCCGGCGGCGGCCAGTGCAGGATCCGGACGCGACCAGAGCGGCGGCGGCTTGGCGCCGGCGGTGTAGGAGGCGGGCTGCGGCGGACGGGGCACGGGAGCGTCCGGTGTCATCTCTTCGCGCCCGACACCACCGTCCCATCCTGCCGCACCACGATCACGGGTCTGCCCAGCGGCACCTCGCGGAGCTGGCGGACGGTCTCCGGCACATCGCGCCTGAAGCTGGGTCCGAAGCCGAAAGTCTCCGCGGTGCCGTAGTCGACGTCGTACCCGAGGTCCTGCAGCGAGCCGATCGTGACCACGGTGAGCGGATTGGACCCGATGTTGAGGAACCCGGTCATCAGCTCACTGCTGAACACCGTCTCCCGCCAGTGCGAGTCCGCCGTTCCGCCGCCGCCGGTATTCTCGACTGGAACCGTCCCCGCGCCACCTATGGAATGATAGGCCGAGACCGCGAACGCTCCCGTAAATATCGGATTGGCCGTTCCGGCGCCGGTGAGCAGGCCGAGCCGGCTCCAGATCTCGGAGCCGAAGCCGAGCGTGTGGGCCATCTCGTGCAGGATCACGTCCTGCAGCCGGCCGTTGCTCTCCAGGCTGGCCACGTCCGCGGCATCGAGCAGGATGAGGCCGACGGCCGGCAGGCTGCTGCTCGCCCGGATGATGCACGGACCCGCCGCGCCGAGGACCTGGCCCACGCCATCGATGGGACGGACGTCGATGAAGATGACCATGTCGTCGATGACTTCGTCGAGCGCCGGCTGGTTGTCGAAGCAGAGTCCGGCGCCGAGCGTGACCTGGAGCTCCGGCACGTCACCCAGAATGATGTCGGACCACCGCGCCACGGCCGCGGCGAATTGCGCCTGCTGCGAAGCGGAGATGCCGGACAGGTAGCGCAGCTCGATGGCGTACTGGCTGTTCACCGGAGTCGCGGTGGCCGCGAACGTGGCGCTGCCCGGCACGCCCGAGTGGGTCGCGATGATGCTCTGCGGGCCGGGAGTCGAGCCGAGCCGCACGCGGAATCGCGCGAGCCCATCGGCCCCCGACACCTGCATCCCGCTCACCTCGCCTCCGCCGGGGAGCGAGACCACGACGTCCAGACCGCGCACCGGATTCCCGTACTGATCCTCATATCGCACGACGAGATCGCTCGGCAGCATGCGCCGGACGCCGGCGGTCTGTCCGTCGCCGCCCGCGATCGCGATCGAGGCCGGCGGTCCCGCCGTGGCGTTGATGGCCCGTGTCGCTGGCGGCAGCCCGGCCACGGTCGCCGTCAGCTGCTGGATCCCGGCCACCGTGCCGAGCACCCAGCTGTCCGGTTCCGCCCACCCGTCGGCCGTCGTCTGCTTGACGTTGCCGCTCACGCTTCCCGCAGTTACGCTGAACGTGACCGTGACGCCGCTCAGCGGATTCTCCCCCTCGTCCACCACGAATGCGGTCGGGATGAACTGGGTCGCCGCGCCGACGACGGAGTTGAAGACGTCCGCGCTGCCGCCGAAGTAGACGCGCGCAGGCGGGCCCGGAGTCGCGACCGCCTGGAACCGGATCGGCGTGCCGAGCACGTTGCTCGCGGTGGCGACCACGTCGTGCGTGCCCACGTGCTCCGACAGCGTCCACGTCCCCGCAGAGGCGACGCCGTTCGCGTCGGTAACCGTGCTCGAGTTCGTGATGGTTCCGCCCTCGGCGGTGAACGTCACGGGATGATTGGCCACCGGCGTGCCGTCCGCGGCGAGGATGATGACGGCGGGAGCTTCGGGTACCGCCGTGTTGATCCGCGCACTCTGCCCCATCCCCGCGTGCGCGGACATGCGCGACGTCGGCGCCGGAGGCTGCGCATCGGCCGAGAATGCGAGCGGGCTCGCACCGACATCGTCCGCCTCGGCGTGGAGCAGCTGCTGGCCGAGCGTCGCGCCGAGCGTCCAGGCGCCGACGGTCGCGACACCGCTGGCATCGGTGACCTGAGCGGCACCGCTGACCGAGCCGCCGCCCGACGCGACCCGGAACGTCACCGTCACGCCGGCGACCGGCGCACCGAACCGGTCGAGGATCCGCGCCGCGGGCCGGACGGCGACGGGACTTCCGGCGGTTCCCGCCTGCGCCTGTCCCGCGTGGTGGCTGAAATTGCCGATGCCTCGACCGATCGCCTCGAAGACTGCCGGACTGCCCTCGACGCCGGGCACGATCGCATGCATCCGGTACAGCGCGACCATGCCGCCGATCGTCCACGACCCTACCCGCGCGATTCCCTGCGGGTCGGTCACCTGCACCTGGCCCGCGACCGAGCCGCTTCCCTCGACGATCTCGAACGAGACCGCCGCGCCCGCAACGCCCACTCCCTCCGCATCGACCACCTGAACCGCCGGACGGATCAGAACCGCCGCATTCAGGTCCGCCGTCTGCGTTGCACCTTCATGGATCAGGACCCGGGCCGGCGCCTGCAGCGTGCCGAAGGCCTGGAACGTCACGCCGGCCCCCGCCAGTCCCTGCAGCGTCGCCCGCACCGTATTCGCTCCGGGCGACACGCCGAGCGTCCACGATCCGACGGTGGCGATCCCTGCGGCGCTGGTCGCGACGCTCGCGGAGGTGAGAGTACCATTCCCAGCGGTGATGGCGAAGGCCACCAGGGCCCCGGCGACCGGATTCCCCGCGCCATCGGCCACCAGGACCGATGGAGGCAGGGCGACTTCCCGCCCGGCGAGTCCCGATTGCGTGGACGCGGAGCTCGCTGCGATCGTGGCGGGGAGGCCGGCGGTGATCACGAGCTGGTGGTGGGCCGTGGCGAGGCCGGGCGAGCTGAATGAAATCGTGCGGGTGCCGGCCGCGCTGGTGACCGCGAGGCCGGTGAACAGCGCGGTACCATCGGCACCGGTGGTCGCCGTGGCGGCTCCCGCGATCGTGCCGCCGTCGACGCTGGCGGTGATCTCGACGCCGGCCGCCCGGACGGCGGCGCCGTTCACGTCGGCGAGCCGGACCTTCGGTGCGGCGTCGAAGGGCACGCCGCTCCGGGCGGAGGCGGGCGGTGCGTCCATGATGGCGATCGAGCTCGCGGCCGTCTCGTCGGGCCCGGTCGGCTCTCCCCCGCACGCGAACAGCACGCCTGGGACGAGCGCTGAAGCGGCACGTGCGAGGAGACCCGCGAATCGCATCCGTAGTCTCCTCGCTGCGCAAGGCCTCGCGCCGCGAGCGGCGGAGTGGGTGTGAGAGGTGGAACGATGATGAGAGAAGGTGAATAATCTACGGCGGAGTACGGGGAAAGGGAGCCGGGCGAGCGGGCGCGATCTCGCCCGGACGAGCCGGCTCGCCGCCTTCTGGGCGTTCGCCTACGGCGTCTACCGGTGGTACTACGCCCTCGGCGGCACCATCGGCAAGCTCGGCACCCCGCACTCGCACGACGACTGGGTCCGCATCAACGCCATCGCCGGCGTGCTGCTCTTCGCGGCGGCGCTGCTTCCCCTGCTCTTCCTCCGCGCGTGGCGCTACCGCCGCGCGCAGCCGTTCCTCCTCGCAATTGCCTGGATCATTGCCGTCGGCTGCTCGACGCACGCGCTGATCGGCATTCCGCAGCGGCTCGCGAGCCTCGCCGGGGTGCTGACGATCGAGTATCCGTTCTGGCGGAGCATCGACGAGAGGGCGGCGGACCTGCAGGCGCTGTTCTTCAACGAGCCGTGGTTCCTGGTCGAAGGGGCGCTCTGGGGCGCCATCGCCTGGGCAGGTGCGTTGCGCGAGTCGCCTCGGCGGACGTGGTGGATCGGGAGTGCGGTAGGGGCGATAGTGGTTCTGACGGCGGTGGGGCTGCTCAGTGCGTTCGGCGTCATCGGGAGGTGGGTGGTGGGGTGATGGGTGATCGCCGTGGCGTTCAGCGTGATCAGGCAGGCGTCCCCGCAGGGGACTGCGGGGAC
>DASTUP010000072.1:0-4511 GCA_035759585.1 Gemmatimonadales bacterium | reverse complement strand
TGCTCCTCGGCTGCCAGCGCGGCGCCGAGTCGCGGGAGGCATCGACGCCGGGCGCGACGCTCCACCCGGACCCGCGCCACTACGTGCGCGAGATCGAGCCCGCGGGAAGCTTCGCGATCGGCGGCCCCATCGAGCCGGCCGGCCTTCGCGCGCTCGTGGCCGGGCCGCGGTCGGCGCCGGAGACGGTCTACGGCAAGCTCGAGGGCCGAGAGCACGAGGTGCTGGGCGGCATCGACGACTTCGCGACCGACTCCCTGGGACGGCGGTACGTCCTCGACGCCGCCAACAGCGTCGTGCGGGTCGTAGACCGCGATGGTGCCCACGTCGCGAACGTGGGCCAGGCAGGGCAGGGGCCCGGTGACTTTCACCATCCGCGGGCGATTGCCATAGACGACCGGCAGCGCCTGCTCGTGAGCGACATGCTGCGCCGCATCCACCGCTTCGAGTGGCAGGGGGACCGCTTCGAGCTCGACACGGTCCTCGCCCTCTCGGCGTCGCCGCTCGCCATGTGCACGATGGACTCGCTCATCGTGACACAGGCGGCTGGGGAATCGGACTCCTCTCTCGTGCAGGTCTATCGCGACGACGGCACCCACCTCAGGGGCTTCGGCCGGGTCTACGAGTCGGAGCTCCCGATCCTCAACATCATGGCCGGCCAGGCCCTCCTCTGGTGCAACCCCCGCCGCCAGGAGATCGTCTTCGCATCGAGGGGCTTCGTGCCGGACTTCCGCATCTTCGACCTCGACGGCAACACGAAGAAGCTCCTCACGGTCTCGGACCTCCGCACCTCGCAGGTCGAGGCATTTCCCGATGGGGGCTACTCGGCGAACATCGATTCGGGCAGCCACATCCTGCTCGCGCTCCTGCCCGTGGGCGACACCGAGGTCCTCCTGCAATACGGCCTCATCACCCGCGAAGCCCGCGCCGCGGGGAGGGAGTACGAGATCGTTTCCACCCTCCTCCTCGACCTCTCGGCCAACCGGGTCACGTCGAGGGATACGGCCTTGCCCCGGCTGCTCGCGCTCACCGGGACCGAGATGATCACCGTCGCGGATTCGACGGTGCCGCAGGTGGCGTGGAGGAGGGTGTCGCGTTGACTAGGTACCGTGAGCCCGTGAAGGCGAGGCCCCTCATCACTGATCATCGGCGGGTCTACAGCGAGGCAGAGTTCGCCCTCATCCTGCGCAAGGCCGCGGAGCTCGAGAACCGTTCCGAGGCGCCTCGCCCTGCATCGGACGGTCTGACGCTCGCCGAGATGAAAGCGGCCGCTTCCGAAGTCGGCATCGACCCCGCCCTCGTGGAACGGGCGGCCCGGCTCCTTCCCGCAAGCTCCACTGCGTCGCCCTTCGAGCGGTTGTTGGGCGGACCAGTACGTCACGACGGTGAGATCCACGTTCCTGTGGCTCTGGACGAAGCGGGAGCGGCGCGGCTTCTGTCCGCGGTTCAGCTCAGCGCCGGCCAGCCCGGCACCGGACACTCGAGCGCCATCGGCATGGTATGGCATGCACAGGATGAAGGAGAGCCGTTCAGTGTCACCGCACAGCCCGAGGAGTGCGGCACGTCGGTCGCCGTCCGGCTCGATCGGCGCGACACGATGGCTTCGATTCAGGCGGTGGCCGCGGTCGGGCTCGTCGGCGCGACGACTGCAGGCTTCGTCGTCGCGAGCCAGGTCGGCCTGGAGCTCGGCGCGGCTGCGGGCGTGTGCGGCATGGGCGGCATCCTCGCCCTCGGCCGCCTCTACTGGACCTCCTCGACGAGGCGGGCTCGCGAGCGGATCAGCGGCATGGTGGACGCCGTCGGGCGATCCCTCGCCCAGGCCGGGGGTTCACCTGCCGCGTCGCACGAGATCGGCGATTCTGGAAGTCCGGAGACTGAGGCGGAACGACTTGGGGAAGGCAGCTGACCCGAAGCGCGCGACTCGCCGCGCACCATTCTGGAGGAGATCCTCGATGACCGCCTCTCGCACCAGAGCGCGTCTCACCTCTCTCGCTCCGCAGCTGCTCGTCTCCGATCTCGAGCGGTCGATCGACTTCTACCGCCGTCTCGGCTTCGAATTCGGTGAGCCGTGGGGCGGGTTCTACGCGATCGGGATCCGGGACGGGCTCGAGCTGCATCTCAAGAAGCCGCCGATGAGCCACGCCAAAGGGCGGCACCGGCGCGAGCAGGAGCACCTCGATGCAGCGGCCGGCGTGGACGGGATCGAGGCGTTCTACGCGGAGTGCGTCGCAAGCGGCGCGGCCATTCTGCGGCCCCTGGCCGCGACCGCATGGGGTACCGAGGATTTCTATCTCGAGGATCCCGACGGCAACGTCATCGCCTTCGGCGGAAGGCCGTCCGGTGGGTGAGCGGTGGTACACCCGACCAGTCTTCTTCGTGGCCGACGTGAATCGCGCGGCGCGCTTCTACGTCGAGATGCTCGGCTTCGAGAAAGTCTGGCACAGTGACGACGGCGCAGGAACCGTCTGCCAGGTCGCTCACGGCGAATGCGAGATCATCCTCTGCGAGGACGCGACCCGGCGGGATCGGGGACGCCTCTTCATCGAGCTGACCGCGGAAGCACTCGCCGCGCTGCGCGACGAGTTCGCGGCACGCTCGGTCCCCACAAGGGAGACATGGTGGGGCTACGACACGCTCCAGGTCGACGACCCCGACGGCAACGAGCTGCTCTTTCCCCGTCCCGACTGAGCAGAACTGAAAGAATCGGACGACCCGGCTCAATACGTAGCGCGATCCAATTCCGGCCCTCAGATTACGTCTTACGTCGTACCCCAACCCAGGCGGGCCGGTGCCCCAGGAAGCTCTCGCCGCGTCGGCATGACGCGATGACGACAGCCCCCTACCTCCTCGACCGCGAGCTCGGCCGCGGCGGCATGGCCACGGTCTACCTCGCGCGCGACCGGAAGCACGACCGCCAGGTGGCCATCAAGGTGCTCCACCCCGAGCTCGCAGTTTTGCTCGGTACCGAGCGGTTCCTCCGCGAGATCCGCGTCATCGCCACGCTCCAGCATCCGCACATCGTCGGCCTCATCGACTCCGGCGTCTTCGGCCCGGACGACGGCGAGCTCGCCGGGCGTCCCTATTACGTCATGCCCTACGTCCCCGGCCAGTCGCTCCGGGAGCGGCTCGAGCGGGAAGGGCAGCTGGCGGTGAAGGAGGCGCTCCGGATTGCCGGCGAGGTTGCCGCCGCGCTCGACTACGCGCACCGCCACGGCATCGTTCACCGCGACATCAAGCCCGAGAACATCCTCCTCGCCGAGGGGAGCGCGCTCGTCACCGACTTCGGCATCGCGCTCGCGGTCGAGCAGGCGGGCGGCGAGCGCATGACGCAGACCGGCCTCTCGCTCGGCACGCCGAGTTACATGAGCCCCGAGCAGGCGATGGGCGAGCGCGCCATCACCGCCCGGAGCGACATCTACGCGCTCGGCGCCGTCACCTACGAGATGCTCACGGGCGAGCCGCCCTTCACCGGGCCGACGGTGCAGGCGGTCGTCGCCCGCGTTCTCTCCGAGCCGCCGCGCCCGATCCGATCGACGCGTCCGTCGGTGAGCGCCGAGGTGGAGGCCGCGATCCTCCGCGCGCTCGAGCGCATCCCCGCCGATCGCTTCGCGAGCGCCGCTGAGTTCGCTGCCGCGCTCGACGCGCCCGCCGGGTCAGTCACCGCAGCCGGTGCGGCGCCCGTCCGCCGCCCGCGCATGCGCGTCGCCTCGATCATCCCGTGGGCGGCGCTGCTCGTCACGGCACTCGTCGTCGGCTTCGCGCTGGCGCGTCCGCGTGAAACCACGGTCCCGCCGGTGTACCGGTTCCTCGTGAGCCTCCCGCCGAACGCGGCGGTCGTGGACGACATCCTCTCGGTCATGGCGCTCTCCCCCGACGGCACCGTGCTCGCCTACAACGGCCGGGATACGCTGGGGCTCCGCCGCCTCTACCTCCGCCGCATGGACGCACTCGAGTCGGCGCCCGTGCCCGGGAGCGAGAACGCCGCGGCCCCCGTCTTCTCCCCCGACGGGCGGTGGCTCGCCTTCCGGACCGGGTCGCGCATGGTGCGCGTGCCGCTCGCCGGCGGCCCCGCCGAGCCGATCTGCGAGGTCGGCGGGCTAGTGCGTCCCACCTGGCTCGGCCGGGACGCGCTCGTGTTCGCCGATCCCCGCGGGATCAACCTCTGCACGCCCGGAGAGGCGGCGACGACGGTCCTCGCCGCCGACTCGGGCGACTCGTTCCAGCTTCCGCACGCGCTCCCGGGCGACAGGACGATCCTCTTCGGCATCACGCGCGGCGACAGCAGCCGGATCGTGGCGTACGACATCGGCGATCGCGCCGTGAAGGACCTCGGCCTCGCCGGCACGGATCCGCATTATGTGGAGACCGGCCACCTCGTCTATCTCGCGCCCGACGGTCTCGTCCGCGCCGTCGGGTTCGACCTCGATGCGCTCGAGGTGCGCGGCGAAGGAGTGGTGGTGGACGAGACGCTGCCGGTGACCTACTCGCAGGCGCTCCTCGCGATCTCGCGGACC
>DASTUP010000071.1:0-20926 GCA_035759585.1 Gemmatimonadales bacterium | reverse complement strand
GCCGCCCTTGCACGCATCGATCCATTCCTGATAGACACCTTCCGACCGCGGGTATTTCACCGCCGGCGGGTTTGCCTTGAGCTCCGCGTCCCGCGCAGGGTCGAGGTGCTTCGGGTTCTCGCCGTACATCCCCGCGACGATCATTCCGTCGTCTCCCACCCAGAGCTGACCGCCGATGTCCGCGGTGGGCCATTGCATCTCCGCCGGGAGCATGAGCGGGCGCGGCGGGCGGATGTCGCCGTCGCGCCAGTAGACGCGCACGGCCGGGCGCGAGCCTTTCGCCGCGAAGTGATACTCGACGCGCGACGCCTTGGGTGCAGACTCCGTGTACAGGGCGGTGGACTCGGGAATGATCCGCTCGGGATAGCCGAGGTCGAGGATCCAGAAGGCGGCATCCATGCCGTGGCACGCCATGTCGCCGAGCGCGCCGGTGCCGAAATCCCACCATCCACGCCAGCGGAACGGCGCGTAGGCCGGATGATAGGGGCGATCCGCCGCAGGCCCGAGCCAGAGGTTCCAGTCGAGCGTGGGTGCGGGCGTGTGCAGCTCGGTCGGCCGGTCGAGTCCCTGGGGCCAGATCGGGCGATTGGTCCAGTAGTGCACCTCGCGCACGGTGCCGATGGCGCCGGCCTCGACGTACTCGCGGAGCTGCTTGGTGCCGTCGAAGGTGTGGCCCTGGTTGCCCATCTGCGTGGATACCTTCGTCTTCCGCGCCTGCGCGGCGAGGGCGCGCACCTCGTGCAGGGAGCGGGCGAGCGGCTTCTGGCAGTAGGTGTGCTTGTTCGCCTTGAGCGCCATCATCGCGGCGGCGGCGTGGGAATGGTCGGGCGTCGAGACCGTGACGGCGTCGATGTTCCCGGCTTCGCGGGTCAGCATCTCGCGGTAATCGGTATAGCGCTTGGCCTTCGGATGCTTCCGGTAGCTCTCCTCGGCCGCCTTCTGGTCCACGTCGCAGAGGGCGTAGATGTTCTCGCCGCTCACGCCGTCCACGTCGTTCTTCCCCATCCCGCCGACGCCGATGCACGCGATGTTCAGCTTGTCGCTCGGCGCCACGAAGCCCGGCCCGCCGAGCACATGCCGCGGCACGATCGTAAACGCCGCAGCAGCAGCGGAAGACCCCACGAAGTCACGACGCGATACGCTCATGGCACCTCAACTGAAGGAAAGTTGTCCATTGTCGACGCGAAGGCACGAAGCCGCGATGGCGCGAAGAACTGATTGGTTGTGGACTCCCAGGTCGCACGGCGTGCGGGACCTTACCCTTCGCGCCTTCGCGCCTTCGCGTCAAAAAAATCACGCCGGTCCAGCGTTTCGCCGCGGCCGGAAAAGGAGTGCGAAGATTACGAGGATCACGAGCGCTCCGATCGCCGGGACCTGCCAGATGGCCGTCCAGTCGTGGCCTTCGCCCACGCGGTGGGCACCCGCGACGCGGCCGGAGACGAATGCGCCGATGAAGTAGCCGACGCCGTTCGTGACGAAGTTGATGAATCCCTGTGCGGCCGCGCGGATCTTCGGTCCGGCCTGCTGGTCGGTGTAGATCTGCCCGCTCACGAAGAAGAAGTCGTAACAGATCCCGTGCAGCAGGATCCCGATGTAGATGAGCCACATCCCGCTCCCCGCGTCTCCCGCCCCGAACGCGAAATACCTGAGGGACCAGGCGAGCATGCCGATCAGCATGATCGTCTTGATGCCCCATTTCTTCAGGAAGAACGGAAGGAGGAGCATGAACCCGATCTCCGACATCTGTCCGAACGTCTGGATGAACGCCGGGTCGGGCGCGCCGATCTCGTTGAGGAAGAGATTGGCGAAGGTGTAGTAGAATTGGAGCGGGATGCAGAGGAGGAACGAGCCAAGCACGAAAACGGCGAACGACCGGTCCTTCAGCAGCCCGAGCGCGTCGAGCCCGAGCGCGTCACGGGCGCTGAACGGTGCACCGGCGGCGCGCGGCGGCGTATGCGGGAGCACGAGCGAGAAGAGCCCGAGCGCAACCGACCCGACCGCCGCTACCCGCATCGGCGTCGCCAGGGCGTCCGCCTGCAGCACCTTGCCGATGAGGATGCCCGCCACGATCCAGCCGATGGTGCCGAGCACGCGGATGGCGGGAAACTCCCGCGCGGGATCGCTGATGTGATGAAAGGAGATGGCGTTCGAGAGCGAGAGCGTCGGCATGTAGCAGAGCGCGTACAGGATGAGCACCGGATAGAAGGCGCTCCACTCCGTCAGCGTGCTCAGGTACCAGATGATGGCCCCGCCGAGGAGGTGCAGGACGGCGAGCAGCTTCTCGGTGGCGAAGAAGCGGTCGGCGATGACGCCGAGGAAGAAGGGGGAGACCAGCGCCGCGATCGCCGTGGCCCCGTACGCCAGCCCTACCTGGCCTTCAGTGAACCCGCGCGTCTGCGTCAGGTACGTGCCCATCGTGACGAACCAGCTGCCCCAGATGAAGTACTGGAGGAACATCATGGTGGAGAGTTTCGTCTTGGTCACGTGGGGGCTCGTAGAAAAGGTGAAGGGACGCGGGGTACTGGACTCGGGATCGGGCCTTTCCAAGCACCCCGTTCACCCGAGACTCGCACCTCGAGTCCCTCGACTACCTACAGCTCTCTGATCCGGATGCTCCGAAACTCCACCCGATCCCCATGGTCCTGCAGCGCAATGTGCCCGCGCGGGGACCGTCCGTATCCCGGCCACTCGACGAACTTGCTCGCCTTGACCTTCGCCTCCCAGTCGGGACTCCAGAGCTCGTACTCCACCACCTTCTGCCCGTTGAGCCAGTGCTCGACGTGCGCGCCGCGGGCGACGATGCGGGTGGTGTTCCATTCGCCGGCCGGCTTGACCACGCCCGCGGGTGCCGCGTAGAGGCCGTAGGCGGAGGCGGCCGACGTCAGCCGGTTCTTTCCATCGGGGTGCGCGGCGTCGTCCAGAATCTGGTACTCGGGACCGGTGCGGTAGGTAGAGCTGTCGGCCTCGGTGACGCGGTACATGATCCCGCTGTTGCCGGCGGGGCCGACCTTCCATTCGAGCTCGAGCTCGAAGTCGCTGAACTGGTCACGGGTGATGATGTCGACCCCGCCCGTGGTGCGGACCAGCGATCCGTCCTCGACGGCCCAGCCCGATGGGAACGAGTCCATCTGGTATCCCCGCCATGCGGCGGTGGAAGTGCCGTCGAACAGGGTGCGCCAGGCGCTGCTGTCGGTCATGGCGGATGGAGCATTCTCGGGGGTCTCCGACTTGCTGCCGGAGGAGCAGGCCAGGGCAATCAGGGCCACGGCACCCGCAAAACGAAGATTCATGGCGTTCCGGGTCTCGAAGGGAAGTGCCAACCTATGGCCGGAAATACGGTTGCGCAAATCCGAGCTGTCTGGCGGCGCTCGATTCCGGGCAGGGTAAACAGCGGCACACGAAACGACGGAGCACAAACGCGACATCATGGCGCCAGCAACGGGGCACTCCGCCTGCGAGCCGCCCCCTTTCGTCCTTTCGTGTTTTCGTGTGTTTTTCGTTTGATCACCCTTGAATCGAACCGCCGCCCGCCGCCTCGGCGCCAAGTTGTAAGCCACGAAGTGACAATGGGTTGGCGGGTCCCACGGGCGTTGCGCCGAGGCACGCCGCCGGTTATCTTTCGGCCTTGTCCGGTACCCCCGGAGCCGGCACCCTCGCCGAGCGTCACGTCTCCTACACCAGCGCCCCATGACCGCACCGAATTCCCGCGAACGGATCCTGCCCCGCCTCATCGAAGAGGAGATGCAGCAGTCGTTCATCAACTACTCGATGAGCGTCATCGTCTCGCGCGCGCTTCCGGACGTGCGGGACGGGCTCAAGCCGGTCCACCGGCGCATCCTCTACGCGATGAACGAGCTCGGCCTCGTCCCCGGGCGGGGGTACAAGAAATCCGCCACGGTCGTCGGAGACGTGCTCGGCAAGTACCATCCGCACGGAGACGGCTCGGTCTACGACGCCCTCGTCCGCATGGTACAGGACTTCTCGCTGCGCTATCCGCTGATCGACGGCCAGGGGAACTTCGGCTCCGTGGATGGCGATCCGGCGGCGGCATACCGCTACACGGAGGCCCGCCTCACCCGCATCGCCATGACGATGCTGGAGGACATCGACAAGAACACCGTCGATTTCCAGCCGAACTACGACGACCGGCTCCAGGAGCCGACCGTCCTTCCGTCGAAGCTGCCCAACCTCCTCGTCAACGGCTCGAGCGGCATCGCGGTCGGCATGGCCACGAACATCCCGCCGCACAACCTGCGCGAGGTGGCCAAGGCCATCGAGCTCCTCGTGGACAATCCCGAGGCCACGATCGCCGACCTGAGAAAGGTCATCAAGGGCCCCGACTTCCCCACGGGCGGCTACATCTACGGACGCGAGGGGATCAAGGACGCCTACGAGACGGGCCGTGGCCGCGTGGTCATGCGCGCGCGGGCGCAGATCGAGGAGAAGGAGTCGAGCGGCAAGTCGCAGATCGTCATCACCGAGATCCCCTACCAGGTCAACAAGGAGAATCTCGTCCGCTCCATCGCCGAGCTCGCCACCGAGAAGAAGATCGAGGGCATCTCGGACGTGAACGACGAGTCGGACAAGGACGGGATGCGGATCGTGGTGCAGCTCAAGCGCGACGCGATCCCCAACGTGGTGCTGAACCAGCTCTACAAGCACACCACGATGCAGTCCACCTTCGGCGTGATCATGCTCGCGCTCGTGAACGGCGCGCCGAAGGTCATGCCCCTGAAGGAGCTGCTCGAGCGCTACATCGCGCACCGGCACGAGATCATCGTGCGCCGGACGCAGTTCGACCTCGAGGCGGCCGAGGCCCGGGAGCACATCCTCGAGGGCCTCAAGATCGCCGTCGACAACATCGACGAGGTGATCAAGATCATCCGCGGCTCGGAGACGACCGAAGAGGCCGATGCGCGCCTCCGCAAGCGCTTCAAGCTCTCCGAGAAGCAGACCGACGCGATCCTCAACATGCGGCTCGCCAAGCTCACCGGGCTCGAGATCGAGAAGCTCGAGGCCGAGCTCGCCGAGGTGCGCGCCACGATCGCGGAGCTCAAGAGCATTCTCGCCTCGAAGGAGAAGCGGGCGGGGATCCTCAAGGAGGAGACGGCCGAGGTCGCCGAGCGCTTCGGCGATGCGCGCCGGACGGAGATCCTCTCGGATCAGGGCGAGTTCACCGTCGAGGACCTGATCGCCGAAGAGGACATGGTCATCACCATCTCCCACACCGGCTACATCAAGCGCATTCCCGTGTCCGCCTACCGCCGGCAGCGGCGCGGCGGCCGCGGGCTCACCGGCGCCGACCTCAAGGCGGACGACTGGGTCGAGCACCTCTTCATCGCCAGCACGCACGACTACCTGATGTTCTTCACCAATCAGGGGCAGGTGTACTGGCTCAAGGTGCACGAGATCCCGCAGGCGAGCCGCGCGGCGCGCGGGAAGCCGGTGGTCAACTGCATCGCGGTGCGGCCCAACGAGCACATCGCGGCGCTCGTGCCGGTGCGCGAATTCAGTGAGGACAAGTCGCTGATCTTCGCCACCCGCCAGGGCACCGTGAAGAAGACGAAGCTTTCCGAGTACAGCCACGTCCGGAGCAACGGCATCCGCGCGCTCAACATCGAGGATGGCGACGAGCTGATCGACGTGCAGGTCTGCGACGCGAGCTGCGACATCGTCCTCGCCACGCGCGAGGGGATGAGCATCCGCTTCCACCAGTCCGACGTGCGCGAGATGGGCCGCGCCACGACGGGCGTCAAGGGCATCGAGCTGAGCGACGACGACCGCGTGATCGGCATGGTCGTGATCCGCCGCGACGCGACGCTCCTCGTCGTGAGCGAGAAGGGGTACGGCAAGCGATCCGAGCTCACCGAGTACCGGGTGCAGAAGCGGGGCGGGAAGGGGATCATCACCTTCAAGGTCACCGACAAGACCGGCTGCATCATGGCGCTCAAGGAAGTGATCCCGGACGACGAGCTGATGATGATCACGCACAACGGCGTCATCATCCGCGTGCCGGTGGACGGGATCCGCGTCATCGGGCGCAACACGCAGGGCGTGCGCGTCATGAACCTCGACGAGGGCGACCGGCTCCAGGGCGTGGCCCGTGTGGTGAAGGAGGACGAGAGCGGGCAGGAGGAAGGCGCCGGCGACGCCGCTCCCCCCGTCGCGGCCGAATGAGCGGCGCGGTCTCCGCGGACTCGATCCGCGAAGCCGCCGGAGCGCTCGCCGGCGTGGCCGAGCGCACGCCGCTCCTCCCGCTGCCCGACCTGGGCGGGAGCGCCTGGCTCAAGGCGGAGAACCGCCAGCCGATAGGCGCGTTCAAGATCCGCGGTGCCTTCACCGCGGTGCGGCGGCTCTCCGACGCCGATCGCGCGCGCGGCGTCATCACCCACTCGAGCGGCAATCACGGGCAGGCCGTCGCCTTTGCCGCGAAGCACTTCGGCATTCCCGCCGTCATCGTCATGCCGGCCGACGCGCCGCGCGTCAAGCAGGAGGGAGTCCGGCGGTACGGCGGCGAGATTGCGATCGTCGAGCACCGCTCGGAGCGCGTCGCCCGGTGCGAGGCGATCGCAGCAGAGCGCGGGCTCGTCTCCATCCCGCCGTACGAGCACGCGGACGTGATCGCGGGCCAGGCTACCTGCGGGCTCGAGATCCTCGAGGATCTCGCGGGCGTGACCACGATCGTGGTGCCGGTCGGCGGTGGCGGCCTCATCGCCGGCATCGCGTCCGCGGTGCGGCACTTCTCGCCGTCGGTGCGGGTCGTCGCCGTCGAGCCGACCGGCGCGCCGAAGCTCGCGCGGGCGCTGGAGGCGGGAAAGCCGGTGCGCCTGGAGGATCCGCAGAGCATCGCCGATGGGCTCCTTCCGCCCGCGATCGGCACGCTCCCCTTCGAGGTCCTGCGCGGCATCGTGACGGAAGCCGTGCAGGTCTCCGATGAGGAGATCGCCGCCGCGGTACGCTACCTTCATCATGCGGCCGGCGAGCGCATCGAGCCGTCGGGCGCCGCGGCCACGGCGGCGCTGCTCGCGGGCCGCATCCGGTCTCCCGGCACGGTCGTCGCCATCGCGAGCGGCGGCAACGTCGACCCAGAAATCTTCGAACGCCTGGTGCACTGAATGGCGCTTGCTCCCAAGATCCTCGTCGCCGATGACGACCAGGCGCTCTCCCGTACCCTCTCCTGGATCCTCAAGGAGAACGGGTACGATGTCGTCGCCATTCCCGGCGGCGAGCACCTCTTCGAGCATCTCGCCGCCGACCAGTTCGATCTGCTCCTCCTCGACATCATGATGCCGAAGGTGGACGGGCTGCAGCTCCTCCACCGCGTCAAGACCGATCCGAAGTACCAGGACCTCCCGGTCCTCATGATCTCGAGCATGCCCCCCGAGGAAGCGACGGTCCGCTCCCTCGGACTCGGCGCGAGCGACTTCATCGCCAAGCCGTTCCGCGTGCGCGAGCTGCTCGCGCGCGTCAAGGCGCATCTCCGCGTCGGCCGGGAGCTCAACCAGGCGCGCACCGAGGCCCGCTCGCGCTCGGAGATGGTCGAGATCCTGAACGAGGTGGCGAGCTCGCTCAAGCCGGACGAGATCTTCCAGGTGCTGGTGCGGCGGGTGGCGCAGGGGCTCCGGATCTCGCGCTGCTCGATCATCCTCGCGGAGCAGGGCGCCGTCGAGGGCACAGTCGTCGCGGCGTACGAGAATCCGACGCTCCGGAACCTGCGGATCGACCTCCGCCGCTATCCCGAGGTGCGCCACGCGCTCGACAGCGGCGAGCTGGTGCTCGCGCAGGATGTGGCCACCGATCCGCTGTACCAGGCGATCCGGTCCCAGTGGGAATCGGAGGGACGCGCCATTCCCTGCCGCTCCGCCATCGCGATGCGCTTCAGCCTCCGCGACGAGCCGGCCGGCGTCTTCTTCCTCCGCACCACCGACGACGACCTCCCGCTCAACCAGCAGGACGTCCAGTTCGCCGACCAGGTGATCACGGCGGCGGTGCGCTCGCTCGAGCGCGCGTACGAGCTGGAGCATGCGGTGTCGGACCAGGAGCAGCTCAAGCATCTCGCCTCAACCGATCCGCTCACCGGCACGCTCAACCGCCGGGCGCTCGCCGAGAAGCTCGAGCAGGAGATGGATCGCGCCGCGCGCTATGCGTCGCTCCTCACCTGCATGATGATCGACATCGACAATTTCAAGCAGATCAACGACACGCACGGCCATCTCGTGGGGGACCAGATCCTCCGCCAGATCGCGGCACTGCTCAAGCGCGAGCAGCGCTCTCCCGACGCCGTGGCGCGCTACGGCGGCGAGGAGTTCGTCGTGCTCCTCCCGGAGACGACGCTCGCCGAGAGCCGCAGCTTCGCCGAGCGCGTGCTCCGGCGCGTGGCGGACCACGACTTTGGGGAGTCCGGGCGGCCGGTCCGTGTAACGATCAGCATCGGCCTTGCGTCCTATCCGGACGAGCGGGTCACCGACGGCGAGTCACTGCTCCGGCTCGCCGACACCCACCTCTATCGCGCCAAGACGGAAGGCCGGAACCGGTTCCGCGATTGAAGAATCGCCGCTGCCCGCGGTGCCAGAAACATTTCGCAGCACCCGCGCGCTACTGCACCGTGGACGGCACCCCCCTGGTCGAGGTGTCGTTCGCCGCGCCGCCCACCCCGCCGGCGGCGCCGGCCATCCGCATCTCCGCCAGCCGCGCCCGTCTCTCCGACGCCGACCGCCCGCGGGTGCCGGCGGCAGACGCCGAGCGCTTCCGCTCGCTCTCCGGCACGGTGCTCGACGACCGTTACGAGATCGGGCAGAAGATCGGCGAAGGGGGGATGTCGTGGGTGTACCAGGCCGTCGAGCGCACCACGGGCGAGAACCTCGCCATCAAGGTCCTGCCGCCCCGCCTCACGCGCGACCGCGATGCCGTCGAGCGTCTCCGGCGCGAGGCGGAGATCGCGACGCGCTTCGACCATCCGAACGTCTGTCCCATCCTCCGCCTCGGTGAGACACCCGACGGCGTGCTCTATCTCGTCATGCCCTTCCTCGCCGGCGAGACGCTCGGCGATTACGAAGGCCGCGTGCGCGAGATCGAAGTGGCAGAGGGGATCCGCATCCTGGTGCAGGTCTGTCACGGCCTGCAGCACGCGCACGACCTCGGCGTAATCCATCGGGACCTCAAGCCCGAGAACGTGATGCTCGTGCCGGAGGCGATCGTCGGCGAGGGGCGGCGCGCCGTCGTGATGGATTTCGGGCTCGCGAAGGAGCGCCGGGCCGGGGCGGAAGTCGCGCAGCTCACGCAGACCGGCATTGTCCTCGGCACGCCGGAGTTCATGAGCCCGGAGCAGATCCGCGGCCGTGTGCTCGATGGCCGGAGCGACGTGTACGCGCTCGGCGTGCTCGCCTTCGAGCTCTTCACTGGCGAGCTGCCGTTCACGGGGAAGAACGCGCAGGAGATGATGGTGGCACGGCTCCGCGGATTGCCGCGCTCGCTCCGCTCGGTCCGGCCGGGCCTGCCGAGCCGGCTCGAGACGGTGATCGGGCGCGCGCTTGCGCTCGCGGCCGATGACCGGTATCAGTCGATGCACGAGCTGGCGGCCGCCCTCGAGGGCGCGCTGCAGACCGGCGTGCTCGCCCGCCTCTTCCGCCGGGCGTAGCGCGCTTCCGGACAGGGCGACATCCGCCCACCACCTGCCGAGGGTCCGATGCGCATCGCTGTTTCCCGCCTGCCCCTTCCCGCTCTTCCCGCGCTGCTCCTCTTCGCCGCCACAGCCGTCTCGTGCGCCCGAAGCTCAGGCTCAGATTCCGCCGCGTCCGCCTCGTCCGCCTCTGGTGTGACGACCCACGGCGAATGGATCAAAATTCCCCGCGGCGACGACTCGATCCGCGCCTACGTCGCGTATCCCGAGCGCAGCTCGCGCGCGCCGGCCATCATCGTCATCCACGAGATCTTCGGCCTCACCGAGTGGGAGCCGACGGTGGCCGATCGCCTCGCGGCGGCCGGCTTCGTCGCGGTCGCGCCCGATCTCCTCTCGTCGCGCTTCGGCATGACGCCGGCCGCGACGGATTCGGGCCGCAAGCTCGTGGCGCAGCTCGAGCCGGAGCGCGTGACCGCGGATCTCGACGCGGTGTACGCCTACGTCGACAGTCTCCCGTCCGTGCGCCCCGGCGACATCGGCACGATCGGCTTCTGCTGGGGCGGCGGCCAGAGCTTCCGCTACGCGACGAACAACCCGCGGCTCAAGGCGGCGGTGGTGTGCTATGGTCCCGCGCCGGACAGCGCGGCGCTCGCCCGCATCGAGGCGCCCGTCCTCGGCATCTACGGCCAGAACGACGCCCGCATCAACGCCGCGCTTCCCGAGGTCGAGCGGCAGATGTCGGCGCTCGGAAACTCCTTCGAGAAGGAGATCTACGACAGCACGGGCCACGGATTTCTCAAGCCGGGGCGGCAGGGGTACGGAACGCCGGCGGTGGAGCAGGCGTGGGAGCGGATCACGGGGTTCTATCGGGACAAGCTCGGGCGTTGATTCCGACTCGGTTTTTCGTCGCGTCGCTGGTCTCGGGTCTCGGGGCGTGTACGCTGCCGCCGCTCCGGGGCGAGATGGAGATCGGCAAGGATGCGTACGCTGTCTTCGTGGGGCCGGGCTCGGGTGGCTCGGATCTGTATGCGGTTCGGCCCGGTGGCGGCGTTGCGATCGCGCTGACGTTCTCGCCGGTGGCCGAGTCGGCGCCGGCGCTCTCGCCGGACGGGGCCACGCTCGGGTTCATCAGGACATCGGCGGACTCGGTTGGAAGTGTCTGGCTCATGAACCTGCTGAGCGGCGGGGAGCGCGAGATCGAGTTGCCGCGAGGTGCGAACGCCGTGCCGCGGCGGGTCGGATGGGGGAGGGGCGGGACGGTGCTCTATATCGACACCGATCGCGGCATCTGGCGCGCGGAGGTGCCGCCGAGGGGCGCGGATGCGGTGCCCGTGGATCGGGCAGAGCTGGCGGCCGCCGACACTGCGCTCCGCGTGCTCGTCGGCGACCCGACCTTCGCGGCGATCGAGCGGTGCGACAGCACTCCGGGGAGTCTCTGTTCCCGGTCGAATGGAACGGAAAGCGTCGTTGCCGGCGATGCGGAGTTCGGTGCGAGGTGGGGGAGCGATTCGATGGCGTTCGTGCGTGCGGGAGCGATCGAGGTGCGGCCGGTCGGTCCGGGGCGGCCGCGGCGGGTCGAGCTCTCGCCGGCGCGAGAAGTGACGGGCGGTCTCGCCTATTTCGGGGGAACCCGATAGCGCGCTTCAGGAAATGCGTCGCGCCGCGATTGCATCCCACGCCGCCTCGAGCGTGAGCCCGAGCTGCGGATGCTCGAGTCCCCACTCCCGGCTGCTCACCCGCTCCGCCGCAAACCCGACCATCGCCAGCCAGAGCGACGCCCAGAGCTCCGCCGGTCCCGCGCGGATCACGCCGTCCGATTTGCCCGCCGCCACGATCTCCTGCAGCGCCGAGCGGAATTCGCGCGCCGACTCGCGGCTCCGCTCGTCGAGATAGCGCTCCTCCCGGCAGTGCAGCACCATCCGCACGGCCGCAGGATCGCGGTCGGCGCCTTCCACGATGCGCCTGCCAAGTCGCTTCAGGAGCTCCGCCGCGCCGCCGGGCCGGCTCTCGCGCAGCTCGGCAACGAGACCCGTCGCCCACCGCTGCGAGCCGCGGTACGCCTCGTTGAGCAACTCCTCCTTGCTTCCGAAATGGCGGTAGATCGTCCCTTCGGCCACGCCCGCCCGCTCGGCGATCATCGGCGTCGTCGTGCCGCGGAAGCCGATCGAGGTGTAGAGCTCGAGCGCGGCGCGGAGGAGGCGCTGCCTGGTGGCGTCGCCGCTGCGGACGGGAGTGGTCATCCGTGGAATCTACGCCCGGAGGTCTCGGCTTGAATGACCCCTCCGGGCCCGGCTATTTTCGGGGGCTGTCTGCCGCTCATTCTGCCAAAGGGTCGTCATGGACATGCTGGTACTCGGCGCGGGCCTGCAGGGCTGTGCCTGCGCGTACGATCTCCTCCGGAATCCCGCCGTCGCGAAGGTCACGCTCGCCGATCTCAGGATCGACAGCCTCCCCGCCTGGCTCACCGAGGCCGGAAAGGGCCGCCTCGTGCCGCTCCGGCTCGACGTGACCGACCATCCCGCCGTGCTCCAGGCGATGCGCGGGCACGCGGCGGTGATGAGCGCCATTCCCTATTACTTCAATGGCGACATGGCGCGGCTCGCGGTGGAGGCGGGGTGCCACTTCTCCGACCTGGGCGGCAACACCGAGATCGTCTTCGAGCAGAAGAAGCTGCACCAGACGGCGGCGTCGAAGGGGCTCTCGGTCATTCCCGACTGCGGCCTCGCGCCGGGGATGGTCAACATTCTTGCGGCCGAAGGGATCCGGCGGCTCGACCGCACCGAGCGCGTCAAGATCTACGTCGGCGGTCTGCCGCAGCATCCGGAGCCGCCGCTCAATTACCAGATCGTCTACTCGCTGGAGGGCGCGCTCGACTACTACACGACGCCGTCGTGGGTGCTACGCGGCGGGAAGCCGACGCAGGTGGACGCGCTGAGCGAGCTCGAGGAGGTCGAGTTCCCGGAGCCCGTCGGCAAGCTCGAGGCGTTCCACACGGGCGGCGGCATCAGCACCATGCCGTTCGCGTGGGAAGGAAAGATCGCGACGATGGAGTACAAGACGCTCCGCTATCCGGGGCACGTCGCCGTCATGCGTCCGATCCGCGAGCTGGGCCTCATCTCGGACGAGCCGATCAGCGTGAAGGGCCAGCGGATCGTCCCGCGCGACGTCTTCATCGCGGCGGTGCATCCAAAGCTCTTCAAGCCGAAGGGGCAGGACCTCGTGGCGCTCAAGGTCGAGGTGTCGGGCACGCGGGGCGGGAAGCCGGCGTCCACCACGTTCCAGCTCATCGACAGGTACGACGCGGAGCGCGGGATCAGCGCGATGATGCGGACCACCGGCTATTCGCTGTCGATCACGGGGCAGATGCAGGCGGACGGACGGGTTACCGAGAAGGGCGTGCATACGCCGGATGAGGCGATGCCGTTCGAGGGGTATGTGGAGGAGCTGGCGGGACGGGGGATCAGGATCGAGGAGAAGTAGCCGCCCAGGAAAAGGAGCGTGTCCCTGACAGATCGCCCGGCCGTCGCTGAATGGCCGGGCGATTTGTCCGTCATTCCCTGCCGTCGCTCAGAACGCCCACCCGCTCCCGATATTGAACCGCATCCCATCCGACCCCCGCGCCACGTCGAACACGATGCTCGTCGACCGGAGGATGCGGAGCGCGATGCCCGCACCTGCGCCGACGTGCAGCTCGTCGCCGGTAAGGCGCACCTTCTCGCCTTCGAATACGCGGCCGGCGTCCACATAGAGGATGAGGGACGCCGAGGCGGAGTTCTTCGACGTGAAGAGCACGCGGCGGAGCTCGATGTTGCCGAAGAGCGCGCCGGTACCGAGATAGCGGCTGCTCCGGAGCCCGCGGTTGGTGCTGCTGCCGCCATACATCCCGAGCACGTCCTCCCAGGCGGGAAGCTCGTAGAGCGCACTGAGCGGCGGCTCGCCGTAGAGCTGGGATGCGCCGATGCGGGCGGCCACCTGGGTGACGAGGCCGAGCGTCCTGTAGCCGCGCGCCACGCCGTAGAGGCGCGAGTACCCGTCGCCGCCGCTGCCGAACTGGAGGCCCGTTTCGATGACCACGCCGTTCTGCGGGTCGTACTCGTTGTCCCGCGTGTCGAGCACCAGCGTGCCGCCGATGAGGGCGTCGGTGCCGACTTGCTCGTCTCCGAAGGTCGAGCCGAAGAGTGTCGTTCCGGCGAGCGGGACGTAGCGCGTGTGCTCGACGCCGCCGCCGACCGCAAACAGGAGCGGCCCCGTGATGCGCCGGGTGACGTCCGCGAGGAACTGGTAGCGCGTCTCCTGCACCCTGTAGCGTAGCCGCTCTTCCTCCGGCAGGTCCTTTTCCAGCACGGTGGAGTTGCCGAGGCCGAAGAAGTTCTCGCGCGTGTTGCGCCGCGCGCCGGCGCGGGCGTTGAGGCGGAGGTTCGGCGTAAGGAGCGGTGCGCGGAACCGCGTCTGGAAATACCGGCTCCCATGGAGGCCAAGGCCTCCCTCTACGGTCAGGTCGGCGCGGTATGTGGAGCGCTCCTCGTAGGGCGAGGGCTGGTAATACCGCGCGCGCGCGACGAGGACCGGCCCGCCGCCGAGCCCGCCGCCGACGAGCGGGTAGTAGCTCAGCAGCCACGGATAGTCCGACGGCGGCAGCGATTCGACGACCACGGCCGGCGGCGGCGTGACGCCGCGTTCCTGCGCGGCGGCAGCCGAGGTGATCACGCCAGGTACGACCAGCAGGACGAACCAGCCGCGCATTCTCATCATCGTCTCTCGTACAGGAAAGCGGCGTCGCGCAGCGCGCCTTCGCGCCCGTCGTGCGCCGCGTAGCGCGCGGGATAGAGCGAGGCAGCGCCGAGCTCGCCGCGCTTGTTCACCGCGTAGAACTGCAGGCCGAACGTCGGACGACCCCGCTCGTTCAGGAGCCGCGGCGGCGTGGCGGCGACCACGCGCTTGAGCGTCTCGAGGCATGCATCCGTGGGCTTCATCCCGCGCCGCATGTGCTCCACCGTCAGGAATCCGCCGCACACCATGATGTTCGACTCGCCACGACCGGTGGATCCCGCGGCGCCGACATCGTTGTCGGTGTATTGTCCCGCGCCGACGATCGGCGAGTCTCCCGCGCGGCCGGGGATCTTCCACGCGAGGCCGCTGGTGGTCGTGATCGAGGAGATCTCGCCCTTGGCGTTGACCACGTTCAGGTTGATCGTCCCCGTCGGGCGCGCCGTCATCTTTTCCGTCTCTGGCACGTCGAGCCAGTCGTCCGCCGCGCCGCGGTTCGCGCGCCAGCGGAGCCAGATCTCGCGCGACTCCGGGGTGAGCAGGTTCTCCTCCTGGAACCCGTACGAGAGCGCGAACCGCTTGGCCCCTTCGCCCACGAGCAGGATGTGGTTCGTGTACCTGAGCACGAGCCGCGCGACTTCGCTCGGCGTCTTGATCCCCTCGAGCGCCGCCACCGCGCCGGCGCGCTTCGTCGGGCCGTGCATGCACGAGGCATCGAGCTGGACCACGCCCGCTTCGTTCGGAAGTCCGCCGTAGCCGACCGAGTTGTCGGCCGGGTCCAGCTCCTGGATCTTCACTCCCTCCACTGCCGCGTCGAGCGTATCGGTGCCCGCTTCGACCAGCTCGAAGGCGCGGTTGACGGCGCGGAGCCCGTTGCCCGAGCTCACGGCCGCGAAGTGATTCTGGACCGGACGCCGGATCGCGGGAGCCTCGATGGCGCCGGCCGGAACGGGAAGCGCCGCGGCTGCGGCGGCGGCGCCGGCCGTGCCGATGAAGGCGCGTCGGGAGAGGGACTCGGGCACGCTGACAACCTCCGTCTGAGGTAAATGGCCAAGGAGACCGGATTTACGCGCCGCCCGGGCCCCCTGTCAACTTGCCGAGGCTCCTGATCCGCCCCTAACTTGCGGCCTTGGCCGCCGATTCCGCTGTGACCTGGATACGGGCGCATGCCGCCGAAGCGTCGGCGAACCCGCTGGCGCTGCTTCGCGTCGTGGCGGGGGCGCTGCTGCTCGGCGCGACGCTGGTGGCGCTCGGGCTGGCGGTCGCGGGACTCGGGTGGCGGGGTCTCGAGTTGGCCGGAATCTGCTGGGCCCTGTACGGGCTGGTGCTCGGGATCGTAGCGATGGTGGATGCCGGCGTGGACGATCTCGCCGCAGTGCTCCAGAGCGTGGCCCTCATGCGCGCCGGCGGCGGCTTCTCCGAGATCGAGACGCTCGAGGCGCAGGGACGCTTCGCCGAAGCCGCCGACGCGTATCTCGAGCGCGCCCGCTCCCCGCGCGACCGGGTCGGCGCCACGCTCCGCCGCGCCGCGGTCCTCGGCGGCCCGCTCGGTGACCCGCATGCCGCCGTCCAGTCGCTCCTCGATCTCCGCGCCGGCGCGCTCACGCCCGCCGAGGATATCAGCACCGGACTCGCCCTCGTGGATCTCTACGACTATCGATTGAACGACTCCGGGCGCGCGATGACCGAGCTGCGCCGGCTGATCGACGAATACCCCGACGCCCGCCACCAGCGGCGCCTCAGGCGGCTGCTCGCCGATCTCAAGGAATCGCATTTCGGGGACGTGACTGAAGGGAAAGCCCGATGACGCGACGGCCGCGCCTCGATCCGGAGATCTTCAACCTTCCCGTCGAGAAGATGCGGGCGGGCTACTATTCCGATAAGTACTTCGTGCGCGCGCGCGAGATCCTCCTCGCGGACCGCCACCGCCCGCGCGTCACCATGCAGGTCTTCGGCAAGCAGCACGCCTTCCTCGGCGGGATCGACGAGGCGATCGCCATTCTCAAGCTCTGCTCCGACGACTGGAGCGCGCTCGAGGTCCACGCGCTCTACGACGGCGACGAAGTGGAGCCGTGGGAGACGGTGATGCTCATCGAGGGGCCGTACGACACCTTCGCGAACCTCGAGACGCTCTATCTCGGCGTGCTCGCCCGCCGCACGCGCGTCGGCACCAACACGCGGCGCGTGGTCGAGGCGGCGGCGCCGAAGGAAGTGATGTTCTTCCCGGCGCGGCACGACCACTGGCTGGTGCAGACGGGCGACGGCTACGCGGCGCACATCGCCGGCGCGATCGGCGTCTCGACCGACGCGCAGGCGTCGTGGTGGGGATCGGAGGGCGTGGGCACAGTGCCGCACGCGCTCATCGCCGCCTACGGCGGGGACACGGTGCTGGCGACCCGGAAGTTCGCCGAGTACATCGGCCCCGAGATCCGGGTGATGACGCTGGTGGACTTCGAGAACGATGCGGTCCGCACGTCCCTCGAGGTGGCGCGCGCGCTCGACGGGCGTCTCTACGGCGTCCGGCTGGATACGAGCGAGATGCTCGTGGATCGTTCGGTCCTGCCGCAGATGGGGCGCTTCCGGCCGACGGGCGTGAACCCGCAGCTCGTGTGGAACGTGCGGCGCGCGCTCGACGCGGAAGGATTCAGGGATGTCCGCATCATCGCCTCCGGGGGCTTCACGGTCGAGAAGATCGAGATGTTCGAGCGGGAGGGCGTGCCGGTGGACGCATACGGCGTCGGCTCGTCGCTCTTCCAGGGCCGCTTCGACTTCACCGCCGACGTGGTGCGCACCGACGGCCGGCCGGTCGCGAAGGTGGGTCGTGAGTATCGGCCGAATCCCAGGCTGGAGCTCGTCAGATGACAGTTCGCATTTTCCGCGCGGCGCTGCCGCTCCTTCTCCTTGCGGGCGCCGCCGGCGCGCTTCGCGCACAAGGGTCCGTCGTGAACGATCCGTATCTCTGGCTGGAAGAAGTGCAGGGGGACAGCGCACTCGACTGGGTCCGCGCCCAGAACGCGCGCACCGAGGCCGCACTCGGGGCGGCGCCCGGCTTCACCGCGCTCGAGTCCCGCATCCGCTCCATCCTCGACTCCGACGCCAACATCCCCGACGTCTCGAAGATCGGCCCGTACTACTACAACTTCTGGCAGGACGCCGAGCACGAGCGCGGGATCTGGCGGCGCACGACGCTCGAGGAGTACCGGAAGGCGGAGCCGGACTGGGAGACGGTGATCGATCTCGACGCCCTCAACCGCGAGGAGAAGGAGAACTGGGTCTGGCACGGCGCCGACTGCCTCCGGCCGGACTACGAGCTCTGCCTCGTCTCACTCTCGCGGGGTGGGGCCGACGCGGACGTGACGCGTGAGTTCAACCTGAAGGAGAAGAAGTGGGTGGAGGGCGGCTTCCATCGTCCCGAGTCGAAGGGCGCCCTCGGCTGGATCGATAGGGACCGGGTGTACGTCTTCACCGACTTCGGGCCCGGGACCATGACAGAGTCCGGGTATCCGCGCATCGTAAAGGAGTGGCGCCGCGGCACGCCGATGTCTGAGGCGAAGGTCGTGTACGAGGGAACCGCCGAGGACATGTACATCTCCGCATACCATCATGACACGCCGGGCTTCGAGCGGGATTTCGTGAGCCGCACCATCGCCTTCTACAACGACGAGCTCTACTTCAGGGAAAAGGACGGGAAGCTTTCGCGCGTCGACGCGCCCAACTCCGCGAACAAGAGCGTCTTCCGCGAGTGGCTCCTGCTCGAGCTGCGCGAGCCGTATACCGCGGGACGTCGGACTTGGGACGCGGGGACGCTCCTTGCGGCGCGCTTCGACGACTTCATGGCGGGGAGGCGTGAATTCACGGTGGTGTTCGCGCCGAGCTCGACGACCTCGCTCGCCGGGTACACGTGGACGAAGTCGCGGCTCATCCTCAACGTGCTGGAAGACGTCAAGAACCGGCTCTCGGTGCTGACGCCCGGAGCGAACGGGTGGGACCGTGCCCCGTTTCCCGGCGCACCACCGCTCGGCACCGTGGGCGTCGCATCGGTGGACCGGGACGAGAGCGATGATCTCTGGCTCTACGTCACCGACTACCTCTCGCCCACGACGCTCTCGCTCGTGACGCCGGGGCAGCCGCCCGAGAAGCTCAAGGCAATGCCGGGGTTCTTCGAGGCGGGCAATCATGTGATCGAGCAGCACTTCGCCACCAGCAAGGATGAAACCCGCGTCCCGTACTTCGTCGTGCGGCCGAAGAACCTGCCGTTCGACGGCACAGCACCGACGCTGCTGTACGGCTACGGCGGCTTCGAGATTTCGCTCATGCCGTACTACTCGGGCACCGTCGGCGCGGGGTGGATCGAGCGGGGCGGCGTATACGTGGTCGCCAACATCCGCGGCGGCGGCGAGTACGGGCCGCGCTGGCACCAGGCGGCGCTCAAGGCCAACCGGCTCCGGGCGTACGAGGACTTCGCGGCGGTGGCGCAGGACCTCGTTGCGCGGAAGATCACGTCGCCGGCGCGGCTCGGCATCGAGGGCGGCAGCAATGGCGGCCTTCTCGTGGGCAACATGCTGACGCAGTACCCCGAGCTCTTCGGCGCCGTGGTGGTGCAGGTGCCGTTGCTCGACATGCAGCGTTACCACAAGCTCCTTGCCGGCGCATCGTGGATGGCGGAATACGGCGATCCGGACGACCCGGAGCAATGGGAGTTCATCCGCACCTATTCGCCGTATCACCTCTTCCAGGCCGATTCGACGTACCCGCCGACGCTCTTCATGACGTCCACGCGGGACGACCGCGTCCATCCGGGGCACGCGCGGAAGATGGCGGCGCGGATGATCGACGCTGGAAAGAACGTGCGCTACTACGAGAACATCGAGGGCGGCCACGGCGGCTCCGCCACCAACGCGCAGGCGGCGCACATGGCGGCGATCGCCTGGACCTTCCTCTGGAGCGAGCTCTCGGGCCCGACGCCGTGATGGCCACACCGCTCATTTTCTGGGACGTGGACACGCAGCATGATTTCATGCGGGCCGACGGCCTGCTGTACGTTCCCGGCAGCGAGGAGATCATCGAGACGGTCGGCGCGCTCACCGACCATGCGCATGCGCATCGGATCCCGATCGTCGCCAGCGCCGACGATCATGTCCCCGGCCACCGCGAATTGAGCGATACGCCCGATTTCCGCGAAACCTTCCCGCCGCACTGCATGCGCGGCACTCCGGGCCAGGCCAAGATCGCCGAGACGGCGCTCCGGAACCCGCTCGAGATCCAGCCGGAGGCGGCGCCCGCATCGCTCCGCGAGCGGATTCGCCGCCACGACGGCGATTTCCTTCTGCTCAAGCACTGGTTCGACGTCTTCACGAACGAGAACGTCGATCTCCTGCTCGATGTTCTCGCGCCTGAACGGATCGTGCTCTACGGCGTCGCGCTCGACGTCTGCGACCGCTACGCGATCGATGGGCTCCTCCAGCATCTTCCTGCCCGCTCGCTCTGGCTCGTGGAGGACGCCACGCGAGCGATCGACCCCGGCGCCGGACGCTCGCTCGTGGAGGGATGGCGAGCCTCGGGCGTGAATGTCGTGAGCGCGGCCGACGTGCTCGCCGGGCGCGCGCCGCGGTGACCGCCGTCGCGAACGAAACCTCGCATTCCGAGATGCTCGCGCGGCTCGAGCGCCCTCTCCGGCATCTCTTCCGGACCACGCGGCCCATCCTCATCGCCGATTCCGCTGCGCACGGCATGATGGAGGCGGCCGTGCGGAACGGCGTGCACGAGCGGATGCTGGCGGTCGTAGGCGGCGCCGAGGGGGAGGAGTTCGCGCGGGTGGCGGAGGCGTGCGGGAAGGAGGTCGTCCGTGCGTTCGTCCGGCCCGGCGAGACGATTCAGGCGCGCCACCTCTCGCGTTTCCTCGAAGGCCCTGGTGTCGATGCGGTTTCACTCGCGCATGTCGAGCCCGCTACGGGCGCGGTTGCGCCGCTGCAGGAGCTTGCGCGGGTGACCCGTGCGGCGGCGGACGTGCTGCTGTTCGTCGATGCGCGCTTCTCGCTCGGCGCCGAGGGGCTCGAGTTCGATCTCTGGCAGCTCGACTTCGCGCTCGCGGGAAGCGGCGGACCGCTCGGCCTTCCACCGGGGCTGTCGCTTGGCGCCGCATCGAAGCGGCTGATGGCCCGGGCGGAAAGTCTTGGCGACCGTGGATGGTATTTCGATCTCGCGCGTCTCGAGCGGGAGATCCGGGCGCGCAGACTCACGCATCCTCCCTCGACGTCGGTTCTGCTGGAGCTCGAGCGCATGATGCCGGCCCTCTGACGATGGCCAAGCGGTGCCCGGCCGCCCCGCCGAGTCCCGATCTGCGTCAGACAGAGCGAGCGGATACCCATAACCGCACGCTTCATCCGTGGCGAGCATCCCGGTCAGCGGGTAATCCACTCGACCGGACGTGTGATGCCTCGCACGGCGGCAACGCTGTGCGCGCGGGAACTTCGCTCGGGCGGGTGACCTCAGCGAGCGGAGGAAGCGATGCCTCAGGGTGACAAGTCCGCCTACACGGAC
>DASTUP010000070.1:0-4538 GCA_035759585.1 Gemmatimonadales bacterium | reverse complement strand
CCGGCGCTTTGCCCAGAAGTTCGGCGTGGCCCGGCTCGTCGATCGTGACTCGAAGCGGTTCGCCGAGCTGGGGCTGCGCAGTGCGGCGCTCAGCGAAGAGCGGTGGCTCGACAAGCTCGTCGAGGAGCCGATGATCCTGCGGATGCCGCTCGTGCGCCAGCAACAGCGGCTGACGGTGGGGCCGGCCGAGGCGGAGTGGAAGGCCTGGGTGGGGAAATGACGCAACTCTCGATATCCGGAGTGTCCGTCGAGTTCGGCGCCACCGTCCTGCTGACCGATGTCACGTTCACGGTGGCGCGCGGGGAGCGGTGGGGGATCGTCGGACGGAACGGCAGCGGAAAGACGACGCTCTTCCGGCTGATCACCCGGGAGCTGGAGCCGACGCGCGGCACCGTCTCGCGCGCGCCGAATCTGCGGATCTCGGTGATGGAGCAGCACCGCGATTTCGGCGGCGCCACCACCGTCTGGGAAGCCGCGGCAGGACCATTCGCGGAGCTGTTCGCGCTCGAGCGGTCGCTCGCGGAGCAGGCCGAGGCGCTCGGCCGCGCGGGCGATGCGACGACCGAGGCAATGCTCGACCGGTACGCTCGCGACCTCGAGCGTTTCGAGCAGGAGGGCGGCTACACCCTGACCCCGCGGATCGACGCCGTACTGCATGGGCTCGGCTTCGATCCCGAGCAGGCGCGCTCGCAGCCACTCCTCTCGCTGAGCGGCGGCGAGCGCGGGCGCATCGGCCTGGTGCGCCAGCTCGTTGCCCCGGCGGACCTCGTGCTGCTCGACGAGCCGACGAACCATCTCGATCTCGAGACCACCGAATGGCTCGAGGGCTACCTGGCGACGCTCGATGCGACAGTGCTCGTGATCAGCCATGACCGCGACTTCCTGGAGCGCGTCGCGGACCACATCCTGCACGTCGAGGCGCGGACGGCCGTCCCATACGACGGGTCGTACGGCGCCTTCGTGGCGCAGCGGACCGAGCGCCGGCTCTCCCAGCAGCGCGCATACGACAAGCAGCGCAGGGTACTGGCATCCGAAGAGGACTTCATTCGCCGCAACATCGCCGGCGGCAACAGTGCGCAGGCCAAGGGGCGCCGCCGGCGGCTGTCGCGCGTCGCGCGGCTGAGCCCGCCGCCGGGTGACGCGGGCGCGATGGCCGTCCGGTTCGAGGCGGGCGAGCGCGGCGGCGACCAGGTCCTGGTGGCGGAACAGGTGCGGATCTCCATCGGTGATCGCGTCCTGCTCGACCGCTTCAGCGGCAGGGTGCAGCGAGGGGAAGTCGTCGGCCTCATCGGGCCGAACGGCGCGGGGAAATCCACGCTGCTGCGAACGCTCGTCGGTGAGCGCTCGCCCGAGTCGGGCGCGGTGCGCGTTCCCGATTCGGTGAGGGTGTCCCACTATCGCCAGGATCTGGGGCAGGTTCCGCAGGCCGAGTCGCTCTACGACATCATCGCCGACCGGCGCCCCGCGTGGGGAAGGGGACCGGTGCAGGGTCACCTGGGCCGCTTCGGATTCTCGGGAGACTCCGTGCTCCGTAGCGCCGGCTCGCTCTCCGGCGGCGAGCGCGCGCGGATGGCGCTCGCGCTCATGATGCTCGAAGGCGCCAACCTCCTCGTCTTCGACGAGCCGACGAATCACCTCGATGTCGAATCGATCGAAGCGCTCGAGGACGCGATCGAGGACTTCGACGGCACCGTGCTGCTCGTGAGCCACGACCGCGCACTGCTGCGCGCGCTCGTCACCCGCGTATGGGTCCTGCACGATCGGCGCATCACCGATTTCCCGGGCACATTCGCCGAATGGGAGGCCGTGAGCGCCGAGCGACTGCACGCCGCGCGCGTCGCCGCCACGGAAGAGGAGGCGCTGCGGCGCGTCCGCGAACGGAAGCAGGTGCGCCCGCGCTCGGACCCACGGAAGGACCAGCAGCAAAGCAGCCGCGTCGCGCAGCGGGAGCTCGAAGCTGCGGAAGCCGAGGTGGCTGTCTGCGAGCAGCGTGTCGCGGCCGTGACGCGGCAGCTGGAGGACCCCGCACTCTACCAGCGCGAGGGTGGGGCCGAGGACGCGGTGCGGCTCGGCCGCGAGCTCGAGTCGGCGCGCGCGCATCTCGATCGGGCGCTCGCCGTGTGGGAAGCAGCGAGCACGGCTGCCGATGCCATTCGCTGAGGAGGCAAGCGGTCGCTGGCGCATGCTGGCCGTCATCGGCTGCGCCGAGCTCCTCGGCATGTCCCTCTGGTTCGCGGCCACGGCCATTGCACCGGAGCTGTCCACGCGGTGGTCCCTGTCGCCGGCCGAGGCCGGCTGGCTGACGTCGGCGGTGCAGCTCGGGTTCGTGGCGGGTACCCTCGCGGCTGCCGTGCTGAACCTCGCCGATATCGTTCCGTCCCGAACCTACTTCGCCGCGAGCGCGGCCTTCGCCGCGCTCGCCAACCTCGGCATGCTCGCGGTCGGTTCCTTCGCCGCCGCGCTCGTGCTCCGCTTCCTGACCGGCGCGCTGCTCGCCGGCGTCTATCCGCCCGCGATGAAGATGGCGGCCACCTGGTTCCGCCGGCGGCGAGGTCTCGCGATCGGCGTCATCGTGGGAGCGCTCACGGTGGGGAAGGCGCTGCCCTACCTGATCGATGCGCTGGGCGGCGCCGAGGCGCGGAGCGTCATCGTCACGACGTCGGCCATGGCGCTTGTCGCGGGGCTCCTCGTCTTCGCCATCTATCGCGAAGGACCGCATGGCTTCCCGCGCCGGCCGTTCTCCTGGCGTCTCACGGGCGAGGTCGTGCGCAGCCGCCCGGTCCGGCTGGTCACCGCGAGCTACCTCGGCCACATGTGGGAGCTCTACTGCTTCTGGACCTGGATCGCGACGTTCCTCGCCGCAAGCACGGCGGCACGCGCCGCGGCAGGGGGCGCCGCACTCTCGGCGGGCAGCGTGCGGGCGCTCGCCTTTGCGGTGATCGCGACCGGCGGGATTGCCTGCGTCGCTGGCGGGTGGATCGCCGACCGCTTCGGGCGCGAGCGCCTGGTGATCGGCGCGCTCGCGCTGAGCGGCTCCTGCGCGCTCGGGATCGGGCTCGCCTTTGCGCAGAGTCTCTGGCTTCTCGTCCCGGTCGCTCTCGTATGGGGCATGGCAGTGATCGCGGACAGCGCGCAATTCAGCGCGCTGGTGACGGAAGAAGCGCCGCCGCACGCGGTCGGCACGGCGCTCACGCTGCAGCTCTCGCTCGGCTTCCTCCTCACGACGGTCACGATCCAGCTGGTCCCGCGCATCGCCGGGCAGACCGGCTGGCAATGGGCGTTTCCGGTCCTGGCGCTCGGGCCGGCGTTCGGAATCCTCGCGATGCGCAGCTTCAGGCAACTTCGCAGGTCCGCGGCGCAAGCGACTGCAGGCGCGTAAGTTGTAAGTACTGGGGGAGCGGCTCCGGACGCGGCGGCATGAAGTCGGACGTGCCGGCGGACAGCCAGCCGGCCACGGGCGATGTGACCATGATACCGCGCGGCAGCAGCCGCCCGCTGCATCGCGCGCGCGATGGCAGCGTCCGACGAGGACGTCAATCCCTATCCTGCGCCGGATCGCGTCTGCGACCGCCTCACGCAGTTCCTCGGCACATTTGCGACAACACGATCTCCGGCACCCGCGAGACGACCGGCGAGCGTGGTGCCGACCCCGCGTCGGGCGAGTGGCGGGTCGTGCGAAGGTAGTGTTAGGTTTGCCGCTCTGCGCTGACCTGACGCTTCCTCGATCCCGGGCATCGATGTCCCTCGAGACCGCCGTTCTTGTCGAGGCGCCCGCCTCGCATTCCACGCCGCTCCTCATGCTCGCCGTTCCCCAGAGCGGACTCCCCGCTTCGCTGGCAGAGCTCGACCAGCGGAGCGGCGGCGCGCTCACGCGCCTGTACGCGACCGGAGACTTCACCGGCAAGCGCGACGAGATCGCCATCATCTATCCGGACGGCCCGGCTGCCAAAGTGCTGCTGGTCGGGATGGGAAAGGTCACCATCGATCATGGCACGGCAATCCGGCGTGCCGCCGCCGTCGCCGCGAAGCGGGCGAAGAACCTCGGTGTGGCCGAAGCGTCGTTCTGGGTGGCGCCCGAGGCTTCGGGTGAGGTGGATGCGGCTGCCGTCGTGCGCGGAGCTGCCGAAGGGCTCCCGTTCGGCGCCTGGCAATACCTGGAGCTCAAGCGTCCCGCGGAGGACCGGCGCCCGCCGCTCGAGCGCGTGCGGATCCTCGCGCCGGCGGGCGCGGCCGAGGTTGACGAGGGACATCGCATCGGGGCCGCGATCGCAGCGGGGCAGGCACTCGCCCGCGGCATCCAGGTGCTGCCCGGCAACGATTGCACGCCGAGCTTCCTCGGGCGGGAGGCCGAGGCCATCGGGCAGCGGCACGGGATTGCCGTTACGGTGCTCGATCGTGCCGCCATCGTCGAGGAAAAGATGGGCGCCCTGCTCGCGGTAGCGCAGGGAAGCGACGAGGAGCCCCGATTCATCGCGCTCGATTACGCTGGCGCGGACGGCGCGCCGATCGTGCTGATCGGGAAGGGCGTGACGTTCGAC
>DASTUP010000069.1:0-15223 GCA_035759585.1 Gemmatimonadales bacterium | reverse complement strand
GAGCTCGACCTTGAGCTCCGCCGGCGTAAGCGGCGCCATCCGGGCGGCCGGAGGAATCAGCCGCGTCGCGACGACCGGTGTGGGCCGCCCCTTCGGATCGAGCGCGGTCACCACCGCCTCACCGGTGCCGAGCGAAGTAAGCGTTTCCTCGAGGTCGTAGAACGCCGTCTTCGGGTAGGTGCGGACCGTGGCGCGCAGCGCCTTGTCGTCGTTCGGCGTGTGCGCCCGGAGCGCGTGCTGGACGCGATTGCCGAGCTGGGCCAGGACTTCCTCGGGCACATCCTTCGGCGTCTGCGTCACGAAGAACACCCCGACCCCCTTCGAGCGGATGAGGCGCACGACCTGCTGCACCTGCTCGAGGAAGGCCTTCGGCGCATCGTCGAAGAGGAGGTGCGCCTCGTCGAAGAAGAAGACGAGCTTCGGCTTCGCGATGTCGCCGACTTCCGGCAGGCCCTGGTAGAGCTCCGCGAGGAGCCACATCATGAAGGTCGAGAAGAGCGCCGGGCGGTCCTGCACGTCGGCCAGCTCGAGGCAGGTGATGACGCCGCGCCCGTCGGCCGTGGTGACGAGCAGGTCGTTGATGTCGAACTCCGGCTCGCCGAAGAACTGCTCGGCACCCTGCTGCTCCAGCTCCACCATCTTCCGGAGGAGCACTCCGACGCTCTGCGAGGAGATCGCCCCGTACTCGACGAGCGCCCCCTTCCCCGCGTCCGACGTGAGGAACTGCAGCACGCTGCGGAGATCGGCGAAGTCGAGGAGCGGGAGTCCCTGGTCGTCGCAATACTTGAAGACGAGGCTCAGCACGCTCGACTGGGTCTCGTTGAGCCGGAGCACCTTTGCGAGGAGGAGCGGCCCGAACGAGCTCACCGTTGCCCGCAACTGCACGCCCTGCTGTCCGGACAGGCTCACGAACTCGACCGGCGCACCGGCTGGCTTCCAGCCGTACCCCATGCTCTCCGCGCGTGCGGTGACCCTGTCGTTCGCTTCGCCCGCTACCGCGAGTCCCTGCAGGTCCCCCTTGATATCGGCGACGAAGACGGGGACGCCCTGCGCCGAGAGCTGTTCGGCGAGCAGCTGCAGCGTGCGGGTCTTTCCGGTGCCCGTGGCGCCGGCAACGAGGCCGTGGCGGTTCATCATCGCGAGCGGGATGCGCACGAGCGGAGCGGGATGGATGGCACCTTCCTGATCCAGTGCGCCACCGAGCGTGATGGCGGGGACGTCGAAACCATATCCGCTGAGCATTTCCGCGAACGACGTCATCGTTTCTCCCTGGTTTCCTGGAGGATCTCCGTCACGCGTACCATCTGGTCGACGGTATTGAACAGGTGGGGGCTGAACCGGATCGAGCCTTCCCGGAGGCTGCAGTACACGTTCGCTTCCCTCAATCGCCGATGGGCTGCCGCCGCATCTGGCGGAGCGATGCAGAGGATGGCCGAGCCGTGCTCCCCGACGGGCGAGCTGATCCGCACGCCGGCACGGCGCGCCCATTCGATCACGGGCTCCTGGCAGGCGCGCGCATGGGTGCCGATGCGCGCGGGGCCTTCCGCCAGGATGAGCCCGAGCGACTCGTTGAACCCGGCAAAATCCTGGAACGGCAGCGTGATGGTCTCGAACCGCCGGGCCGTATCGCGGAATTCGGTGCGGTAGGCGGTAAGCTCGGAGAAATCGTCTGTGCCCTCGAACGCCATCCAGCCCGCCAGCGGCGGGGACAGCCGCCCGATGAGCTCGCGGCGGACATAGGTGAATCCCGCGCCCCAGGGGGAAAGGAGCCATTTCTGGCCACCGGAGGAGAGGATGTCCACCGGCGTGCGCTGCAGGTCCACCGGCACCTGTCCGAGGCCCTGAATCGCGTCGACCACCAGCCACGTGCCGGTGCGGCGGGTCGCGCGGGAAATGGCGTCGAGGTCCACGGCATAGCCATTGCTGAACTGCACCAGCGACACCGCCAGCACCCTGACCCGGGGGTCGGCGATCCGCTGCAGCAGGTATGCTTCGTCGGGCCACCCCTCGGCGGTGACGGGCGCAAGCTCCACCTCGATGCCACGCTGACGCAGGTGGAGCCAGGGATAGACGTTCGCCGGAAATTCCCGGTCGCTCACCAGCACGACGTCGCCCTTTTCGAGCGGGAGCGCGAGCGCGGCGAGATTGAGCCCGTAGGAGGTATTGGTCGCGAGGGCGATCTCCTCGGGTGTCGCGTTGATCAGCTGCGACACGAGCCTCCGCGATTCCGCGAAGATGGCGAAGAGATCGGGATCGGGAAGCAGATGCGGTGCGCCGCGCATCCGGTTGAACCGCTCGAGCGCGCGAATCGTGCGCTCCGGCAGCGGCCCGATGCTGGCGCTGTTGAGGTAGGTGACGCCGTTCAGCGAGCCGAATTCGGAGCTGCGGATGGAATCCACGCCCATCAGCGCTCCGTCCGGAGGCGGGGGTCGTACACTTCGCGGAGGATGTCGCCGACGAGGTTGAAGCCGAGCACGGCGATACCGATGGCGATCCCGGGCGCGAACGACACCCACGGCGCCACGCGCAGCAGGTCCCGGCCGTCCGCCACCATGGCCCCCCAGCTCGGCGTGGGCGGCTGCGCGCCGAGCCCGACGAACGAAAGCGCGGCCTCCGCCATGATGGCGCCGCCGATGCCGAGCGTCGCGGCGATGATGACCTGCGCCTGCACGTTGGGCAGGAGATGGCGGAAGAGAATGCGCCCGTCGCGGGCGCCGAGCGCCTGCGCGGCGAGGACGAACTCGGAGCGCTTGAGCGCGAGCACCTGGCTGCGGACGATGCGGGCCATCGCCGCCCAGCCGACGATGCCGATGACGAGGAAGATCACGGGCAGCGACGGCTTGACCGCCGCGGCCACGGCAATGAGCAGGAGCAGCGTCGGGAACGCGAGCGTGATGTCCGCGAGGCGCATCACGAGCGCGTCGACCCAGCGCTGGTAGTAGCCGGCAAGGAGGCCGAGCGTCACGCCGAGCAGCACCGCGACGGTCTGCGAAATGAGCCCGACGGAGATGGAAATCCGGGCCCCGTAGATGACCCGGCTGAGAACGTCCCGTCCCTGGGAATCAGTGCCGAAGACGTACCTGCCCCCCGGATCCTGGAGGTAGGCGCCGCGGAGGTCTCCGGACAGCGGATCGTGCGGCGCGATCCACGGTGCGAAGGCCGCGGCGAGCACCACGACGGCCACGAGGACGAGGCCGAACTGAAGAAACCGGTCGCGCGCCAGGCGGCGGCGCAGCGGCGACGGGAGCGAACTTCGACGGCGGAGCATGGGGGGTAGGTTAACCGGATGAGCGAACGAACGGTAACTCTGGTGCTGAGCGGCGGCGGCCTCAAGGGGCTCGCCCACATCGGCGTGTTCGCCGCGCTCGAGGAGCGCGGCGTCAAGCCGGGCCTCGTCATCGGATCCAGCATGGGCTCGCTCATTGCGGCGGCCTGGTCCACCGGCATGTCACCGCGGGAAATGAAGATCCGCGCGCTGCTCGTCCGGCGGCGCCACGTCTTCCGCGTGGCGCATTACGACATGGCCATGAAGCGGATGCTCTCCCCGGCGGTCTACCGCCCCGAGCCGCTCGAGGAGCTCATTCACAGCCTGGTCGGTGACCGTCGCTTCGACGACCTGCTCCACCCGCTCCTCATCAACACGGTGGATCTCCACTCCGGGCGCCAGGTCTTCTGGGGCCTCCCCGGCCGCCGCGACGCGCGCGTCGGGGACGCGGTGTTCGCCTCCTGCGCTCTCCCGGGGATTTTCCCTCCCCGCCTGATCGGCGGCCGGACCTACGTGGATGGCGCCGTCGTGGAGAACCTTCCGGTGCGGCTCGCGGAGATCGCAAGCGCCGATCCGATCCTCGCCATCAACCTCACCGAGGTGAGCACGGAGCGGCTGCCGGAGGAAACGGCGGGCTTCGCGGCGACCTACATCCGCGGCCTCGAGATCGTGATGCAGACCCAGAGCCAGACGAGCCTCGAGCACTGGGACGGGCCGCCGCTCCTGCTCGTGCAGCCGAAGGTCGCGCACGTCTCGATGTTCTCCTTCACCCAGACCGACGAGCTCATCAGCGAAGGGAGGAAGGCGACGCTCGAAGCCCTCGATGCACTGTCCGCGCCGCTGCACGACCTCCCCGACGGCCTTTATCCGAGGCGCCGCGTGCGCCTGAGGATCAACGAGGGGAAGTGCATCGGCTGCCAGCTGTGTGCGCTGAGCGCGCCCGAGGTGTTCCGGATGGTGGGAGAAAAGGCGGAGGTGACCCACCCGGAGCGGGAGTGGTCCCCACTCGACGGCCGCTACGTGCACGAATGCCCGACCGCGGCGATCGAGTTCGACGAGCTCGCGGCGGAACCGCAGCGGAAAGTCGGCTGACGGCGGCGCGCCGTCAGCGGCGCCCGAATTCCGCGGCGATCGCCTGCAATCCTTCCGTCGTTCGCTTCCAGTTGAACTGCTTGACGATCGCCTCCCGACCGTTCCTGCCGAGCCGCTCCGCAGCCGCCCGGTCGCCCAGCAGGCGCGCGATCGCTTCGACGAGCGGGTCGGTGCGCTCGGGGTCCACGAGGAGCCCCGTTTCTCCGTCGGCGATGAGCTCGGGAATCCCGCCGCTCCGACCCGCAATCACCGGCACCTCGCACGCCATCGCTTCGGCGAGCGCAATGCCGAATCCCTCGACGCTGCGCCCTTCCTTCCGCGACACACCGAGATAGAGATCCGCCGCGTTGTAGAGCCCGGGGAGATCGGCATCGCTCACTTCGGGGAAGAAGCGCACCCGGTCACCGACGCCATGCGCATCTGCGAGGCGCTGCAGCCCTTCGATGTGGCGCCCGGGACCGGCGACCGCGTAGCCCAGGTCGGGCAGCCGCTCGCGCAGCGCGGCGAGGGCGCGGAGACCGGTATCGACGCCCTTGTGCGGTGCCCCGGCGCCGACCGTCAGCATCCAGCGTCCGCCTTCGAGCCCGAACCGCCGCCGGAGAGCCTGCACGTCGATGCCGGGCCGGAACTCATCGGGATCGGCGCCCAGCGGCACGATGCGCACCGGAAGCTGCGACGTATCCAGCTCGAGCTCCCCGACGATCCCGTTGAAGAGGTCGCGCGTCCATGCGCTCACGGCCACCACCACGGAGGCTGACCGGAGGAGCGTCGCCGCCGCGCGCCGCTTGAGCGGCGAGCGATGGATCTGGTGCTGCAGCGCCAGGAGATCGCCGCCGTAGACCATCACGCCGTAGGGAACGCCGAGCCGCTCGCGTACCCAGCGCGCCGCGTACGCGGCCGGCTTCAGGTGCCCGCACCAGACGAATCCCGCGTCGTGCCGCCGCGCCAGCGATGCGGCGCGCCGCGACCAGAGCAGCAGCCCCGGAAAGACGCGAAGCCGCCGCGACGGCAGCGGCATCCGGTCGACGCGCCTGCCGAACCGCGCATCCACAGCGTCGGAGCGGCCCGCGCTGCCGGTCGAGACGATGAGGCTTCCCTCGGGATGCCGGCAGGCGACTTCGCTCATGACGCGGGCGATGCCGCCGCGCGCCGGGGGAAAGTCGTACGCGAGCAGCAGGGATGGGCGCATCGGTCAGCCGCGCCGAGGTGTGAGCAGGGCGATGGGAAGGACGACCTCTTCGGGAGACACGCCGCCGTGGAGGAACGCGCCGCGGTACCGGGCCTGGTATTCGCGCAGCTTCGTGGGATAGACGAAGAACCGGTCGCCGGTGGCGAGGAGGAGCCGCGTGGAGGGCGTGCGCAGCGGAAGCCCGTAGCTCGCGAGGTCCTCGACGAGGATCGCCGCATCGGGATCCTGCGCCTTCAGGTCCTCGCCGAACTTGTACCGCAGGTTCGATGTGGTGTCCCGCTTCGCATACACCGTGGCCGGCGTGTGGCAGTGAATCGAGCCGTGGTCGGTGGTGAGCAGCACGGGCACGCCGCGGCGCTCGGCCTCGCGGAGCGCATCCCAGAGCGGAGACCGCTCGAACCAGGTGCGCGTCAGGCTCCGGAGGGCCGGCGTGTCGCGGGCCACTTCGAAGAGCGTCGAGTTCTCGGTGCGCCCGTGCGTCAGCTGGTCGATGAAATTGAAGACGAGCGCCGTGACGCCATCCTGCGCGAGGTGCCCCGGCAGGCGCTTGAGCAGCCCCTCGCCATCCGCCGCCGTGAAGACTTTCTCGTAATGCACCGGGACGCTCTTCCCGGTGAGGTCGCGGAGCTGCTCGACGAGGAGCTCGGCTTCGTGCGCATTGAGGCTCGCCTCGTCGTAATCCGCCCACCACTTCGGGTAGCGCGACTTGAGCTCCGCCGGAAAGAGCCCGCTGAAGATCGCGTTGCGGGCAAAGGGCGTCGCGGTCGGCAGGATCGAGAAGTAGTGCGCGGTCTCGATGTCGAAGTGTGCGCTGATGAGCGGACGGATCATGGCCCACTGGTCGAGGCGGAGGCAGTCCACGACCACGAGGAGGGCCCGGCCATGCGCTTCGAGCACCGGGCGGAGGAACTCGGCCCCGATGTCCACGGAGAGCGGCGGCCGGTCCGACTGCTGGTCGTTGAGCCACCCCGCGTAATGCCGGCGGAGGTAGCGCGCAAAGTCCTCGCGGATGCTGGACTGCAGCGTGCGCAGCGCCTCCTGCAGGCCGGGCTCATCGGCCTGCCCGAGCCGCACCTCCCACTCCGCGAGCTCGACGACCAGCTCCACCCACTCGCGCCAGGCGAGCGGCGAGCCCCGGCGCGCCTCGAGCTCGCGGAATCGCGTGGCGAAGTCGCGCGAGAGCCGCTGCTGGCGGATGCGGTCGCCCTCGAGGAGTCGCGTCACGACCGAGAGGATCTGCCGCGGATTGACCGGCTTCGTGAGGTAGTCGGACACGTCGGCGCCGATGGCGTCGCGCAGGGTATCCGGCTCCTCGCTCTTCGTCACCATCACCACCGGCATCGCCTGGTCCATGACGCGGATGGCGCGGAAGACCTCGAGCCCGCGGCGCCCCGGCATGTGCTCGTCGAGAAGGACGACCCCATAGGGCTGCCGCTGGAGGAGCACGAGGGCGTCGTCGCCGTTGGTCGTGGTCTCGACGGCGAAACCCTGCTCTTCCAGGAACATGATGTGCGACGTCAGGCTTTCGACCTCGTCGTCCACCCAGAGGATGCTCTTCGGGCGCGGCATTGACGGAAGGTAAGACCCCGCGACGGTCGCGGGCAACGCAGCGTCCGCTGCTGGCGAGCGTTTCCGGCGCTCCGTACATTCACCGCCGTGAACGAATCACCGATCTCGGGCGGGTGGGATCCCGCGGCGTCGGCGCTGGCGGAGCTGCTCACCCGCACGGCGCGCGGCCCGCGCCGCGAAGGGGTCTACGCCCTGTGGCTCACGGTGCGCGTGGTGCAGGACCTGCTTCTCGAGCCCCCGGCGGCGGAGCGCGCCCAGCGGCGCCGGCTCGCGGCGCTCGAGCAGCGGCTGTCGAGCCTCACCGTGCCGCCGCCGCTCCGGCGCGCCCTCGCCGCGGCCTTCGCCGAGCTGGTGAACGCCGGGCCCGCAAGCGCGCCGATCATCCTGAGCCAGCTGGTGGCGCCGGCGCGCGATACGGCAGGCGTCGAGGCAGGCGAAGCTGTGGCCCTCGCCGCCCGGGGAGCCCGCCAGGCAATCGCAAGGCGCTGATCGAGTGCATGCCGGAAACGCGGAGGGCCGGACGAGGATTCGTCCGGCCCTCTCGCTGCCTGTCCTGCGCCGCGTTACTCGCCCGGGTCTGGCGCTCTGGTCCTGGACCGCAGCGTGTTGATCGTGTCCGATGCCGCCTCGCGCCGGCGCACATAGGTCGTGTCACGACCGGGAACGGCACCGCTCAGCTCGACCCGCGTCCTTCCCGGCGCGCCCTCCGCGATGCGAACCCAGAGCGGCTTCTCACCTTCGGCATAGAGGATGATCGCGCCGGCGGAGTCGCGAGTATCGCTCACGAGCCGCCACGATTCGGTCGACAGGTTCGCCCGATACATGGCCGCCACGGCCCGGACCGGCGCCGGGACGTCGATCACCACCTGCAGCGCATCGCGACTCCCCTGGCGCGAGACGACCTCGCCGCCCGCGGGTAGCGGAAGGCTCGGGAAAGCCTCCCCGAGTTCAGGGATATCCTCGGGCGGCGGCGGGGCCGGCTCGCAGGCGGCCACGGCCAGCAGGCCGGCGATCAAGGCCATCGAAATGCAGCGCATAGCGGGGGACAGTAGCGGGGGCGATGGTTTGCCGCAAGGTGTGTTCTCCCTTATGTTTCCGCACTTCGGAGCCTGAAGGAGCCCGGCCATGGCAGGCCACAGCAAATGGAAGCAGATCAAGCGCAAGAAGGCGGTCACCGATGCCCGCCGCGCCTCGTCGTGGACCAAGGTCATCCGCGAGATCACCGTCGCCGCCAAGGCGGGCGGCGGCGATCCCGGCGGCAATCCCCGCCTCCGGACCGCGATCGATGCGGCCAAGGCGGTGAACATGCCGAACGACAACATCGACCGTGCCATCAAGAAGGGCACCGGCGAGCTCGAGGGCAGCAGTTACGAGGAGCTCACGTACGAGGGCTACGGACCGGGCGGCGCCGCGATCTTCATCGAGGCCACGACCGATAATCCGACGCGCACCGTCGCCGAGATCCGGCATGCCTTCAGCCGGAACGGCGGCAACCTTGGCGCCACGGGCTCCGTCGGCTGGATGTTCGACCGCAAGGGCCAGATCTATCTCGACGCCGCGCGCTACGACGAGGACCGCACGCTCGAGCTCGCGCTCGATGCCGGCGCCGAGGATTTCGCGCGTGAGGGAGACCAGTACGTCGTCTCGACCGCCCCCGGTACCTTCCACGCGGTGCAGGACGCGCTCCGCTCCGCCCGGCTCGAGATCGACTCGGCCGAGCTCGCCATGGTTCCGAAGAACACGGTGAAGGTCGAAGGCCCCGATGTCGACCGCATCATCCGCCTCGTCGAAGCTCTCGAGGAGCTCGACGATGTCTCGAAGGTCTTCTCCAATTTCGATATCGACGCCTCGCAGCTCGCCGAAGCGGAGGCCTGACCGCGCCGATGAAGGTCCTCGGCATCGATCCGGGGACGGCGGTCCTGGGCTACGGCGTCGTCGAATCCGCCCCCGGCCGGCCGGGCAGGCTGATCGAGTGCGGCGTCGTCGAAACGCGCGCTGGTGACCGGCTCGCCACCCGCCTCCGCATCATTCACGACGGCGTGACGACGCTCATCGAACGGCACCGCCCCGATGCCGTCGCCGTCGAGGCCTCCTTTCACGCCCGCAACGCGCGGACGACGATGGTCCTCGGCCACGCGCGCGGCGTCATCCTCCTCGCGGCGGAAGAGGCGGGCGTGCCGATCGCCGAATATTCCCCGGCGTCGGTGAAGAAGGCGATCGCGGGACGCGGCGCCGCGCTCAAGCCGCAGGTGGCGTTCATGATCCAGCAGCTGCTGCGGCTCAAGGCGCTTCCCGCGCCGGCCGATGCCTCGGACGGCATTGCCATCGCGCTCACGCACCTGCTCGCCAGCGGCGGGCGAAAGGCCGGCATCCCGCGATGATCGCGAGCGTCCATGGGGTGATCGCGAGCCGCAGCGGCGACGGCGCCGTCGTCATCGAGACGGACGGTGGCGTCGGGTACAGCATTGCTGTCCCCGCGGGGGTCTTCGCCCGCCTCCCGGCCGAGGGGCACCGGGTGCGCCTGCACACCGAGCTCGTCGTTCGCGAGGATGCCTGGCAGCTCTATGGCTTCGATCAGCCGGGCGAGCGCGCCGTCTTCCAGCGGCTGCTCGGCGCCAGCGGCTTCGGGCCGAAGCTGGCCCTGGCGCTGCTCTCGGCGCTCGGGCCGGAGCGCACGGTGCGCGGCATCCGGGACCGGGACCTGGCGCTGCTGAGCAGCGTGAGCGGGATCGGCCGCAAGAAGGCGGAACGGCTCGTGCTCGAGCTGCAGGACCGGTTCGACGACGTCGCGATCGAGCCGGCCGCGCCACGCGCGAGCGGCGCCGACGAAGCGGTGCGGGCGCTCGTCGCGCTCGGCTATACGCCGGCCGCCGCGGACGATGCCGTGCGCGCCGCGCAGGGCGGCGTCGCGCTCGAGGACACCCCACAGCTCATCCGGCGGGCGCTGCAGCAGCTCGCCGGCACTCGCGCAGGGAGATGATCGCATGACCGTCAGTGCCGTCACCGCGGAATGGATCTGCACCCGTTGCGGAACGACCAACCGCAAGCTCGTGCCGAGCGATACGAGGGAAGTCGAAGACCGGTGCCTCCACTGCGGCGCCGAGCACGAGATCCGGCCCGGCGCGCGGCCGGTCCGCTGGGAGGCGGAGCTGGACGACTGATCATGGCCCCCATCGAGATCACCACGCCCGAGGAGCTTCCCGAGGAGCGCAGCGCCGAAGCGGCGCTGCGTCCCTCGCGGCTGGACGAATTCGTGGGCCAGCCGCACGTGAAGAGCTCGCTGCAGATCGCGATCGAGGCGGCGCGCGCCCGCGGAGAATCGCTCGACCACACGCTCTTCTTCGGTCCTCCCGGACTCGGCAAGACCACGCTCGCCATGCTGATGGCGAAGGAAATGGGCGTGCAGCTCCGCACCACCTCCGGACCGGTGCTGGAGAAGCCGGGTGACCTCGTCGGGCTCCTGTCCGGCCTCGGCCCGGGCGACATCCTCTTCATCGACGAGATCCACCGGATGCGGCCGGTGCTCGAGGAATTCCTCTATCCGGCGATGGAGGACTTCCGCGTCGACGTGCGGATCTCCGAAGGCCCGAACGCGCAGACGATCCCGATGGCGCTCGAGCGCTTCACGCTCGTCGGCGCTACGACCCGCTTCGGACAGCTCACGCCGCCGATGCGCGCGCGCTTCGGCATCGTGGAGCGGCTCTCGTTCTACTCGCCCGACGACCTGGTGACGATCGTGGCGCGGAGCGCCTCGATCCTGGGGATCCCGACCGAGCCGGAGGGCGCGCTCGAGATCGCGCGCCGGAGCCGGGGCACGCCGCGCGTGGCAAATCGCCTCCTGCGTCGCGTGCGCGACTATGCCGAGGTCAAGGCCGACGGTCGCATCACGGCGAAGGTCGCCGCCGAGGCGCTCGGGCGGCTCAACGTGGACGAGTTCGGGCTCGACGACATGGACGCGCGCATTCTCTCGACGATCATCGAGAAGTTCGGCGGCGGGCCGGTCGGGCTCGGCACGGTGGCCGTGGCGGTCGGCGAGGATGCGGGGACGCTGCAGGACGTCTACGAGCCGTACCTCATCCAGCAGGGCTTCCTCGAGCGGACGCCGCGCGGCCGGTGCGCGACGGCGCTTGCCTACCAGCGCTTCGGCCTCACCCCTCCCGCCCGGCAGACGACACTGCTCGACGAGTGACGTGACCCGCACGTACCGCACGTCCGACTTCGATTACTCCCTCCCTCCAGAGCTGATCGCGCAGACGCCGGCGGCCGAGCGCGGCGGGAGCCGGCTGCTCGTCGTGGACCCGGAGCGCGGCGCAGAGGCTGCACGGTTCGCGGACCGGAGCTTTGCCGAGTTCCCCACCCTGATCTCGCCCGGCGATCTTCTCGTGCTCAATACCACCCGCGTCCGCCACGCGCGGCTCCTGGGCACGCGGCCCTCGGGGGCCCCCGCGGAAGTGCTTCTCCTGCACCCGGCCGGAGCGGGAACCTGGCTCGCCATGGGAAAGCCCGGAAGCGCGCTGCGCGAGGGAAAACGGATCCGGCTCGGCCCCGACTCCGAGATCGAGACCGTGGCGGTGCGCGAGGATGGCCACCGCGTCGTTCGCTTCGTCGGAATCGATGACGCGGACGCGATTGCGCGATACGGCCAGCTCCCGCTGCCGCCGTACATCTCGCGCGCGCCCGGCCCCGAAGACGAACGGCGTTACCAGACGGTCTACGCCGAGCGCGAAGGCAGCGTCGCCGCGCCGACGGCCGGGCTCCATTTCACCGCGGGGATGCTCGAGGGAATCGAGCGGCACGGCGCCGCCATCGCCCGGATCGACCTCGAGGTGGGGCCGGGCACGTTCAAGCCTGTGGAGACGGAGTCACCGGCCGAGCATCCGATGCATGCCGAGCGATTCGAAATTTCCGAGGGCGCGGCGGCTGCAATCGCAGATACGCGGATGCGCGGCGGGTCGGTGTGGGCGGTTGGAACGACCGTAGTGCGCGCACTCGAGAGTGCCGCCGGTGCGGACGGGACGGTGCGGCCCGGCGCCGCGGAGACGCGCCTCATGATCACGCCAGGCTATCGATTTCGCGTCGTGGACCGGCTGCTCACCAATTTCCACCTTCCCCGCTCCACGCTGCTCATGCTCGTCGCCGCCTTCGCCGGGTACGAGACTACGCGCGCGGCCTACGCGCACGCCGTGCGGGAGGGATACCGGTTCTACAGTTACGGGGATGCGATGGCCGTGACGCGGAGGGCGGCATGTTCGGCTACGAGCTGACCGCCACCGACGGCGCCGCGCGGGCCGGCACGCTCACGACACCACATGGCGTGGTGCAGACTCCGGCTTTCATGCCCGTGGGCACGCACGGCACGGTGCGTGGCCTGCATCCCGACGAGGTGCGGCGCGCCGGCGCGCAGATCATACTCGGCAACACCTACCACCTCCATCTCCGACCCGGCGAGGAGGTGGTCCGCGCACTTGGCGGCCTGCACCGCTTTTCGACGTGGGATCGCCCGATGCTCACCGATTCGGGCGGGTTTCAGGTCTTCTCGCTCGAGACGTTCCGGAAGATTTCCGAGCAGGGCGTGGACTTCGTGAGCCACGTGGACGGCACGCGCCGCATGATCACGCCCGAGTCCGCGGTCGAGATCCAGTGGGCGCTCGGCGCGGACATCGCGATGCAGTTCGATCACGTGGTGCCCGGTCAGGCGAGTCACGAGCTTGCGCGCGAGGGGATGGAGCGATCGCTCCGCTGGCTCGAGCGGTGCCGGGTGCGGCACGCCGAGCTCTCGGACGGCCGCCAGACGCTCTGGCCGATCATCCAGGGCGGCACGCATGCGGACCTCAGGCGCGCTTCCCTCGAGGGAATCGCAGGCATGGGAAACTGGACCGGCATCGCCATCGGGGGCCTTTCCGTCGGCGAACCCAAGCCGGTCATGCGCCGCGTGCTCGAGGAGCTGGAGCCCGGGATGCCGGCGGGCGTGCCCCGTTATCTTATGGGTGTAGGATTTCCGGCGGACCTGATCGAGGGAATCGCCCGCGGGGTGGACCTCTTCGACTGTGTCGCCGCGACGCGGAACGGGCGGCATGGCTCGGCATGGACGTCGGGCGGCCGGGTGAACGTGAAGGGGGCGGTCCATCGCACGTCGGACGAGCCGCTCGATCCGCTCTGCGATTGTGAGACCTGTACGCGCTTTTCCCGCGGCTATCTCCGTCACCTCTTCATGGCCGGGGAAATGCTCGGGCTCCGGCTGGTGTCGATTCACAACGTGCGCTTCCTGATCCGGCTCGGTGAGGAGGCGCGGGCGCACATTCTCGCAGGGACGTTCAGCAGCTGGAGCCACGATTGGCTCCGGCGCCACTCTGGCCAGGACAAGGCGTGACGATGCTCTTCGCTCTCCAGCAAACCGGTGGCTCGGCCGGCGGCGGCCTCACGATCCTGCTCTTTCAGGTCGGCGCCATCGCACTCGTGTTCTACTTCCTGATCCTGCGGCCGCAGGGCCAGGCGCGGAAGAAGCACGCGGAGGTACTCGCCGGCCTCAAGCGGAACGACGACGTCATGACCGCCGGCGGCATCGTCGGGAAGGTCAGGGACATCAAGGAAGTGGAGACGAACGGCGTGAAGGAAACGCGTGTCACGGTGGAATCGGGCACCTCGACCGTCATCGTCGAGCGGTCGCGCATCATCCGGGTGGGCGCCTCGCCCGCCCAGAATCCTCCGCCGGCCTGATGGCACTGCTGCCGCTGCACCTGCTGGGCTCGCCGGTCCTCCGCCAGCGGAGCGACGAGGTGGAGCAGATCGATGACGAAGTCCGCGCGCTCGTCGAGTCGATGTTCGAGACGATGGATGCCGCCAGGGGTGTGGGCCTCGCCGCGAACCAGATCGGCGTCGCCCGGCGCATTGCCGTCATCGACGCCGACGGGCACCGGGTGGCGATGATCAACCCGCGCGTCGTGTCCGCCGAGGGCCGCGCCACGGCGGAAGAAGGCTGCCTGTCGATCCCCGAGGTCTACGCCGACGTGACGCGGCCCGAGCGCGTCGTGCTCGAAGCGCTCGATGCCGGGGGGAATCCCTATCGGCTCGAGGTGGGTGAGCTCGCCGCCCGCGCGATCCAGCACGAGATCGACCACCTCGACGGGATCCTCTTCTTCGATCATCTCGGACCGATCAAGCGGAAGATGCTGCTCGCCCGCTGGAAGAAGGACCACCGCAACGACACCACCTACATCAAAGAGGTGACGCCGGCGGCCGCACCGTCCGACTGATGCGGATCGTCTTCTTCGGCACGCCGGCCTTCGCCGAGGCCTCGCTCCGCGCTCTCCTGCGCGCCGGGCACCAGGTCGTCGGCGTCGTGACGCAGCCCGACCGGCCGCATGGACGCTCGCGGTCGGTGCTCGTGCCTCCGCCGGTGAAGCTCCTCGCCGAAGCGGAACAGCTTCCCGTCCTTCAGCCCGAACGGCCGACCGGCGATCTCTTCCTCGCCGGCCTCAAGCGGTTCGATGCCGACCTCGGCGTCGTCGTGGCCTACGGCCATCTCCTGCGCCAGCAGGTGCTCGACGCGCCCCGGCTCGGGATGATCAACGTGCACGCCTCGCTCCTTCCGCGGCTCCGCGGCGCGGCACCGGTGCAATGGGCCATCGCGCGCGGGGACTCGAAGACGGGCGTGAGCATCATGCGCATGGAGGCGGGCCTCGACAGCGGACCGGTGCTGCACCAGGTGGCGACGATGATCGGCGAGCACGAGACCGGCGGCGAGCTGACCCGGCGGCTCGCCTCGCTCGGCGCGGAAGCGCTCGTCGAAACGCTGGGCCGCCTTCCGCGTCATGCGCTCGGCGGCCAGCCCCAGGACGATGCGCTGGCCACCTACGCCCCCAAGATCACGCGCGAAACCGCGCGCATCGACTGGACCGCCGGCGCAGCGCAGGTGGCGCAGGCGATCCGCGCATTCGACCCGATTCCCGGTGCCTGGACGCGACTCGGGGCGACCGAGCTGAAGCTCTTCGGCGCTCGCCCGATCGACGGCACGACGCCCGGCGAGCCCGGCTCCATCGAGACCGGCAATGGCCGCCTGACCATCGCCACCGGAAGCGGCTCGGTGGAGATTGCGGAAGTGCAGCCCG
>DASTUP010000068.1:0-5053 GCA_035759585.1 Gemmatimonadales bacterium | reverse complement strand
GCACGAGGCGCCCGACGGCGATGTTCTTCAGGTCGTCGAACCCTGTGGTGGCCGTCCCCGTGCGCCCCAGCCGCTCCCCGAGCTCGTTGTGGTCCGGGTGGTAGGCGAGCGGGATGTAGCACAGGAAGCCGCCCGTCTCGTCCTGCAGGTCGCGAAGCATCGTCAGGTGCTCCATCCGGTCCTCGAGCGTCTCGACGTGACCGTAGAGCATCGTGCAGTTGGTCGGGATTCCGAGCTCGTGCGCCACGCGATGGACCCGGAGCCACTCGGCGCCTGTGAGCTTCCGCTCGGCGATGGTGGCGCGGACCGCCGTGCTGAACACCTCGGCCCCGCCACCCGGCAGGCTGGTGAGCCCTGCTTCACGGAGCGCGATGAGCACCTCGCGCTCGGAGGTCTTCTCGATGCGCGCCAGGTGTGCGATCTCGACGGCCGTGAGCGCCTTGATGTGCACATCGGGGTGCCGCTCCCGCAGGCCGCGCAGCATGTCGGCGTAATACTGAAGTCGCAGCTTCGGATGCAGGCCGCCCACGATATGGAACTCGCGCGTCGGCGCGCCGGTGGCCTGCGCGGCTTCGGCAAAGACTTCCTCGAGCGAGCGGGTATAGGCACCCTCCTCCTTCGGCATGCGCGCAAAGGAGCAGAAGGTGCAGGTATTCCTGAGGATGCAGACGTTGGTGGGATTGATGTGCTGGTTTGCCGAGAAGAAGACCCGGTCGCCGTTCAGCCGCTGGTTGGCAAAATCGGCCATGGCGCCGAGACCGAGCAGGTCGGACGTTGCGTAGAGTGCGGCGGCGTCCGTCGCATCGAGGCGGCGGCCTGCCAGCACTTTTTCCGCGATCGGTCGGAGCGCCGGATCCTGCAGCTGGCCCGGCTCGAGCTTCCCTGACATGCATTCTCCCTGGCGAGTCGCTGGAATCTATACGGTCGCTTCCCGACTAGTCGAGCAGCTGGCGGACGGCATCCAGCAGCTCGCGCGCCGTGAACGGCTTGGCGAGGAACGCGGTCTCGTCGCGCGCCACCGCGTCCTTCACGCGCGGGTCGTCCACGTGGCCGGAGATGAACAGGGTGCGGATGCCGGGCCGCATCGCGGTCACCTGGTCGGCCACGGCGCGCCCGCCCATGCGCGGCATCACGACATCCGTCACGATGAGCGATATCTGCCCCTGGTGATGGGCGGCGATGTCGAGCGCCTCCTGGCCGTTGGAAGCGACCAGCACCGGATGGCCCCGCTCCGACAGCGCACGCGCGGCGAACTTCCGTACCATCTCCTCGTCCTCGACGAGCAGGATCGTCTCGTGCCCCGGCGTCGGATCCGGAAGCACGTCCGGCAGCGTGCTCGTCACCGGCTGGTCGGCCCGCGGGAGGTAGACGCTTATCGTCGTGCCTTCGCCACGCGCCGTTCGCACCTCGATCTCGCCGCCCGCCTGCTGGACGATGCCATAGCAGATGGCGAGCCCGAGCCCAGTCCCCTTTCCGGGCTCCTTCGTCGTGAAGAACGGCTCGAAGATGCGCGCGGCGGTCTCGCTGTCCATCCCGGCGCCGGTGTCCCGCACGTCGAGCCGGACGAAGTCGCGAACCTTGAGGCTGTGCCCGAGCTCGGGCCGGTTCGGCGCGATCTGCACGTTGCAGGTGCTCACGGTGATCGTGCCGCCGCCCGGCATCGCATCGCGCGAGTTGACGACGAGATTCGTGAGGACCTGCTCGAGCTGGGTACGATCGACCAGGACCGGCCAGAGACCCGGATCGAGGTCCGTGATCATCTCGACGTCGTCGCCGATGAGCCGCCGGAGGATCCGGTCCACCTCCCCGATGAGCGCATTCACGTCGACCGTCATCGGCGCCACGGCCTGGCGCCGCGCGAAGGTGAGCAGCTGGCGCGTGAGCTCGGCCGCCCGGCGCGCGGCGCGGTCGATCTCGTCGACGTCCTCGCGCGACTCGGAGCCGGCCGGAAGCATGTCCTGGAGAAGTCCGACGTACCCGAGGATGCCGGTCAGGATGTTGTTGAAATCGTGCGCAATTCCGCCGGCGAGCCTGCCGAGTCCCTCCATCTTCTGCATGTGCATGACCTGCGCTTCGGCGAGCTCGCGCTGTGCGATCTGATCCTCCAGCCGCTTGTTGATTCCGACCAGCGACTCGGTGCGCTCCGCCACGGCCCGGCTCAGCTCGGCCTGGCGGCTCATCACCAGATGCGTGACGAGGCCCAGAAGCAGCGCCATCAGCAGCGCCCCGATACGGAACGTCGCGAGCTCGGCCCGAACGGTGCTGCGCCAGCCAGCCGCCGGAATCGCGGCCAGCCGCCAGGTGGCGCCGGGGAGCCGGACTTCCGTCTCCACCGGATGGAGTGCCAGGACCGAGTCCGCTCCGAAGAAGACCCGCTCGTGCGCATCCCGCAGCGTGAGGCGGATGCCGGCTGCACGCCCGAGGCCTGCCTCCGCGAAAATCGGCTCGAGATTGATGATCAGGGCAACGACGCGGGAGGGCTGGCCGGGACGCGTCCCGACGGCCTGCCGCGCGATCAGCGCGGTCCCGCCCTGCACGAGAGCGACGGGCCCGGAGACGACCACCTCGCCGGTCCGGAGGGCGCGCGCGTAGTCCTCGCGCACGGCGGGCTCCGGGTGGCGGGTGATGTCGAGTCCCAGCGCGGCCTCGTTGCCTGCCTCGGGATACGTCCGCCGGATGATCCCGTTCTCGGTCAGCTGGACCGCGCGAATTCCCCGGGCCGTCGCGGCGAGGGCCGAAGCGTAGGCGTCGAACCCGCCGTTGAAGCTCGCCGATTCACGGCCGAGCTCGGTGAATGCCCGAAGGCCGCCCACGAGGGCGACCCGGCGGTTGACGGCGAGCGAGATGCCGTTGCCATACGGAATGATCTGCTGCTCGACGGAACGACGCTCTTCCGCGAAACGGACACGCCGGTACCAGCCGTCGAGCGCCCACACCACGGCCAGCGCCGCCAGGAAAACGAGCGCCGCTCCGACCAGGGGACTCATACGACGAACCCTCCCCGGACTGGGCCCGAGGAGGGTCATCTGTGAATCGGGCGTGCTCACCTAGGACACGAAGCGCCGTACCGCGAGGGTCGCGTTGTGCCCGCCGAAGCCGAAGGAATTGCTGATGGCGACGTCCACATCACGCTCGACCATGCGGTTCGGCGCGGAATCGAGATCGCACTCGGGATCCGCACTGAACTGGTTGATGGTGGGTGGGATCTTCCCGGTGCGCACGGCGAGGAGGCTGACGGCGAACTCGAGCGCTCCGGCCGCACCGAGGAGGTGTCCGGTCATCGACTTCGTGGAGCCGAAGATGAGCTTCCGGGCGTGCGCGCCGAAGACCGCCTTGACGGCTTCGGTCTCCGCGATGTCACCCTGGTCCGTCGACGTGCCGTGGGCGTTGATGTAGCCGACCGACTCGTAGGGAACGCCGGCGTCCTGCAGGCAGGCGCGCATGGCGCGCTGGGCGCCCTCGCCGTGCGGAGCGGGCGCCGTCATGTGGTGCGCATCGCCGCTCGCGCCGTACCCGATGACTTCGCCAAGGATCTGCGCGCCGCGCCGCGTGGCATGCTCGAGACTCTCGAGGACGACGGCCGCACCGCCATCGCCGAGCACGAAGCCATCGCGGTCCTTGTCGAAGGGCCGGCTCGCCGTGACCGGGTCATCGTTGCGCGAGGAGAGCGCGCGCATGTTCTGGAAGCCGGCGATCGTGAGGCCGGTGATCGCCGCTTCCGCGCCGCCGGTCACCATGGCATCGGCATCGCCGTCCCGGATCATCCGGTACGACTCGCCGATCGCATGCGCGCTCGAGGCGCAGGCGGAGACCGTCGCGAAGTTGGGACCCCGCAGTCCGTGCCGGATCGACACGAGGCCCGCGGCGATGTCGGGAATGAACATCGGCACGAAGAAGGGGGAAACGCGGTCCGGCCCCTTCGTCAGGTAGAGCGAGCACTGCTCCTCGAACGTCTGCATGCCGCCGATCCCGCTGCCGATCACCACACCGGTGCGGTCGGGCGACGGGACCTCCTTGTCGAGGCCCGCCTGGACCACCGCCTGGTGCGAGGCCGCGATGGCGAACTGCGCGAAAAGGTCGAGCCGGCGGGCTTCCTTCCGGTCGATGTACTGCAGCGGGTCGAAGTTCTTGACCTCGCACGCAAACCGGACCTGCAGGGCGCTGGCATCGAACTTGGCGATCGGTGCGGCCCCGGAGCGGCCCTCGAGGAGCGCGCTCCAGGTGGACTCGACATCGGAACCGACCGGCGTCACCAGCCCGAGGCCGGTGACGACGACGCGCTGCGCCAAGCTACTTCCCGATCTTGGTGTGGAGATAGCCGAGGGCATCTCCGACGGTCCGGAGCTTCTCGGCGTCCTCGTCCGGGATGTCGATGTCGAATTCCTTCTCGAAGGCCATGACGAGCTCGACGGTATCGAGGCTGTCCGCTCCCAGGTCCTCCATGAAGCTCGCCTCGTTCGTCAGCTTCTCACGCTCGACGCCGAGCTCCTCGACGATGATGTCCTTGACCTTTTCTTCGACGTTTTCCATGTCGTCCTCTGGGGAGTGATGAAGACCTGATTCAGATGACCATACCGCCGTCGACTACCAGCACCTGCCCCGTGACGTACGCGGCGAGGTCGGACGCCAGGTAGAGCACGGCGCCAGCGACGTCCTCGGGGCGGCCCAGCCGTCCGAGCGCAATCTGCTCTAATAATGCGGCCCTCGCCTCGGCGGGCAAGGCATTCGTCATGTCGGTCTCGATGAACCCGGGTGCGATGCAATTGGCCAGGACGCCCCGGCCGGCGTATTCCCGCGCGACCGATTTGGTGAACCCGATGAGCCCGGCCTTGCTGGCGGCGTAATTGGACTGCCCCTTGTTGCCGATCAGGCCGACGATGCTCGAGATGTTGATGATCCGGCCGCTCCGGCGCTTCATCATCCCGCGGATCACGGTGCGCGTGGTATTGAAGGCGCCCTTGAGGTTCGCGTCGAGCACGGTGTCCCACGCCTCTTCGTCGAGGCGGACCAGGACGTTGTCCCGCGTGAGGCCGGCGTTGTTCACCAGGATGTC
>DASTUP010000067.1:0-48210 GCA_035759585.1 Gemmatimonadales bacterium | reverse complement strand
CCGCAGCCATCACGTGATCGACAACGTCGGCGATCTCGAGTCGCTGGAACGCGCCGCCTCCGCGGTCTGGCGCGCGCTCACCGCCCTTGCTTGATTTCCACCAGCGGCGACTCTATCCTCTCCGCAGCCCAACCCTCATCCGGGAGTCTTCGTGTCCAACGTTCCGGGCGATCTCCGCTACACCGCCGAGCACGAATACGTGCGCCAGGGCGATGACCGGTCGGTCGTGACCGTCGGCATCACCGACTACGCGCAGGGCGAGCTCGGAGACGTCGTCTACGTGAGCCTGCCCAAGGTGGGCGAGACCTTCGAGGCGCACCAGCCGTTCGGGACGATCGAAGCGGTCAAGGCGGTCTCGGAGCTGTACATGCCGCTCGCGGGCGAGGTGGTCGAGATCAACGGCGCCCTCGACGCGGACCCGGCGGTCGTCAATCGCGATCCCTACGGCGACGGGTGGATGGTCAGGATCCGGCTTTCCGACGCCGGCGCCCTCTCGTCGCTCCTCGATGCCGGAGCGTACCGCGCGCACATCGGCGAGTAGATTTCGGGTAGAGTGAACCAGAGCAGCCGACGCCCCGGGAGATCACTCCGCGGGGCGTCCGTACTTCGGACGCCGCACCGGCGTCCGGCCATCATTCGCTGGAGCAGCGTCATCCGATGACCACCGCCACCCCGGCCCCCACGGCGCGCAAGGGCACACCAGCTCCCGTCGAGCTCGTCTCCGCGCGCCAGACCCATTTTGCCGCCCGCCACATCGGGCCCCGCGCCGACGACGTTCGCGAGATGCTCGAGACCCTCGGCTACGACTCGCTCGACGCGCTCATCGACGCGGTCGTTCCGGAGGACATCCGTCTCCGCCGGCCACTCGCGCTCCCGCCGGGACGGAGCGAGCGGGAAGTGCTCCAGGCGCTCCGCGCCATGGCGGCGCAGAACCAGGTGTTCCGGTCGTACATCGGGATGGGGTATCACGGCACGTTCACGCCGCCGGTGATCCTCCGCAACATCCTCGAGAACCCGGGCTGGTATACGGCGTATACGCCGTACCAGGCCGAGATCGCGCAGGGCCGGCTCGAGGCGCTTCTTGCCTTCCAGACGGTGGTTTCCGACCTCACCGCGCTGCCGGTCGCGAGCGCGTCGCTCCTCGACGAGGCCACCGCCGCCGCGGAGGCGATGCAGCTCACCGCCTCCATGTCGGCGGCGAAGGGAACGCACACATTTCTCGTGGACGAGCGATGCCATCCGCAGACGATCGCGGTGGTGCAGACCCGCGCCGCGGCGAGGGGCATCGAGGTCGTCGTCGGCGATCCAGCCGCGTTCGAGTTCCGCGAAGGCGTCATCGGCTGCCTCGTGCAGTATCCCGCGACCGACGGCGAGGTCGTCGACTACCGGAAGCTCGCCGAGCGCGCGCATGCGGCCGGCGCGCTCGTCACGGCGGCCACCGATCTCCTCGCGCTTGCGCTCCTCACCCCGCCGGGCGAATGGGGCGCCGACATCGCGGTCGGAAACAGCCAGCGCTTCGGCGTGCCGATGGGCTACGGGGGGCCGCACGCGGCCTTCTTCGCCACGAAGGACGCCTACAAGCGGAACATGCCGGGCCGCATCATCGGCGTCTCGAAGGATTCGAACGGCCGACCCGCGCTCCGGATGGCGCTGCAGACCCGCGAGCAGCACATCCGCCGCGACAAGGCGACGAGCAACATCTGCACGGCGCAGGTGCTCCTCGCCGTCATGGCCGCGATGTATGCCGTCTATCATGGCCCCGACGGGATCCGCCGCATCGCCGAGCAGGTGCACTCGCGGGCGGTGCTCCTCGGGAATGCGCTCCGCCGGCTCGGCTACACGGTGGTGCACCGGGATTTCTTCGACACCGTCTGCGTCGAGGTGGAACGGTGGACGGTCTCGCGCATCGTGGACGCCGCGCGCGCGCGGCGCATCAACCTGCGCGTGCTCTCCCCGACGCGGGTGTGCATCGCGCTCGACGAGACCGTGACGCTCGGCGATCTCGCCGATCTGATCACCATCTTCTCGCTGAACGATGCCCTGCCGTTCATGATGGACGATCTCGGCGAGCGCACCGACAGCGCCGTGCCGCCGGCGCTCCGGCGGAAGAGCGCGTACCTCTCGCATCCGGTGTTCCACCGGTACCGGAGCGAGACCGAGATGCTCCGCTACCTCCGCCGGCTCGAGGCGCGCGATCTCTCGCTCACGTCGGCGATGATTCCCCTCGGCTCGTGCACCATGAAGCTCAACGCGACGACCGAGATGCTGCCGATCGGGTGGCGCGAGTTCAACCGGCTGCATCCCTTCGCCCCGCGGGACCAGGCACAGGGCTATCAGATGCTCTTCACCCAGCTCGAGGAGCAGCTCGCGGAGATCACGGGGTTCGCCCGCGTATCGCTGCAGCCGAACGCCGGCTCGCAGGGAGAATACGCCGGCCTCCTCGTCATCCGCGCCTTCCATGAAGCGCGGGGCGAAGCGCACCGCACCACCTGCCTGATTCCGATGTCCGCGCACGGCACCAACCCGGCGAGCGCGGTGATGGCCGGGATGAAGGTCGTGGCCGTGAAGAGCGACGCGAACGGCAACATCGATGTCGAGGACCTGCGGCAGAAGGCGGCGCAGAACCGGGACTCGCTCGCGGCCCTGATGGTCACCTATCCGTCGACGCACGGCGTCTTCGAGGCGTCGATCCGCGAGATCTGCCGGATCGTCCACGAGCACGGCGGGCAGGTGTACATGGACGGCGCCAACATGAACGCGCAGGTCGGCCTCTGCCGCCCGGCGGACATCGGGGCCGACGTCTGTCACCTGAACCTGCACAAGACGTTCTGCATTCCCCACGGCGGCGGCGGCCCGGGCATGGGACCGATCGGCGTGGCCGCGCACCTCGCGCCGCACCTTCCCGGACATCCGGTCGTGGATCTCGGGCACGCCGCTCCGGCCGGCGCCGTGTCGGCCGGTCCGTGGGGAAGCCCCCTCATCCTTCCGATCTCGTGGGCGTACATCGCGCTCATGGGCGCGGAAGGGCTCACCGAGGCGACGAAGGTCGCGATCCTCAACGCGAACTACATCGCGAAGCGGCTCGAGGGACACTACGACCTGCTCTACAGTGGCGCCCACGGGCTCATCGCCCATGAATGCATCGTCGACACGCGCCCCTTCAAGGGAAGCGCCGGCATCGAGGTCGAGGACATCGCGAAGCGCATCATCGATTTCGGCTTCCACCCGCCGACGGTGTCGTTTCCCGTTGCCGGCACCCTCATGGTCGAGCCGACCGAGAGCGAATCGAAGGAGGAGCTCGATCGCTTCTGCGATGCCATGATCGCGATCCGCGAAGAGATCCGCGAGATCGAGCGCGGCACGGCCGACCGCGACCGCAACCTCCTCACCGGTGCGCCGCACACGCTCGCGGAATGCACGGCCGACACCTGGGACCGGCCCTACTCCCGCGAGCGCGCCGCCTTCCCCTCGTCGGCTACGCGCGAGCATAAGGTCTGGCCCTTCGTCGGCCGCGTGGACAGCGCGTACGGAGACCGGAACCTGGTCTGCACGTGTGTGGGGATGGAGGCGTACGAGTAGGTGGTCGAAGGTCGGAAGGCTGGAATGACTGAGATAGGGCGTCCTCGGGGGATGCGAGGGATCGCGGCCGCCAGGGAGCGCCGCTTCCGCCCTTCCGACTTTCCGGTTTTTCGACTCTGGCACGACGCCACCCCGCGCACCGGCGCCGCGAACATGGCCATCGACCAGACCCTCCTCGACGCGGCCGAGCGGGGGATCGGGGTGCTGCGGCTGTATCGGTGGGAGCCTCCCTGCCTCTCCTTCGGCCGGAACGAGCCGGCGCTCAGGCGCTACGATCGCAGGCGCATCGAGGCGCTCGGGTTGAGTGTCGTTCGCCGGCCGACCGGCGGGCGCGCCGTCTGGCATGCCGATGAGCTCACCTACGCCGTTGCCTGCCCCGCCGACTGGTTCGGAGACCTCCGCACCGCGTATCGCAGAATTCACGAGATGCTTGCGGAAGCCGTGGCCTCCTTCGGGCTCGAGCCCTCGCTCGCTGCCGCGCCGGCATCGGCCCAACCGGTCGACGCGGGGGCGTGCTTCGCGTCGCCGGCCGGCGGCGAGGTGCTCATCGGCGGCCGGAAGGTGGTCGGCAGCGCGCAGGTGCGGCAGGGCTCCGCGATGCTCCAGCACGGCTCGGTGCTCCTTGGGGGCACCCAGCGGCAGGTTGCGGCCGTTTCAGCGGGGTCTCCCGCCCCGCAGGGCGAGACTTCGCTCGGTGCCGCACTCGGCCGCGTCGTCGCGTTCGACGAGATGGCGGCCGCGATCGCCGCGACCATCGACCTCGCGCTGGACGACGGGCCAGCGTCGGACGATGCGAAAGCGATTCTCGACGCAGCCACGGCCCATGAGTTGCAGTTTTCCTCGGATTCCTGGACCTGGCGGCGCTGATCGGCTTGGAGCGCCCTGCCGCAGGCCCTAGATTCCGAAAGTCCTTCCCTACCGCCAGGCACCCCGGAGCCACGACGATGCGCCGTATCCGCCTCGCCCTCGTGCCGCTCGTGCTGTCCGCCCTTTCGGCCCCCGCATTCGCGCAGGGGGGGGCGATCGTGATCGTCACCGGCGAGCATGCCACGGCACCGGTCCCGACGATCGGCGACCAGACGACCGCGAACAACGACGTGGCCGATCAGCTCTTCCTCCGGCTCGCGGTCCCGGCGGTCGGCCGGCCGACGTCGGGCGACGAGGGCTTCCGGCCGCAGCTCGCGCGCAGCTGGTCCCGCAGGGACTCGGTGACGCTCGCCTTCGAGCTCGACCGCCGGGCACGCTGGCACGACGGGACGCCGGTCACCTCGCGCGACGTCGTCTTCACGTTCGGGCGCGCGCTCGACCGGACGCTCTCCCCGGTGTACGCCGGGCTCCTCCAGCAGATCGAATCGGTCCGAGCCGAAGGCGAGCACCGCGTCGTCTTCCGTTTCCGTCGCGCGTATTCCGACCAGCTCTTCGACGCGACGCACTACGTCGCGCCCATTCCCGCGCATCTCGTCGCGCCCATCCCGCCGAGCGATCTCCTGCGCAGCGAGTATCTCCGGGCGCCGGTCGGCAGCGGGCCGTTCCGCTGGGTGCGCGAGGTGCCGGGTGAGTTCATCGAGCTCGCCGCAGTGCGGGATCATTTTCTCGGGCGCCCCGAAGTGTCGCGCCTCGTGTTCCGCACCGTGCCGGATGCCGACGCCCGGATCAACATGATGCTGAGCGGTGAGGGCGACGCGCTGATCGGCGCAATTCCGCCGCTCGCCAACCGTGAGCGCCTCCTCGCCACGAACGAGATCCGCCTCGTCACCACGCCGTCGAACAGCATCGGCTACCTCCTCTTCAATCAGCGCGCGCCTGGCGATTCGTCGCGCCCGCACCCGATCCTCGGCGATGTGCGCGTCCGCCGGGCGATCGTCGCCGCGCTCGACCGCTCGGCGATGGTCCGCTCGGTGTTCGGGCCGTATGCCCAGGTTCCCTACGGGCCAGCGTCGGGCATGCTCTGGATCAGCGCGCTCGCCCCCAAGCCGGAAGACCAGGACGTCGCGCAGGCCCGCCGCCTCCTTCGGGAGGCCGGGTGGAATGACTCGGACCGCGATGGCATCCTCGATCGAAACAACCGGCCGCTCTCGCTATCGGTGAACGTGCCGTCCACGAGCGCCGCGCGCCGGCAGATGGCCGTGCAGGCGCAGGAGCAGCTGCGGCAGGTGGGCATCCAGCTCGAAGTGCTGGTGCTCGAGCGCCCCGTCTGGCAGGAGCGACATGTGACCGGGAACTTCGACATCGGCTTCGGCTCCGCCTCACAGGATCCGACGCCGGCGGGGCTGACGCAGAGCTGGTCCTGCCGTGGCGGGACGAACGTCGCGCGGTACTGCAATCCGGTCGTGGATTCCCTGATGATGCGCGCGATCCTCTCGACCGGGAACGTGGCGCCGCTCTGGCGCGAGGTGCTCGATCGCATCGAGGCCGATGCCCCCGCGGCGTTCCTCTTCGCGCCGATCACGGTCGTCGCCGTGCACCGGCGCTACGATCGCGTGGCCGTGCGTCCGGGCTCGCCCTGGCTCATGGTGCACGACTGGCGCGTCCGGCGCGGCCAGGACCTCCCGCGGGATCGCGCCTCCCGCTAGATGGGGCGCTGGGTCGCCGGCCGGCTCGTGCAGGCGATCATCACCGCGGCCATCGCCGCGGTGCTCATGTTCTTCCTCATGCGCGCGGCGCCGGGCGATCCGCTCGCGCGCCTCAGCGAGGACCGCCAGCTCACCCCCGGCCAGGCCGCCGTGCTCCGCGAGCGGTACGGCCTCGACGCCCCGCCCGCGACACAGTTCGCCGCATTCGCACGCGGCCTCCTCCGCGGCGACCTCGGCACTTCCATCGAATACGGCCGGCCCGTCACTGCTCTCCTCGGCGAGCGCCTCCCCGCGTCGCTTCTGCTTGGCGGAACCGTCCTGCTGCTGACCTTCGGCCTCGGGTCCTGGCTCGGCGCGCTCCAGGCCATCCGCCGCGGCGCCGCCGACCGGGTGCTTGGCGCGGCGTCGCTCGCGCTCTACGCAACGCCCTCATTCTGGCTCGCGCTCGTGCTGGCGTGGCTCGTCGGCGTCGAATGGCGGCTCCTTCCCGCTGCCGGGATGCGCGATCCGTTTCTGCCGATGGACGCGAGCACCGGTGAGCGACTCGCGGATCTTCTCCGGCATCTCGTGCTGCCCGCCCTCACGCTCGCCGCCGTCAACATTGCCGCGACGATGCGCTATCAGCGCGCCGCCATGGCCGAGACGCTGGAGCAGCCGTACATCGGGGCGGCGCGCGCGCGCGGGCTCGGCGAGCGCCGCATTCGCTGGCGGCACGGCTGGAGGAACGCGCTCTTCCCCGTGGTCACGCTGTTCGGCCTCTGGCTCCCGCTCCTCGTTGCGGGCTCAGTGTTCGTCGAGAAGATCTATGCCTGGCCCGGCCTCGGCGCGCTCGCCGCGGACGCCGTGGCCGCGCGCGACTATCCGCTGCTGATGGGCGCGAGCCTGCTCGTCACGGCGCTCGTCATCGCCGGCTCGCTGCTGGCCGACCTCGCGTACGCCGCGCTCGATCCGCGCGTGCGGCGGCCTTGAGCGACCGCCCGTCGTTCCTGCGCGCCGCGCTCGCGACGCCGGAAGGCCGCGCGGGAATGCTCGCGGTGGGCGCGATCGTGCTCTTCGGCATTGCGGCGCCGTTCTTCCTGCCCGATCCTGCGGCCCAACCGGACATCGTGCGGGGCGCGCTGCAGCCGCCGTCCCCGCTATCGCCCTTCGGCACCGACGACCTGAGCCGGGATGTCCTGGCGCGCGTCGCCGTCGGCGCGCGCGTCTCGCTCGCAGTGGCCGCGATCGCCGTGGCGCTCTCCGCGACGCTCGGCACCCTCGTCGGCATCGTGGCGGGCTACGCCGGCGGCACGGCCGACGCGGTGCTCATGCGGCTCGTGGACGGCGCGCTTGCGGTGCCGCGCCTCTTCGTGCTCCTCCTCCTCCTCGCGGCATGGGAGCGGATGCCGCTGCTGGCGCTGATCCTCATCATCGGCGTCACCGGCTGGTTCGGCACGAGTCGCCTGGTGCGCGCGGAGGTCCTCCGTCTCCGCGAATCCGAATACGTGCGCGCGGCCGAGGCCCTCGGAGCCGGCCCCGGACGCGTTATGTTTCGCCACCTGCTGCCGAACACGCTCGGCCCGCTCCTCGTCGCGGCCACGCTCGCCGTGGGCGACGTGATACTCCTCGAGGCGGGCCTCTCGTTTCTCGGCCTCGGCGTGCGACCGCCGACGCCTTCCTGGGGCGGCATGATCTACGACGGGCGCGCCGTGCTCACCACGGCTCCCTGGGTGAGCATCTTTCCGGGACTCGCCATCATCGTGACGGTGCTCTCGGTGAATCTCCTGGCCGGCGGCCTTCGTGCCGCCCTCGATCCGCGAAAGGCATGACGGCGCTCCTCGACGTGCAGGACCTTCGCGTCTCGTTTCCCGAGCCCGGCGGCGGGCGCATCACGCCGGTGGACGGCGTGACGTTCACGCTCGAGCGCGGGCGGACGCTGGCGCTCGTGGGCGAGTCGGGGTGCGGGAAGAGCCTCACGAGCCTCGCGATCCTGCGCCTCGTCCCCCCGCCCGGACGGATCGATGACGGGAGCCACGTACGGCTCGGCGAGACCGACCTGCTCGCATTGAAAGGCGAAGCGCTGCGCCAGGTTCGTGGCCGCCGCATCGCGATGATCTTTCAGGACCCGATGACGAGCCTCAACCCCGTGTTCACGGTCGAGAGCCAGATCACCGAGGTCGTTCACGCGCATTTCAAGGCCTCGAAGAAGGAGGCTCGGGACCGCGCCGCCGCGCTGTTGCAGGAAGTCGGGATTCCCGACCCGCTCGCGCGCCTGAGGGCGTATCCGCACCAGCTGAGCGGCGGGATGCGGCAGCGCGTGATGATCGCCATCGCGCTCGCCGGCCAGCCGGAGATTCTGATCGCCGACGAGCCGACCACCGCGCTCGACGTCACCGTGCAGGCACAGATCCTCGAGGTGCTCGACGGGCTGCGGGAATCGCACGGCATGGCAGTCCTCCTCATCACGCACGACCTCGGCATCGTCGCCGGGCGCGCGGACCGGGTCGCCGTGATGTACGCGGGACAGATCGTGGAATCCGCGCCGACCGCCGCGCTCTTCGCCAATCCGTCTCACCCCTACACCCAGGGGCTCTTCGGCTCGGTGCCGCGCCTCACGGGCGAAGCAGGGCGGCTTTCACCGATTCCCGGCAACGTTCCACCGCCGAGCGCCTGGCCGTCCGGCTGCCGCTTTCGCACCCGGTGTCCGATCGTGCATCCGCGGAGTGAAGAGGCGCCGCCGCTGCTGCCGGTCGGGCCGGATCATCTGATCCGCTGCTGGCTCGCCGAGGATGTCCCGCGATGACGGCGCCGCTCCTGGTCGTTCGCGATCTCGTCAAGCATTACACCTCGGAAGGTCTTTTTGCGGCGCGAACCCCGCCGGTGCGTGCGGTGGACGGCGTCTCGTTCGAGGTGGGGCGAGGCGAAACGCTCGCGCTCGTCGGCGAGTCGGGATGCGGGAAGAGCTCAGTTGGTCGCACGATCATCCGCCTGCAGGAGCCGACGTCCGGCGAGGCCGTCTTCGACGGCCAGCCCGTCTTCCGCCTCGACCGGGAACCGCTGCGCGCGCTCCGGCGGCGGATGCAGATCATCTTCCAGGACCCGTACAGCTCACTCAACCCCCGGATGACGGTCGGCGACGCCGTCGCGGAAGGGATCGAGATCCACCGGCTCGCGCGCACGAAGGCGGAGCGGAGGGAGCGCGTCGCGGCGCTGCTCGAGGAAGTCGGCCTCGATCCGAGCTACGCGAACCGATATCCGCATGAATTCTCGGGCGGACAGCGGCAGCGCATCGGCATCGCGCGCGCGCTGGCGGTGGAGCCGGCGTTCATCGTGTGCGACGAGCCGGTGTCCGCACTCGATGTATCGGTCCAGGCGCAGGTCATCAACCTGCTCAAGGACCTGCAGGAGCGGCGCGGGCTCTCGTACCTCTTCATTGCCCACGACCTCGCCGTGGTCCGGCAGATCGCGCACCGCATCGCGGTCATGTATCTCGGCCATATCATCGAAACCGGGCCGAGTGAAACGCTGCTGAGCGATCCCCGCCACCCGTATACGCAGGCGCTGCTCTCCGCGGTGCCCGAGCCCGACCCGGCGGCGCAACGCGCGCGGATCGTCCTTACCGGCGACCTGCCGAGTCCCTCGAATCCGCCGCCGGGCTGTCGCTTCCACACGCGCTGCTTCCATCCGCTTCGCAGCGAGCGCTGCCGCACCGAGGTCCCGCTCCTCCGGCCGGTCCACGGCACGCTGGCGGCCTGCCATTACGCCGAGACGCCCGCCAGCCCGCTCGCGCAGTAGCCCTCGGTGCCGTGATGAAACTCACTGCCCGCCTCAGCCATTCCTCCCAGATTCGACGGGTGCCGCGCAATGCCGCGCGGGCTGAACCAACGCTGGAGGATTTCCATGGCTGATCGCCGTGACATGCATACGGAAGGCGGGGCGGACCGCCTGAAGGGCGCCGCAAAGGAGCTCGAAGGCAAGATCCGCTCGAAGGTGGGCGACGCGACCGACGACGAGAGCGAACAGCTCAAGGGCTACGGCCAGCAGATCAAGGGCAAGGCTCAGAAGGGCATCGGCAAGGCCAAGCAGAACCTCGATCCGAATCCGGGCCGCGACGACGTGTGATGCGCTTTTGCGGCAGCATGGCGGGGAGGTGCCTTCGGGTGCCTCCCCGCTCTGCTTGGCGCGCCGGATGCACCACCGCTCTGCCGTGGCACTTCCCGCGCCGCCGCTGTATATCCCAGTCACTCGAATGAGAACCGGAGCATCGTCCCGCAGGCGTCCCGCCATTCCAACGGAGACCAGGTGATGCGTCGAAACGTGCGGAATCCCCTGGACGACATCCGCAACTTCCGCACGATTCGCGGCGTCATGCTCAATGGACGCTGGCTGGACCGCGCGGCGCTCGATGCGCTCAGGCCGCCTCGCTGAGCCCACCATTCGCACCCAAGGGGACAGTCGCATGCGAAGGCACGTTTCCACCGGCACGCCCTGGGAACCGAGTGTCGGCTACGCGCGCGCCGTCCGGGTTGGCCAGGTTGTCCATGTCTCGGGCACGACGGCCACCGGCGCGGACGGAACGGTCATCGGCAAGGGGGACGCGTACGCCCAGGCCACGCAGGCGCTGGCGAACATCGCCGCGGCGCTGGCGCAGCTCGGCGCCTCGATGGCCGATGTCGTCCGGACGCGGCTGTACGTGACCGATATCGCGCGCTGGGAGGAGATCGGGCGTGCGCACGGTGAAGTGTTCCGCGACATCCGGCCCGCCACCAGCATGGTCGAGGTGAGCCGGCTCATCGATCCCGACATGCTCGTGGAGATCGAGGCCGAGGCCCTGATCGAGGAGGGAGCATGAGCTTGCAGCGCGTGGTGCAGGTGGACGCATTCACCGATCGTCCGTTTGCGGGCAACCCTGCCGCCGTCTGCGTTCTCGAGCAGCCGATCGGCGAAGGGCTCATGGCGTCGATCGCGGCCGAAATGAACCTCGCCGAGACTGCTTTCCTTCAGCGGCTTCCGGGAAGCGACGACTGGAGCCTTCGCTGGTTCACCCCCGAGGTCGAAGTCGATCTCTGCGGACACGCGACGCTCGCGAGCGCTCACGCGCTCTGGGAATCGGGCGAAGCCCGCGAGGACCAGCGCCTCCGCTTTCACACCCGGAGCGGCATTCTGACGGCGGAGCGCCGGAATGGATGGATCGAGCTCGACTTCCCCGCCCTGCCAAGCACGCCGGAGCCCGCTCCAGCCTGGCTCGAGGGAGCACTCGGGGCGACACCGGTCAATTTCGAGCGGAGCCGCTTCGATCTCCTGGTCGAGCTGCAGGACGAGCGGACCGTGCGCGAGCTGTCGCCGAACCTGATGCGCCTGGCGGAGGAACCGGTGCGCGGATTCATCGTCACGGCGCGCGGCTCCGGGGATTACGACTTCGTTTCCCGGTGGTTCGGACCAGGAGCCGGTGTCATGGAGGACCCGGTGACCGGCTCGGCGCACAGCGTGCTGGGGCCGTACTGGATGGACCGCCTGGGCAGGAGCGAGTTCACCGCGTACCAGGCCTCTCGCCGCGGTGGCGTCATCCGGGTTGCCGTGCACGGCGAGCGGGTGCGCCTCTCGGGCCGCGCAGTGACGACCCTTCGCGGCGAGCTGATCCTCGGATGACCGGCCTCGAGGCGTTCGGTGAGCTGGAGATGCGGGTGGGGAGAATATCGCGGGCGGAGCCGAATGAGCGCGCGCGCAAGCCGTCGTACAGGCTCTGGATAGACTTCGGGCCGGAAGGGGAGCGGCGGTCGAGCGCCCAGCTCGTGGCGCTCTACTCGCCGGCGGAGCTGGTCGGCCGGCTCGTGATCGCTGCGATGAACCTCGGAGTCCGGAACATTGCCGGATTCGAATCGGAAGTGCTCGTGCTCGGATTGCCGAACGCGGAGGGCCACGTCGTGCTCCTCGCGCCCGAGCGCGCTGTGCCCCTCGGCGGCCGGGTGTACTAGGGCTGCTGCCGCAGCGAATCCGCGGTGGCCGGACGGACGATGAATCCGGTGACCTTGCCGTCGCGGGCGAGCGTCCATTGCAGGAGCACCGGCTGAGGCGCGCGCTCGAAGGAAGCGAGCCGCGTGTAGACCGTCACGCTCTCCTCCTCCATGACCCGCTCGGTGGGCGTCCCCTGCTCGGCCCCGAGCTCCGCCACCGTCGTCCCCGCGAACCGCGCGAGCTCCGCCGACGTCGGGAACGTCTGCTTCATTTCCGGCGAAAATCGCTCCCAGAGCCTGTCGAAGTCCTGGCCGTAGAACCACTGCGTATACTGGCGGCCATTCGCCTCGGCATCGGCCTCCGGAGCGGCCCGGTCGCAGGCCCCGGCGGCGAGGATCGCGGCCAGCGCCGCGGCAATCGGGGCAGGTGCGCGCATGCTCGGCCCTCCCTATAGTTGAACGTTGAGCGTAGCACCCTGTCCCGTCACTTCGCAACCTGGAGCCGATGCGCGTCTACATCTCGGTCGACATGGAGGGAATCGCCGGCGTCGTCCACGAGCAGCAGACCGATCCGGTCGACCCCCGATTTGCCGCCGAGTATGCGCGGTCCTGCCGGCTGATGACGGGCGAGGCGAATGCCGCCATCGAGGGCGCCCTCGCCGCCGGCGCCAGCGGCGTGGTCGTCAACGACAGCCACTGGCTGATGCGCAACCTGATCGCCGAGGAGCTGCACGAGGAGGCGGAGCTGATCAGCGGCAACCCGAAAACGCTCTCGATGGTGGAAGGAATAGGCGGAGGGTTCGATGCGCTCTTCTTCATCGGTTATCATGGCCGGGCCGGGACCGCGCGCTCGACGATCGACCATACCTATACCGACCGGATCTACGATGTGCGGGTGAATGGGGTCCCGGTGGGAGAGATGGGCCTCAACGCCGCCGTCGCCGGCTGCTTCGGCGTGCCCGTGGCGCTCGTGAGCGGCGACCAGTCCGTTGCCGCCGAAGCAGTGGAGACATTCGGCGATCATGTCGAAACGGTCGTCGTGAAGGAAGCGGTCAGCCGCCACGCCGCGCGCTGCCTCTCCCCCACCGAAGCGCGGCGTCGCATCCGGGCAGCCGCAGAGTCCACCCTGCGCCGGCCGCACCCGCCATACCTCGCTCGTGTGCCCGTTACGATCGAAACTGACTTCGCCCGGACGGTGCACGCCGACATGGCGGAGCTGGTGCCGGGATCCGAGCGGATTGCCGCGCGCACGGTGCGTTACCGGCACGACGACTATCGTGAGGCGTTTCGCGCCTGGCGCGCAATGTACAACCTCGCGGGCACGGAGTAGACGTGGAAACGTTGATGGTGACGGGCGCTTCGCGCGGGATCGGGCTCGAGCTGGTGCGCCAGGCGCTTGCGCGCGGCGACCGCGTCGTCGCCACCACGCGGCGGCCTTCGGCGGACGTGGACGCGCTTGCGGCCGAGCACGGGTCTCGGCTCGTGCAGCTGCGGATGGACGTCGGCAGCATCGAGTCCATCATCGACGCGCACGCCGCGCTCGAGGGGGTCGTGGGCGCGATCGACATTCTCGTCAACAGTGCCGGCGCCTATTCGCATCAGTCCGAGCACTGGGACCCCGACGCGACGCTGTTCGACACGGTGACACAGGACGAGCTGCTCGAGGTTTTCCGGATCAACGCGGCCGGGCCGATGCTCGTGACGCAGCACTTCCTGAATCTCGTGCGCGCCTCGAGTCGCGGCCGCATCGTCAATCTCTCTTCGCTGGTCGGCTCCGTTTCGAGCAAGACGGGAGGCGGGGATTACGCGTACGCCGCGAGCAAGGCCGCGCTCAACATCATGACGCGTGCGCTCGCGGCGGAGCTCGCGCCCGAGGGCATCGTCGCACTGGTCATCACACCCGGATGGGTGCGTACCCGCATGGGCGGACGGGCCGCAACACTTTCTCCCGAGGAATCGGTCCGCGGGCTCCTCGCCACGATCGGCCGGCTCACGACCAGCGACGCGGGAACGTTCATCGACTATGAGGGAAAGCCGCAGCCCTGGTAGCGCGCAGCGTGAATACCGGCAGCTCAGGGCGGCAGCAGAACCTCGCCTCGATCACGGCCGTTCCGATCCCGCGGCTCACGTACATCGGGGCTTTCGCGTCGCGATACCACCCTTCGACGAATCGGCCGGACCCCGGCGGCGTATAGGGCGTCCATCCCGGCAGGCGCACCTGCCCGCCGTGCGTGTGGCCTGCGAGCAGCGCGAGCGGCGGTGTGACACCGTCGGGTATCAGGTCGGCATACTGCGGGCAATGCACGAGCCAGATCTCGGCGTCCCCTGCCGGGCCGGCAAGCGCCCGGTCGAGATCCGGCCCGACGTAGCGCGCGTCGTCGAGGCCGACGATGCGCAACCGGGCCGATTCGCGCTCCACGATCATCGAGCGGCTCACGAGCAGCTCGGCGCCCGCGCGTTCGTAGGCCCTCGCCAGCTCGGCCTCGGGAATCTTCGACTTCCGTTCCCAGTTTCCGTAGATGCCGACGGTGGCGCTCGAGCCGCGGACCGACGCCGCCAGCGCCGTGAGCGCGGCGAGTCCGTCCGCGTCCTCGCAGATGTCGCCGGTCAGGACGACGACATCAGGGCGCTCGCGGGCGAGGATCTCCACGGCGCGCGCGGCCGCACGGCGGTTGCCGGTCAGATGCGTATCGCTCACCTGCGCGATCCGCATTCCGTCGAGCGCCGCCGCCGCGGCCGGCCGCGCGATATCGTGCCGGGTGACCTCGACGCGCGGCGGCTCGACGCCGCAGGCATCGACGGCGAATGCGATGCCCGCGGCGCCCGCCCCCTGGAGAAAGCGGCGCCTCGAACGCCCCCGGCTCGACTGCGGAGCGTTCTCGCTCCCCGGTATATTCGGCGAGTCCTTCATTCCTCATCCTGGATTTCATCCATGTTCCCGTGCCGTCCCTTCCTGGTCTCGGCAGGTATCCTGTCGTTCGCGCCGTCCGGCCTCGCCGCCCAGCAGTGGCTCGCACCAGCGCCAGCGGACACGGCGACGACCGACTCCGCCGCTGCGGCCACGACCAGCCGGCGCATTCCCGGGACGATCATCCAGCGGCTTCCGGTGGACAGCGCCGAAGGCGCACTCCTCCTGGAGCCGGGTGTGACCGGCACGGACTCGGGACTATCGCTGCGCGGGGCGGCACCGGGATCTCATTCCATCCATGTCAACGGCATCGACATCACGCCGTCGCACCGCCGCGTGCGCCTGCCGCTCGCGCCCGTTACGCTCGGAGGCGCGAGCGCGATCACAGGGCCGATGCCCGCCTGGGCCGGTGGAAGCGGCAGCGCCGCCGTTCGCTTCGAAACTCCCGGCGCGGAATCTCGTGGCGGCCGCCTCTCCTACGAGACCGACCGGTTCACCTCGGGCCTCGGCCTCAATCGCATCGAAGCCGCGCTCGGGCGCCAGGACCGCACCTCCCGGCTCTTCGTCGGCGGAATGCTCTTCGGCCAGAAGTCGGCAGAATTCGGCATCGATGCCGAGCTGGTCCCGATCTTTGCTCCCGCCGGGGTGGACACGACGGTCGACGTGCCGGGAACCGGCGCCGTCGCGATTCCCGCGTGGGCGCTCGCACGCGGCGAGTGCGACCGGTTCGAGGCGAGCGCGGATCCCGGCATCGCATCCAACTACGATGCGCCCTGCAGTGGCTCGCGTACGCCGATCTCCGCGAGCTCGGGATACCGCGTCGCAGCAGCCGGGGACTATGCGGTCGGCCGCGCCACGCGGCTTTCCGCCCTCGTGCTCCGCGGGCGCGAGAGCGACCGGCTGTTCGACTACGCCTCGATCAACAATCCGGCGAATCTCTTCGGGCGGCAGTCCGAAACCGAAGTGTACGCCCTCACCTTCACCGGACCGATCGGCGCGCGCCGCACCGGCTCCTGGCGGCTGTCCGGCTCCCGGCAGACCGACCGGCTCACCGTTTCGCCACTGAGCGCGGAAAGCGAAGCGGACTCCCGCGATCCGGCCGGTGGTTTCATGCTCGGCGGGCTCGACTTCCGCTGGGACCGGAAGAGCTTCCCCGTGGATTCGGCGCTGGTCGCGAATTATCGCGCGAACGTTCCCGGCACGCGCCGTTCGCCCTACGAGCTCGAATCGACGGACCAGTACCGGACCATTGACGAATTCCTCGACGGACCGTACGCCTCGCGGGGCTTCATCGAGCGCGGCGGTCCGGTGGGATTTCTTTCGCTTTTCGAGGAAAAGCGCACCACGCTGAACGGCTCCGCCACATGGAGGGTCACACGGAATTCGGACTTCACGCTCGGCGGTGAGTACGCGAAGTATGCCGTAGCGAGCTACGATCATGCCCTCACATCCCAGGCATTCTCCGACGTCTACATCGAGAGCCCGAAGCGCGGCGCCCTCTTCGCCGAGGACCGGTTCGACTACGGCGCGCTGACGTTCGTCGCGGGGGTCCGGTATGACTTCTTCGATGCGGGCGGGAGCCGGCCCTGGGTCCTCGATACGATCGCGACGACTTTCGGCGGCGCACCGAATCCCGCGTTCGGCGAGTACCACCCCTTTCCGCGCATCAACAGCTACACCGATGCCGACGGGAGCTTCACGCTGAACGGCCAGCCGGTCCCGCTGGTCGTCTTTCGTGAGGACGCGCGGCACTCCGCATGGAGCCCGACGTTTCGCGCCGCACTCGAGGTATCCGACGTGACGACGCTGCGCGCCGGCATCTCGCGGTCCGCCCGGATGCCCGATCTCGGCCTTTCGTTCCAGGGCATCAACACCGACCTGGCCATCACGAACACCAGCCAGATCTTCGGCAGCGATCTCGGGCTCGAGCGCTCCTGGGCCACGGAAGTCGGTGCGACGCACAGAATCAGCTCGGCGCTCTCCGGTGATGTGGCGCTCTACCGGCAGACCTCGAGCGGTGTGCCGGTCGTGCGGCTCACCTCGCAGCGCGACCCGACACGGCAGAATGCGGAGGTCGACCTCAGGCAGCTGCAGGACGACGGCGAGCTCTCCGCACGCGGCCTCGAGACGCGACTCGCCTGGACCGGGTCGTCGCTGAAAGGCTCCCTTTCGTGGTCCTGGCAACGGGTGGCCTGGCTGCGGAGGACGGCAGGCGGGGCCTTCTTCCCGCCTGGCCTCGACGATCTGCCGGCGTCATGGGAACGACCGCACACAGTGGCCGCGATGCTCGGGTACGATGCGCCCGAGGGCGGCGGACGCGGGCTCCTGCGCGACGCATCGCTGCTCTTCACGTTCCGCGCTGCGAGCGGCACCCCGTATGTCCGGTGCGACGGGTTCGGTTTCTCGGATGATCCGTGCGCGAGCCTCAGCGCCGCCGGAGCCGAGCGTGGACGGCTCCCTTCGTTCCGCCAGCTCGATCTCCGATTCGCCAAACGATTCGGGAGCCGAGGCAGCGCGAGCATCTTCGTCGACGCTCGCAACCTCCTGGGCCGCCGCAACACACGGCGGGTCTACGCGGCCACCGGAACCACGACGAACGAGTCCGCCACGGAGAATGCGCGCTTCGACGCGGTGAACACCTGGCGCGACGAGGCAGATGAGAACGGCGTGCTCGCCGGTACGAGCATCGACCTCACGTTCGCCGGCCAGGGCGCCGGCGGATGCGCAAACTGGGTGATGCCGAACGGCGCACCGGCCGCGCCGGATTGCGTCGCGCTGGTACGGACCGAGCAGCGATGGGGCAATGGCGACGGGATCTTCACCGCGGAGGAGCAGACGCTCGTCGCCGACGCCGGCTACGCCGCTTTCGCCGCAAACGGCTTCTACTCGGCACCCCGCCGCATCCGCCTCGGCATCGAGCTCGGGTTCTGACCTCACCCCGCAGCGGCGTCGGCGCCGCTGCGGTGCTGCCGCGTCCGGTTGAGCCGGGCCACCACTCGCGTCACGATTCCGCGCGGAGCGATGCGCACGAGCGCTGCGAGCACCCGGTTGCCGGCGCCGGGCACCACGATCCGGTCTCCCCGCATCATGCCGGCATACCCAGCCGCGGCGACTTCGGCGGCCTCCATCACCGCATTTCGCGCGAGTCTCGACTCGCGCATGCTCGCGCGCGCAAAGAACTCCGTGCGCGTCGGGCCGGGACAGAGGGCGGTGACCGTCACGCCGGTGCCGCGCGTCTCTTCCGCCAGCGCCTCCGACAGCGACAGGACATAGGCCTTGCTCGCATAGTACGAGGCGAGATACGGACCCGGCTGGAACGCGGCAGTGGATGCGACGTTGAGGATGCGCCCGCGCCGGCGCGCGAGCATTGCCGGAAGGAAGCGGTGGGTGAGCTCGGTGAGTGACACGATGTCGAGCTGGAGCAGGGCGAGCTGCCGCTCCAGCGGCACGTCCGCGAACGAACCGGCCGCACCCATCCCGGCGTTGTTGACGAGAAGGTCGACCTCGAGTCCCGCGGCTTCGATGTCCGCTGCGAGCGTCCCGGCGCCGCTCGCCACCGACAGGTCGCAGGGGATGACCGTCACGGCCACGCTCCAACGCTCGCGCAGCTCCGCGGCGAGCTGCTGCAGCCGCGATTCGTCGCGCGCCGTGAGGATCAGGCCGAACCCGCCCTGGGCAAGAAGCCGCGCAAGCTCGCGACCGATGCCGGCGGAGGCGCCCGTCACGAGCGCCGTGCCGGCGCTCAGCTCACCGGGCACCGTTACAGGCGAGTGCGTCGCGGCGGACCGCTGCTCGGAATCAGCTTCCGCACCGCCAGGCCGAGGAGTGCACCCGCGAGCGCGGGCACGAGCGCGACGATCGTCACGGCATAGTGCGGCGTTGGCGGAAAGGGAATGGTGAGGTCGAGCAGCGTGGCCGCGAGATACACCGCGGGGATCGACAGGCCCATCACGATTGCCCGCGGCACCGCGCCTGCCGGCACGATGAGAGCCAGCACCAGCGCAGCGCCGCCCAGGAAGAGCGCCATCGTGTCCGAGCGGCCGGTATGCAGATCGTAGATACCGCACGCAACACCGATGGCGGCGGCCAGGAGGAAGCCGGCCGGGCGGAGCGGTGGCGCGGATGCGCTCCGGTGCGGCTTGCGGCCGCCCGGCAGCAGCACCGGATGCCCGGGACGAAGCGACCGGGACGACAGGCGGGCAGGTGCGATCGAAGGGGGCGGCTCAGAGCTCAATAGCACACTCTCTCCCTGTTCCCAACCGGTATGCCTCGAGCGCTCGGCGCGCCCGGAGGCGGGAAAGGTTCCACGTACCTTCACCATCATCCAGCCATCGATCCTGCAGCTCGGCCATGAGCTCGCAGCGCGACCCGTGCTCCAGCCGGCCCGCCCGCTCCAGCAATCCGGGCACCGCGTCGGCGCTGAGCGACGCCAGGTACGACACATCGACCGGGACTCGCGACGACCCCCGCTCGAGATTGACGCGCGCGATGAGCGCGTCGGGAGCGAGGAGGTTGAGGCCCCCCACGGCGCACGCGGTCGCCACCAGCGATCCCCGCATGAACGCAGGCCGGTTTCCGCGCAGCACCGTGAGCGTGAAGCACGCGAAGACCGCGCAGAGGAGCAGCATGAATGCGGTCACGTAGACCCGGGGCTCCGTCAACCCGTACATGCCGGCGTATAGCGCCATGCGGGACAGGGCCGACAGAACGATCACTCCAAGGAGCCCGAGAAGTAAGAGTGCCAGCCCCCGGAATCGTGCCCGGACCGTCTCACTGCGCTGGTCGAGCGCCCAATCCGCCACGAGCAGCACCGGGAGGGTGAGGGCGGTCACGCCCACCAGCTCGAAGAACCCCCGCCGCGCATAGTCCGCGTAACTGAAGCCGCCCGGCTCCGCCAGCACGGATGCCCCTTCGAAAAGATACCTCGTCTGCAGGAGCACGAATATCAGGAACAGCGCCGCAATGCCCCCGAGCGCGGTTCCGACCGTTGCGAACCGGATCGACCCCGCGAACGGGACTGCCGGAACGGCCCGGAGCCTGCGCTCCATGGAGGCTCCGCGCAGCAGCCCGGCCGAGAGCCAACCCACCGCACCGGCCACGACGGCATGTGGGACGACCGCATCCAGGCCGAAATCGAACGTGAACGCCCGCTCCAGGCCCGATTCGAAGAGGGGATCGGCCTCGGCGAAGAGGGCGCTGAAGATGGCCAGCACCGGCGCTGCGAACACGAGCCCCATTGCGATCCCGCTCGCCTCGCGCAGTCCCCGGCCGGCGGGGAGGCGGGACCACGCCGCCTCGGACACGGCGGCGGCGGCGCCCAGTGCCGCGTGAGCCACGGCCTCGAGCGCGGCGAGCGCCCACGCGACCACGCCGCCAGCGCCTTGCGCAAGGGATGCACCGATGCGCGAGCCTGCCACGATGCAGCCGCCGATCACCGCGAGATTGAGCGCATGCAGGGCCGGCGAATCACGCCACACCAGCGCGCCGATTCCGACCGCGGCCGCCGCGAGCGGCAGCGACACGCCTTCTTCGTCATCGGCGAGCAGCACGAGTAGCGCCGCAAGGAAGAGCCCGAGCCACACCGCCGTACCAAGTCGCTCAGGCAGCCAGACGCGGCTCAGGTCGGCCGCCACTCCGAGTCCGCCGCCCAGGGCGAGGGCGGCGAGCGAACGGCGCGCGGCAGTCATCGGGGTGCCCCCCTTTCGATCGCCACGGGCTCATCCACCGCCGGGGCATCGAGCCTGAGCGAGAGGCGCTGCTGCACGAGCGGGTTCGCAGGTCCGGGAACGAGATAGCGATCCCAGTCGCGCCAGCTCGCGGCCACCCGCTCGATCCGGACGCCGGGCGCGAACCGGATGCGATGCTCGACGGTGTCGCCTGCGGCGAGCGGCGTGCCGGGAATCGCGTCCAGCGGCTCGTGCTCCGCTCCGCTCGCATCGTAGCCGCGGACGCGCAGCCGGCCCGGGTGCTCGGCGACGGCCCGCGCATCGCTCCGGAATCGAAGCACCACGGCATCCGGCGAGCGGCCACGGTGCGCGGCGAGGTGCAGGTGGCAGTCGAAGTTGCAGAAGGAGAGCTCGTTGCCCTGTGCCAGGATCCGCTCGGGCGCGAGGAGCGGCCCGGCTGCCACGAGGACAGCGTGCACCGCCACCGCAGCGACGGCGACGAGCACCGCAGTCCGCCGGAGCCGCGGGTTCCGGCGTCCGATCGCGTAGACCGCGGCCAGGAATGCAGCGGCAAGAGTGAGCGCGGTCGCCATGAGGAACAGCAGGCCGGCGAGACGTAGCAGGTGTGACATGGTCACCTCCCGGACGGCGCGGCGGCCTGGGGAGCGCGCGAGGGAAGGCCGCCGAAGCGCCGCTCGCGGGCATGGAATGCGTGCAGCGCCGCAGCCAGATCCGGCGCACCGAAGTCCGGCCACATGCACGGCGTGAACACGAGCTCGGCGTACGCGCATTCCCAGAGGAGGAAGTCGCTGAGCCGCTGCTCTCCGCCGGTGCGAATGAGGAGGTCCACGTCCGGACCCTGCGTGCGGCCATGGTCGGCAATCGCGAGCAGCCGGCCGAAGGCCTCGCGGGTGAGCGGCGTGCCGGCCATGACGCACTGGGCGGCGCGCAGGATCGAATCGCGCGCCGAGTAATCCACGGCGATGCGGAGGTGGAGGCGCTGCCCCTGGGCCGTCGCCGCCTCCGCATGCCGGATCACCGTCTCGAGGCCGCGCGGCAGGCGGTCACGCCGCCCGATGATGCTGAGGCGAACGCCTTGTGCAACCGCGCGAGCGCATTCGCTGCGGAGATACTCCCGCAGGAGCCGCATCAGCCATTGCACCTCCCGGCCGGGGCGGCGCCAGTTGTCGGACGAGAAGGCATAGACCGTCAGCGTGCCGATCCCGAGGTCCGGGGCGGCTTCGACCGTCCGGCGCACCGCCTCCACGCCCTCGCGGTGGCCCGCAGCGCGAGGGAGGCCCTGCCGCTCCGCCCATCGTCCATTGCCGTCCATGATGATCGCGACGTGCAGTCCAGCAGATTCCCGTGAAGTGCTTTGCATTGCAAAGTTCCTCGCCAAAAAAAGAGATCACCCCTCGCGTGCGGCGCGGATCAGTCCTTCCATATGGTCGAGATACCGGTCGAGCGCGGCTCGGCCGGACGCCGTCAGCATGAATTCGGTCCGCGGCAGCCTGCCGTCGAACATCTTCCGGCACGATACATATCCGGCTTCCTCGAGCTTCCGGGCATGCACGCTCAGGTTCCCGTCGGTGGCGCCGAGCATCTCCTTCAGCTCGTTGAAGGAGAGCGACGCATTGACGGCGAGCGCGCTCACGATGGCCAGGCGCAGCCGCTCGTGAATGAGCCGGTCGAGCTCGAGCGGACTGCCGGACTGTCCGCCGGCCTCTCCCGTGAGGCCTTCGCGTTCCGGCCGGCTGCGCCGCGCCGCGCCACTCCCTCTAGCCACCATGCCTCCGTGCGATCAGGATGCCGAATACGATGTGCAGCACGCCGAAACCGAGTGCGAGCAGCACATCTCCCCACGCCTCCGGCCCGAGCGCCGCGACGGTGCCGAGGGCGAGGAAGCCGAGCCCCATCAGCGGCACGGCACGAACCGAGAATGCCCCGCCGGTGACCACTCCGGTGCCGTACAGCAGCAGCCAGAGCCCGGGGAGCGCGCGACCGAGTCCTCCCTGGTAGAGCACGTAGGTGAGGACGGCGCCCGCGGCGATCGGCGGGGTGAAGCTGAGCAGGAATCGCCGCGTCGGCCGCGCGAGGAGCGCGCTGCCCAAGGCCCGCGCCTTCCGCGCCATGGCGAAGCTGCCGATGGCCATGGCCACGAGCGCCTCTGCAAGCCATACGCCGATCCATCCGCGGATCGAGCCTTGCGCTGCGGCACCGGCGGCGGCCACCAGCGCGGTGGCCCCCATCGCGACGCCCCCCCACCCGGGCACCGCGGTGAACGGCGTGGCCCGTTCGATCGTGGTGCGGATGAAGGAGAGGTTCTCGATCGCCCGGTCACCGAGGGCGGGCGGCTCCGAACGCTCTGCCCCGGATGCGCGGCTCATCTACTTTGCACTATAAAGCACCCCGCCTTGCCCGTCAACCCTAGAGCACCGAGGTGCAGTGCGGGCACTTCCGCGCCACGAGCGGGATGGCCATTGCGCATTCCGGACAGTCCTTCGTCGTGGCCGCCGGCACTTCCGGGCGGTGGAGCCGGTTCACGGCCTTCACGAGCATGTACACGGCGAACGCGATGATGAGGAACGTGACGACGCTGTTGATGAAGAGGCCGTAGTTGAGCGTCACGGCCCCCGCCGCCTTTGCCTCGGCGAGCGTCGCATACGGGCCAGCCGCGGCCGTCCCTTCCTTGAGCACGGCGAACATGTTGCTGAAGTCGATGCCGCCGAGGGCCAGGCCGATCGGGGGCATGATGACGTCGTCCACCAGGGACTTCGTGATCGCACCGAACGCCGCGCCGATGATTACGCCGACGGCCAGGTCCACCACGTTGCCCCGCATCACGAACGTCCTGAAGTCGTTCAGCATCCGGCCTCGCTTGAGAAGGGAATCGACTGCAGTGCCTGCGCTGCGAGAAACTCCTTCGCCTCGTCGAGATCGTCGAAGGCCCGGAGCGCGCGGCCCGTGAGATGCACGACCGTGGAGAAGGCGACCTTCATGAGCGGATTCATGCCGACGACCGCTCCAGCCCGCACATAGGGCGCGTTGTGCTCTGCCAGGGCGCGCATGGCGCGAAGCACCGTGGTGTCGAAGTGCGAGTCCCGCACGTGGGTCAGCGAGAGAAGCGATCGGCGGGCCGTCTGCGCGGTGATGATCCGGCGGGTCTCGTCGATGAGCCGGAGCGCCGTCTCCGTGTCCTTGACGCCCGCGTAGTCCAGGTAGAGGATCCGGGTCCCGCGATGATCGATGAATGAAGTGCCGGGCATCAGCGCGTGACGGGACCTCGGGCCGGAGGAAACAGCTGGAGCAGACGTGGGGGGTGCGGTCCGTCCTACGGAAGTGAATGTGGGCAGGCCCCGGCGTGGGTCAAGGGCTGGCGGCTGTGCGCGCGACGCAATCGCAGGCGTCCCCTTCGAATCCACGGTCTCCGAAGGAATCGTCGCCCATGAACGGCTCCATTCGAACGGCCCGGCACGGCGCCCTTCTGCTCCTGGTCTCCGCCGGCGCCTGCGCCCACGACGAGCCCTTCGCACCCGAAGACCACAATACCCGCGTTCCCTTCGCCGATACAGAGCCCGCCCGACTGACCTGGTCGGAATTCAGCGATACCGGTCCCGTCTGGCTCGCGGACGGCGAGAGTTTCCTCTATTCTTTCGTCCGCACCGATACACCCGAAGGCGATCGCTGTCTTGGCGTGCTGCCCCGCACGGGAGGTCAGCGGGTCGGCGAGATCTGTCGCCGGACGCTGGCCGATCGCGATTCCATCGACATGCTGGACATGCCGGCCGTCTCGGCCGGGGCGCGGCTCGCCTACCGGCGCGCCGTCGCCACACCGATCGATGGGACGGTGTGGCACCAGGAGCTCGTCGCCGCTACGCTCGATGACCCGCTCACCGCCACGGTCCTCACGTCGATTCCCTTCACCGGTTCCGATGGCGCCTTCTACACGAGCTTATCGCAGCCGCAATGGGTCGGCGAGTCGGCCCTGGCGTTCATCGGCCGGGTCGAGGAGATCGTCTCGCCCTGTCCGGGCTGCGATCCGTTCCTGATCCAGCGGAACAACGGGATCGTCGTCGTTCCCGCGGACGGCTCCCGAACCGCGACGCTCCTTCCCGGTACCACCGAGGCCGCCAGCGTTGCGGGCTCCGGTGATGGCGCCATCTTGTATGCTCGCGAGGGCGATACCCGCATCTACCGTCGCCGGCTCGACACCGGGGAGGAGAGCGTCGTCTTCGATGCGGCGACCGCGGTGCCTGGCGAGCTGACCGCGTCCGGGGACCGGATCGCCCTGACGCTTCCCGGTGGGATTCTCGTGGCCGACCTCGCGAGCGGCGAATCGACGACCGTCCCGGCCGCCGGACTTGCCGAGCTCGCGCTGAGTCCGGACGGAACCGTGCTCATTGGCGAAGCAATCAACTCCGCAACATTCGACAGCGACCTCTGGCGTGTGACGCTCCCGTGAAACGAACCCCCGCGTTTCTTCTCCTGCTCGCAGCGTGTTCGCACAGCGAGCCTTTCACCGCGCCCGACGACCCGCTCGACGGTCCGTTCAGTCCTGCGGCGCCGGTGCGGCTCACCTACGCCGACGGCGGACCCACCGCGCCGATCTGGATGAGCGGCGGCGACAGCATTCTCTATTCCTACACCCGTCGCGGCGGCGGCTTCGCGGTCGAGCAGGAGGGATGCCTCGCCATCCTTCCGACCGGCGGCGGGTCGATCCGGAGGGAGATCTGCAGCCGATCGGTGTTCCCGGTGCAGGCTGGCGATTTCTTCGACCTCCCCGCGCTCTCGGCCGGCGGTCGCCTTGCCTTCTTTCACGACGGACAGCCCGCAGCGGAGGGAACGGCCGCCGAGGCGATTCTCGCGGCCCCGTTCGCAACGCCCTCCGGCTATGCCGTCGTGCGGACATTCCCCTTTCAGGGCGATGTCTTCTACGTCGGTGTCACCTCGATCCGGTGGCTCGACGAGTCGAGGATCGCGTTTGTCGGCACAGCCGAGGAGCTGTTCTCTCCCTGTCCCGGGTGCGACCCGCTCCTCGTGCGGTACGACCGGGCCATCCTCCTGGCGGATCCGGCAGCGCCGCAGGCCGCCACCGTCGTCCCCGGTACGCTGTTCGCGACCTCCGTCAGTCCCGGCGAGTCGCCCGACGTCATCTACTACACGATTGCAAACGATTCCCGGATCTATCGGCAGAACCTGTCCTCGGGCGCCGTAGCGACCGTCCACGATTTCGGTGCGCCGACCATCGTGCGCGACGTCAGCTGGGCGGACGGGCGGCTCGTGGCGATCGCCGACGGCAGCGTTCGCCTCTTCGAACTCGGGATCGGCGTCGTCCAGTCGCAGAATCCAGGCGGTACGATCTACGTCATCGACCCGGGCAGCGGCCTGGCGCAGGCGGTCGCGACGCCGCAGCCGATGTGGTTCCGCCGGCCGGCGCTCTCCCCCGATGGGAACAGCATCGTCGCCGAGGGCGCCGCGCTGCAGATCGACCAGATCGGCGACGGATCGGGCGGCATCCTGCGGGTCGATACGATTCCGGGGCCGTCCGCCATCTGGCGGCTCGCGGCGCCGTGAAGCGCGCGGCGTTCGCCGGACTGGTGATACTCGCGGCCTGCGGCCATGAGGCGCCGTTCACGCCGGAGGTCCCCCAGGTATCGGGCCCGCGCACGACGACGCCGCCGATCCGCCTCACCTACAACGACGGCGACGATCGCACTCCTGCATGGCTTCCGGATGGTTCGGCGATCATCTATTCGAGTGAGCGTCTCGATCTCGGCGACGCCGACCGCTGCCTGAATCTCCTTCCTGCAGGAGGTGGCGCCGTGACACGCGAGCTCTGCGCCCGCGGGCCTTCGCAGGATGACAGCACCCACCGCTTCGAATCGCCGGCCGTGGCGCCGGGATTCCGGATCGCCTTCCTCCGCGCCGTGAGCACGATCGGCCTGCAGAAGGGGCCGGCAATGCACCTGATGATCGGAACGGCCGACGACCCGGCCGCGGCGTCCCCTGTCACGATCATCCCGTATGCGTCGCCGAGCGGCAGGACGCACGGCAACGTGTCGCACCTGACCTGGTTGAACCCGACTCGGCTCGTCTATCTCGGCGAGGATCTCTTCTACCAGGGATCGACCTTCCTGCCCGATACCTTCTCGACCGGACTCGAGATCGTCCGCCTCGAGACGGCCCCGTTGTCGTTCACCATCGTCCCGGGCACCGAATACGCCTCGTCCGTCGCCGCCGGCGGCGACGAGGATACGATCGTCTACACGCTCGGCGGCGACTCGCGCGTGTACAGCCAGTCGCTCTCCACCGGTGCGGTCTCGGTGCTCCACGATTTCGGCGCCGCCGGCATCGTCCGCGACGCGCAGCTCCGGGGCAATACGCTGGTCGCCGTCGTCGGGCGCAGCGTCCTCTTCCAGTTCGAAGATGCGCACGGGTGGGTGCAGCGCGATGAAGGGGGCGACCTGCACATCGTCGATCTCGCGGCTGGTACTTCGATCGTGCATTCGCTCCCGGACCTGCTCTTCCGTCGCCCCGCCCTTTCGCCCGATGGCGCCTCGCTCGTCGTCGAGGTATCTCCGTTCGCGCCGGTGCATGTCGGGCCGGTTTCCGATTTCAACGCGACCAACCACCGCCCGGACCTATGGCTCTTCGAACTGCAGTGACCGCACGCCGGCTCGCCCGGCTGCTTCCAGCGGCCCTGGTCGCGCTCGCGGCCTTCGCTCCGCCGGCGGCTGCCCAGTCGGCCGGTGCGATCGCCGGCACCGTCACCGACGCGGAGTCGGGACGTCCGGTGGTCGGCGCACTCGTCACGGTGAGCGACGGGCGCCGAGGCAACGTCACCGACACCAGCGGCGCCTATCGCATCCGCGAGGTCCGGAGCGGCACCTACTCCGTCAACGTCCGTGCGATCGGCTACGCGCCCATCCGGCGTGACAGCCTCGTGGTCCAGGGCGGCTCGACGACGCTCGCGAACTTCTCGATGCGTCCTTCCGCAGTCGAAGTCGCGCCGATCGTGGTCGAGACCGCGGACCCCGTGCTCGATCCGCTGCGCACGGCGACGGAGCAGGTGGTCACGGCGGAGGATCTGCGCACGCTGCCGGTCAGCTCGCTCGAGGAGGCCCTGGCGCTCTCCGCCGGAGCGGTCGGCGAGAGTTACCGCGGCGGTCGCCTGGGCCAGGAGTCGTTCATCATCGACGGCCTCGGGGTCAAGAACCAGCTCGATGCCTCGACCGGATCGCTCGGCATTCGCCTGCCTCCTGATATCCTGACCGAAGCGGCGCTCGTGACCAACGGCTTCTCGGCGCGTTACGGCCAGGCCCTCTCCGGCCTGATCAACGTCGTGACGAAGGATGGTGGCGAAGAGTGGAGGGGTCGTGCCGCGTTCGAGACCGATCGTCCCTTCGGCGCCGGCTGGGACCATGGCCTCGACCGCACCGTGGTCGAGGCGGATGGGCCGCTCTTCGGCGGTATTCGCGCGCTGGTGGCCGCAGATCTGTCTGCCCGGCTCGACGCCGAACCGGTGAGTGCCCCCGCGCCGGAGAATCCGCTCGACCCGCGGTTCGACAATCCTCACCTGCTGCCACACAACGCAGGCGAGCAGTACAACTTCGCCGGCAAGCTCACGATTCCGGTCGGGGCGCGGAACACGCTGCGGCTCTTCGGGCTCCGGTCGATCGACCAGCGGCAGCTCTTCGATCCGGCCTTCAAGTACGATCCGGACTTCGGCCCGGCCCGACGCACCGCCGGCACGCTCGCGAGCGCGCACCTGCAGCATGCCACCGGGCCGACGGCCGGCCTGCCGCTCGTGGCGGACCTGCGCGTCGCGCTGTTCAAGCGTGATTTCATCCGCGGGACCCTGACGGAGGTCCCCGAGTATCAGTTCGGCGCCTTCACGGCCGACCGCTTCCACTTCATCGGTGAGGATATCGCCCGCGCGCAGGACACGGCGACCGCCCGGGCGCCGATTGCCGGTCTTGGTGCGCCGCTCCCGAGCAACAACTCGCCCTGGGGTGTCCCTGCATTCTTTCTCTCGCAGGGAAGCCGCGGCGAGCTGGCGTGGAACGAATTCCGGGAGATCCGGTCGCAGCTCGACCTGACGTTCGGGGCCGGGCAGACCGGCGACATCTTTGCGGGCGTGGAGCTGGTGAATCAGCGCGTGCGAACCTTCCAGCGCGCGCTCGGTTACCTCCCGGTCGGCACCGGGGACAGCGTGCCACCGGCAACGGCTTCCGAGTTCACTCCGCTCGCCGGTGCCGCCTATCTCGAGGCTCAGTTCCGGCTGGCGGATCTCGGCATCACGACCGGCCTGCGGTACGACCGCTTCGACACGCGGAGCGACCTCCCGGGCTCGAATGGCGAGGCACAATCGAAGTTCAACCCGCGCATCGCGGTCTCGACCGTCCTCCGTGGCGCCACGTTCGTCGCGAGCATCGGGCGGTTCAGCCAGGCGCCCGACTATCAGTATCTCGTCGACGCCGCATTCGACGACACGACCCGGACCGGCCGCTTCCGCCAGGGCAATCCCAATCTCGGGTTCGAAGGCTCGTGGCAATACGAATTCAGCGTGCGAGCCCGCCCGAAGCCCGGGCTTGCGGTGCGGGTGAACGCCTTCGTCAAGCGGCTCGAAGGCCTCGTGAGCTCCGTGCCTCTTGGCGTGGATCCCGATTCCTCGATCTTCGGCAATGCCGACAATGGCACGGTACGGGGTGGCGAAGTGCTCTTCGAGCGCGAGATGCGGCAGGGATGGGGCGTGCGCGCGTCGTACACGCTGCAGCAGGCGCTCGCGACGTCGACCAGCGCCTTTCTCCTGCGCCGGGTCATCCGGATCGACCCCTTCACGGGCGATACGATCATTCCGGCCAAGGTCGAGTTCCCGCTCGACTACGATCGCCGGCACAACCTGACCCTGATCGTGCAGGGCCAGGTGCCGGACAGCGCCGGGCCGAAGCTCTTCGGTGTGCGCCCGCTCGACGGGCTGGAAGCGGCGCTCATCGGCCGCCTCTCTTCGGGGCTGCCGTTCACGCGGTTTCGGCCGGGCACGGATACGCTCGTCGGGGAGCCGAACAGCGCCCGGCTCCCCGCCACCTCGACCGTGGACATGCTGCTTCGCCGGCCGCTCACGCTCGGCGGCGTCCAGGGAAGCGTCTACATGGACGTTCGCAACATTCTTGGCCGCCGCAATGTGATCGCCGTCCGCCGCGATACGGGAGAGCCCGGCCCGGACAATCAGGTCATCGAAGCCATGGCGCAGGACGCGTTCGAAGCGCATCCGGAGCGGATACCCTACGAGTCCCCGCGCTACCGCACCCACGCGGACAGCGACGGCAACGGTTATGTGGAAGGTCAGGAGCTGCTGGCGATGTACCGTGCCGCGGCGATCGACGCGACCCAGCCGATCTTTGCGTATGGATCACCCAGACTGGCGCGGGTAGGGATCGAGCTGCTCTTCTAGCGCGCGGCGGCGAGGTCCCGCTTCGTAAGCTCGGTATTGATGGCGATCGCGGCCTCCGCGCCTTCGGCGGCTGCGACGATCACGAGCTGCGCGTCCTTCGACGCATCGCCGGCGACATAGAGACCGGGTATCGCCGTACTCTCGGCGGTCCCGGTCTTTACTGCGCCATGCGGCGTGAACCGCGCGCCGAAATGCGCAGCAAAGCCGGAGCCCTGCCGCTGCGCCGTGCAGAAGAAGAGCGCCGACCGCTCGAGCGGCTCACCCTCGTCGAATACGATTCGCTCCAGCCGCCCGTCGGTGCCCTCGAGCCGCACCACCTTCCCGGTATGAACGACGATGCCGTGCCGCTCGAGCTGGCCCAGCAGCTCCGCCGGGAAGTGGTGCGGGCCGTCGGTGCAGAGGACGATGTCGCGGCTCCACGTGGTGAGGCCGAGCGCGTACTTCGCGACGTGCTCTCCGCAACCATAGACTGCGATCGGCTCGTCGAGGTGCTCCCAGCCGTCGCAGTAGGGGCAGTGATGGACACTCCGCCCATACAGCGACTCGATTCCGTCGATGACCGGGACGTCGTCCACGACCCCCGTCGCGACCAGAAGTGTCCGCCCGAAGGCGACACTCCCATCCGAGAGGCGCAGCGAAAACCCGTCGCCGGCCTGGTCCGCCTCGACGGCCTGCACCTGCCGCAGCTCTATCGACGGGTACGCCCGCAATTCGCGCCGCGCAAGGTCGAGGAATCCTGACGGCGCTATGCCGTCCCGTGTCAGGTAGCCGTGCATCGACGCCGAGCGGCGGTTGCGCTGGCGGCCCGCGTCGACGAGGAGCACCTGGCGGCGCGAGCGGCCAAGGAGCAGGGCCGCGCTCAGCCCGGCGGGACCTCCGCCGATGATGAGGGTGTCGTACAGATCAGAGACCCGTCGCCGGCTGCCGCACGAGGGCGGACTCGCTGTCCTCGTCTTCCATCGCTTCCTTGAACCGGGCGAGATCGTCGGCTACCTGCTGCGACGGCTCCTCGCCGAAGAGACGCGCGATTGCGGCGCCGACGCGGCCGGCCGGCGGCTCGTAACTGAGCACGACCCGCACCTCGGTGCTCCGGCCTTCCGCAATCGGGGTGAAGTGCACCGATCCGGCATTGCCGATCTCGGAGCCCGGCAGCGACCGCCAGGCAATGAGCTCGTTCTCGATCTCATTGTGGATCTCGGCGTCCCACTCGATGCTGGTGCCGGCGGGCCCCTTCGCGACCCAGTGGGACCGGTCACTGTCGAGGACCGTCACGGATTCGAGATGGCCCATGAACCGCGGCAGGTTCTCGAAATTGCGCCAGTACGCATAGAGCTCGTCGGGCGTGCGGTCGATGACGACGCCTTCTTCGACCTTGATGCCCTCGCCCCGGTTGACGCTGGCGACGGGACTCACCGTGTCCCGCGTCCGCGCCGTGTTCCGCCCGAGCGCGCGGTTGACGGCGCACCGGCCGCTCACGGCGCGCGCGATCAGGCCGGCACCCACAGGGAGGAGCAGCCCACGCATCCGGTCCCGCTTCAGGCTGTAGCCGATGAGGGCCGCTCCGGCAATGCCGGAGAACATCCGCTCGGCCGGCCCGACGTTGACGTCCGATGACGTATAGCGGCTGCCGACCGTCCGGTCCATGACCGGGGTCGTCTCGAGGGAGTCGCGCATCAGTACTCCTCCTGTTCCTGCGGGAACGGTTCGCGGGCGGACAGTGTAGCTCCGCCCGCGCTGCCTCGCTGTGTCGTCCGCCACAAGGCCGGTTACCTGTTGCGGCGACGGACCCGCTTGTCGTGAGAGATTTCGTCGAGCTGGGCGGCAAGTCCGTCGCGATGCTCCGGATCGGCCTCTTCCGCCTCCTGCGCAACCTGGCTGTGTCCCTGGTTTTCTTCCTCCCGCGGCTCCGCAAAGTCGAGCTCGGCGGGAGCGTCGCCGCCCGGCGCGCGCTGGGCAAAGCGGCGCCGCTCGTCGTCGTCCATCGTCGCGTAATCCTTCGAGATATTCCGTGCCATGGGTGTCTCCGGTGCGAGTCGGTGCAGGTCGTGGCCCGCACGGTGATGCTGGATGATTCCGGGCGCAGCGCGCGTCAGGCGTCCGAGCGGCGACGGCCGGGCTGGCGGAGGCGGCGCTCAGGACCCGCCCATGCGACCCCCGTAGTAGCCGTGCCCGGTACGATCGCATGATCCAGGGGGACGGCCCCGGCGGCATGCTCACCGATCCGCGGCGCTGGGCGGAAGCGTACGGCGCCGAGCGATGCCCCGTGGGCCTTGAGCGCTTCCCGCGCTTCGACGCCACGGCTTGCCGCGTGGACGGTCACCAGCGTTCCCCCTTCACGGACGCCGCGCTCGAAGTAGCGCGCATCCTCGTGCGGGATCCCCATTCCGATGAGCGCGCCGAGGATGCCTCCGGTCGCCGCGCCGATCCCGGCACCAGCCGCCGCAGTCCCCCCGACCACGCCGAGCGTGGAGGCAAGGACGCCGCCCGCAACCACCGGCCCGATGCCGGGAATGGCGAGTGCGCCCGCGCCGACCAGCATCCCGATCACGCCGCCGAGCACGCCGCCACCCGCTGCGCCCGACGCCGCCCCGCCGGCCGCGCGAGTCGCGGAATCCGGGATCAGTTCTCCCTGTTCGGAGCGGTCGCGCATCGCGGCGCCGATCTCCTCGGGTGCAAAGCCGAGCGAGTGCAGCTCGCGGATCGCCTCGCCGGCGCGATCTCGATCCCGGAATAGTCCGGCGACGACCGCCCGCTCCTCGCCTTCGTGATCGCTCATTTCCATTTCTCCTGCGCCCGCACGACGCGCTCGGCGTCAACTTGGCGCGGCGACTCGCGGAAACCTGTGATGCCTCTCACACCGAACCCGCAATGCAGCGCATGGAGGATCCGCGACACATCTCCCACCTTGTATGACGTCGCTCGACGAAGCGTTTCGCCGGGCTCGACTCGCGGTACCGGAGATGCACCCGTCTCCGCCCTGGTCCTACAACCTGACTCTGTGCCCCCTCGGAGATGCGCATGCAGCATCCGCTTCCGCTCGTCGTATTCTCCCATCTCCGATGGGATTTCGTCTTTCAGCGCCCGCAGCATCTGCTCAGCCGGATCGCCGCGCGCCGCCGCGTCCTCTTCATCGAGGAGCCGATTCCCGATTCGACGCCGGCCCGCTGGGAGCCGAGCGAGCCGGCGGCCGGCGTGCACGTCTTCTCCCCGCACACGCCGGCACGATCCCCCGGGTTTTCCGAGGAGCAGCTCCCGATCCTGAGGGGCATGGTGCGCGACCTGATGCGTCAGGAGCGGGCCACAGGTGGCATCGCGTGGCTGTACACGCCGCTCGCGCTTCCGCTGCTCGACGTGGTGCGGCCGGCCGCCACGGTGTACGACTGCATGGACGAGCTCTCCCTTTTCCTGCACGCGCCACCGCACCTTCTCGCACGGGAGGAAGCCCTGCTCCGGCGCGCCGACGTCGTCTTCACGGGTGGACCCAGCCTGTTCCAGGCAAAGCGGGAGCGTCACGCCAACATCCATTGCTTCCCGAGCAGCGTCGATGCCGGCCACTTCCGGGCCGCGCGGGGTGAGCCCGCCGATCAGGCGGCACTCCCGCACCCCCGCCTGGGATTCTACGGGGTCATCGACGAGCGGATCGACCTGGCCGTCATCGGTGCGCTCGCGGATCGTCACCCCGAGTGGCAGATCGTCATGGTGGGCCCGGTCGTCAAGATCGATCCCGCTACCCTTCCCCGCCGCGCGAACATCCACTGGCTCGGCCAGCGCAGCTACGGGGAGCTGCCGGACTATCTCGCAGGGTGGGATCTCTGCCTCCTCCCCTTTGCGAGGAACGACGCGACGCGATTCATCAGTCCGACCAAGACGCTCGAGTACATGGCTCGCGAGCGTCCCATCGTGAGCACGCCCATTACGGACGTCGCGGTGCCGTATCGCGACATCGTCTACCTCGGCGAAAGCCCCCCCGAATTCGTTGCCGCCTGTGAAGCGGCTCTGGAATCGTCGGTCACCGAGCGCGCTCGCCGCGCGCTGGCCATGCGACAGGTGCTGGCGCGCACCTCGTGGGATGCCACCGCAGCAGCCATGGAGCGGTTGATCGAGGAAGCATGCAACAGAAAGGAATTGCGTTCGACATGTCATCCCATGCAACTACCGGGCGCCGGCCGCCCGTTGTCGTCATAGGCGCAGGTCCGACCGGCCTGAGCGCCGCATACCATCTTGGGGCAGATGCGCTGCTGATCGAGGGCCGGAATGAGGTGGGAGGCTGGTGCCGTTCGATTGAAGACGGCGGCTTCACGTTCGATTATGCCGGCCACATCATGTTCACCAACGATCCCTACGTGCTCCAGCTCTATGAGCTGCTGCTCGGGGACAACGTGCACTGGCAGGACCGCGAGGCGTGGATCTACAGCAAGCAGACGTACACGCGCTATCCGTTTCAGGGAGCGCTCTACGGCCTGCCGCCCGAGGTCATCAAGGAGTGCATCGTAGGCGCCATCGAGGCGCGCTTCGGCAGTCTGAACAAGCCGCGCCTCGGCGAAGGGGCAGCGGATCAGGGCGACTATACCGGCCCCGAGCGCAGGGGAATGTTCGAGCCGCTGCTCAGGAAGCAGGGCGACGTTGCCGGTTCCGTCCTGTCCGGATATCACGGCGGCGAGCGGCGCCGCCCGCCGCTCACGAAGGGCCCGCCGCGCAATTTCGAGGAGTTCATCTACAAGGTCTGGGGCGCCGGCATCGCGAGGCACTTTGCGATTCCATACAACGAAAAGCTCTGGGCCGTCCCGCTCTCCGAAATGGAGACGTCGTGGCTCGGTGGGCGCGTGCCGCTGCCGAATCTCGAAGAGATGATCGACGGCGCGCTTTCACCAGTGGGCAGGCCGATGGGTCCGAACGCGCGGTTCGGATACCCGCTCCGCGGAGGGTTCCAGGCACTCATGGACGGATTCCTGCCGCACCTCAGGGGTGAGCTGCTGCTCGGCACGCGAGTGCTCGCGATCTCGCCGAAGCAGCGGAAGCTCCGCACGAGCGACGGCCGGACCCACTCCTACGACCAGCTCATCAGCACGATGCCGCTGCCGGCGCTCGTCGATGTGATCGGACACGAGGCGCCCGCGGAAGTGCAGGCAGCCGCGCGGGCCCTGAAGCACGTCTCGGTCCGCTGCGTGAATATCGGCATCGGCCGGGAGGCACTGACCGAGAAGCACTGGATCTACTATCCCGAAGACACGGTGTTCCACAGGATATTCGTGCAGGGCAATGCCAGTCCGTACTGCAATCCGCCGGGCGGGTTCGGATTGACCTGCGAGATCACCTACTCGGATGCCAAGCCGCTCCCCTGCGAAGGCGAGGCGCTGATCGCTCGCTGTATCCAGGATTGCATTCGCGTCGGCATGTTCACCGCGGACGATCCGGTCATATGTGCCAACCAGGTCGACATGCCGGTCGCCTATGTGGTGTACGACCACGAGCGCGCCGCGAACGTCAACCTCATCAGGGACTGGGTTTCCGGGTACGACATCATCCTGGCGGGCCGGTACAGCGAGTGGGAGTACTACAACTCCGATCACGCGTTCATCGCCGGGAAGAAGGCCGCGGACCAGGCCGTTGCCGCCCAGCAGGAGCAGTTCATGGCATTTCCCCGGAGTGCGGCGCTCAGCGAACGCTGAGCGCCAGGCCGCGCGGGAGCGGGAGCTATGCTTCGAGCGCCGCTTCCCGTTCCCGCGCCGGCCCACCTTCCGCAATCGCCTCGATGCAGCGCTCGAGTGCGGCGTCCAGGCGCGGAAGGAGCAATCCGCGCTCGCTCCCGAGTGCGCAGTAGCGCGGCCGCACCGCCCGAAGCCCCATCGCCCCGAGAGGGATCGGCTGGATACCCGACGCATCGAGGTCCGCAATGGCCGCTGCCCGCACTGCGAGCTCATGCCACGTCACGGGCTCGGGATGGCTCAGGTGCCAGATCCCGGATTCGCCATCGATGAGGAGATCGAGGCATGCATTCGCCAGATCCGGAACATGGGTCGCCGTGATCGTGACGTCCGAGAGCACCGGAACGCGGCGGCCTTCGGCGAGCGCACCCAAAGTCGACGTCACGAAGTTGTACGGGTCCCACGGCCCGAAGAACGCGCTCGTGCGGACGATGAGGGCGCCGGGATGTCGCCTGGTTACCGCTGCTTCCGCTTCCGCCTTGCTCTCGCCGTAGACATTCAGCGGACGAGGCGCATCGCTCTCGACGTACGGCGCGCCTTTGACGCCGTCGAAGACGAGATCCGAAGAGAAGGTGAGGAGCGGGATTCCCGCGGCGGCGCAGGCCCCGGCCAGCACCGCGGCGCCCTCGGCGTTCTCGCGTCGGCAACGCGCCGCATCGTCTTCCGCCTCATCGACGCGGACGTAGCCGGCAGCGTTGACAACCGCCCACGGCCCGTGGCCCGCGAGCATCGCACGGACGGCAGCGGCGTCGGCGATATCCACGTCGCGCCGCGCCAGCAGCACGTGCCGGAGCCCGCGAAGCTCGGCAATGCGGGAGAAGGCGCGGCCGAGGGTTCCCGTCGCGCCGATGATCGCGAGCGGCCGAGCGGCTGCCGGAGCTGCTTGAAGCAGGTCCGCCGCCTCGCCGTGCAGCTCCACCGGCGGATGCAGAAACCGGGACGGCCTCCGCCACCACCCCGGCGAAACGAGCACGGGATGGTCCGGCTCATCGCCGCGCGCGAGTGCGCCGAGGACCGGAGCGAGCATCGTTGGACGAGGGGGCGCGGATCGGACATCGAAGGCGCCCGGCTCGTAACGGCCACGCGGACTCGTGACGAGTGAGTCCCAGTCGAACGATCCGAGCAGCGCCCAGGCCGTCACGGCCCGCAGATCAATACCGGACTCTCGCAGGCTGGCCGCGGTTCGCCAGATTTCCACGAACCAGCGGACCTGTTCTTCGCGGGTGCATCCGTTGTGTGCCTCGGTGACCGCCAGCGGGAGCCCATACCGCTCCCAGGCTTCGCGGAAGAGCCTCGCGGGGCCTTGCGAGCCTCGCGCGATGCGCACGGCAGGTACATCGGCATAGCGATGGCGGCCGTTGCCCCCGGCTTCGGTTGCCGGGTACAGGTCGGTACGATGGTCGAGGAACCGCTCGCTGCTCAGGTAGTGATTGAGCCCGAGAATGTCGGGGGCGCAGGCGTTCGCCTGGAACCATTCGAGCTCGCTGGTGCCGATGCCGAGATCGCGCAGGTGACGCCACATGCGCGCTTGAGGATGAAGCGACCCGGTCAGCAGGTCGAACGTGAGCCAGCGGCGATCGTTCTCGAATGCTGCCTGGTACGCGAGGAGCTGCGTCGAATGCGTCCCCGCGAGGTCCTCGGTCTGTATCAGGCAGGCCGAGGCGTTCACCGAACGGATCGCGCGCATTGCGAGCACCACTGCCTTGATCTGCCCCAGCAGTGCCCGCGCAAAGGCGCGGCCGCTCCGAAGGTGCGGATACCAGTGGCCGTAGAGGCAGCTGAACCGCGCGGTAGTGAGGGGCTCGTTCACCGGCGTGTAATCGCGCACCCAGGGATAACGCTCCGCAACCGCCTGCGCGAATTCGGCCAGCCGATCCGGCAGCGCCGGGTCGACGAGGCTCGTCCCGGGCGGCCCGCTGCCGTGGTGCATCAGGCCGACGATCGGTTCGATCCCGAGCTCGCGCAGCCGGCCGAGTCGTTCGTCGGCCCAGCTCCAGTCGGCCGACGGAAGCCCGTTCGGCGCAGTGCGCTCCCAGAGTACGGGATAACGGAGCCTTTTGATGCCGAGCGCGGCGAACCGGTCGAGGTCGTCGATCCGCTCGTGATGTCCCGACAGTCGCACCTGGTCGAAGTACACGTCACCCACCCGGTTCACCGTGCACTCCACCCCACCCCACAGCTCCATCGTCACCTCGTCAGGCATATGTCCTAGGCATTCTTCGATCCCGGCGGGCCGCTTGCCACCCCGCCATGCGGATGGATCGGGCGGGCAAGCCGGGTGATCATGTCGCGGACCATGACCGTCGCAACCGGATGGACGCCGAGATGTTCCCGAAGCCTGAAGGTGCAGGCCATGATCCGCCCGCGATCCACCCCGCGCTCCGCGACGAGTGCCACGACCTGATGCACCCAGCCGACGAACAGCCCCGCGTAGACCTGCGACGCGAAGTCCCGCGGTGTGAGCCCGACGATCACCGCTTCCGGCGTCAGATCGGCAAAGGCGAAATCCACCGTGCCCCCGGTCGGGATGTCCTTGAAGATCCGGTCCTGCCGGAGCCAGCTCATGCTGCTGGCCCAGTCTCCCTGCCACGCCCGGCCGTGTCGCTGCGCGATCCCCATGTTGCCGAGGTGCGCCTGATGGGAATCGCTCGACTCGGCAAGCCAGAGCACCCGGCCGCCGTTCTGCGCGTGCCAGCGCATCTCATCGGTCATCGTCTCGACGACGACGAGATCGTCCTCCTCGACACGATCGGAAACGTCGTAGCCCATCGCCGAGAGGCGCGACGCGAGACGCGGCAGCCCGGGCACGGCGAGGCGCATTCCGTCGGCGCGGAAGCGCGGAAAGAAGTAGAGCTCATGGTGGTTGTGCGTCACGATCCTACCGGCGGCGTCGACCAGCCGCATCTCGAGCCGTGCCCGCACGCTGCTCGATACGGCGGGAACCTCGAAGACCGCGGTGCCCATGCTCGTGAGCTGCGCCCGCAGCGGCGACACGCCGCCGATGACGCCCTGCACGTCGGGAAAGGCATCGAGACTCCATTCGACCCGGCACTCGCGGAGATCGTGCGGGGAGAAGTGGGAGAGCGCGAGCTTCACCTCGCACCGCTCCCCTGCCCAGTACGCGATACGCTCCCAGTCCACCGGAATCAGCGCGTCGGCGCCGTTGATGTCCCGGATCACGTCGAAGTAGGCCTTCGGGTTCCGGCACATGTCGAGCAGCCCGTTGCTTTCCCAGTGCACGTCGGTGAACTCCGTGATCACGTACCCCACGATGGACGGGTGACGCCGCATCTGCTCGATCTGGTACTTGAGCGCGGTGAACTGCATGCGCTGGCTCGCCGCCGAAAGATCGGAAAGCGTCGGAAAGGCCCGATCGATGTGATAGGCCCGATAGCGCTGCTCGACGCCGTGCGGATAGACGACGCCATCGCCCCATTCGATGCCCGTTTCGAACCACCACGGCTCGCTTCCGCCGTAACAGGCGCGCAGCCTGGACACGTCGGGCAGTCCCCAGTTGCCGAATTCGGATACCACCATGGGCTCGCTGCCCTGCCGCCTGACCTCGGGCGCCTGCTCCCGCGGCGCGGGGTTCCAGGGATCCCGCACGTAGTCCCGCCACGCGCCGAAGCTTTCGTACACGTGCGCGAAGGTCCACGGGGGCCGGCTCGCGAAGGTCTGCACCCAGTCGCGCCAGGCACGGTAGTGGTCGGGCATCGCGTAGTAGTTGTGGAAATCCTCGATGTCCGTCACCACGTGGAAATTCGTGAAGCAGGGTGAGTTCCCCACCACCAGCCGGTGCGGGTCCGCTGCCTTGAGCCGCGCATAAACTTCGGCGAGCCACGCGCGGTGCCCTGCGTTGACGGCGAGATCGAGCCCCCAGTTCTCGTTCGCTATGGTCCAGATGATGATCGAGGGATGATTCCAGTCCCGCTCCACCATGCCGAAGAGCGTCTCCTCCGCCCGTCGCTTCGCCGCATCGGTCAGGTCCTGCCAGTTCGGAAGCTCGGTCCAGATGAGGAGCCCGGCGCGGTCCGCGGCGTCGTAGTAACGGGGGTCGGTGATCTTGATGTGCGTTCGCAGGCAGTTGAGACCCATGTGGCGGGCCTTTACGAACTGGCTGTCGAGCTCGTCGTCGCTGAACGGCGTGTAGATCAGCTCGGGATAATAGTCCTGGTCGAGGGCGCCGCGGAGATAGAGAACCTTCCCGTTGAGCAGCAGGTGTCCGCTCGGAGACGTGGTGATCGAGCGCATGCCGAACGTCGTCGAGAGGACGTCGACCGCGTTCTCCCCGCCGGAGTCGTCCGCCAGCGCCGCCTCGAGCTCGTAGAGGTTCGGTGTGTCCGTGTCCCACGGCATCGGGTCGAGAATCGGAAGCACCGTGTCGAAGGCGGTACCGGTCATGTCGAACCGATGCTCCTCGCGCCCGCCGGCCGGATCGACGACGGTGAGCCGGAGATTCGCGGGCTGCGGGAGCGGCCGGTTGAGCCCCACCTCCACGCGAACCTGTGCCGCGGGCAGGTCGGGCGTGACCTTCAGCCGGACCAGGTGCACCGGGTGCCGCGCCTCGACATGCACGCTCTGCCAGATCCCGCCGACGGGGCCATACCAGCTCTGCTTGCCATGCGGTATTTCCGCGAAGGGGAACTCCGGATGCGCCTCCGCATCGTCTCCCGGATCGATCACGCGGACGATCAGCTCATTCGTCGCCTCGGGCCGCAGCGCCTCGCCGAGCTCGAGCTCGAACGGGAGGTATCCCCCCTCGTGCTCCCCGAGCAGCGTGCCGTTGAGCCACACCCGCGCATGGTAATCCACCGCGCCGAAATGGATGATGAAGACCGCCTCCCGCGGCACCGCGGTGCGGTCTACGGTGAAGCGGAGCCGGTACCAGGCCGTGCCGGTGTAATGGCGGAGGTCGTCGAATTGCGCCTGCCATGGACCCGGCACCCGGATCTCCCGGGCAGGGGCGCCATCGAGCGTATCGTGGGCGAGGGACCGGTCCGGGTCGGGGAAGAATTCCCACCGGCCATCGAGGTGCGTTCGTCTGCGGATCATCATGAGGGAATGACGCCATTTGCGGCCGCGCAGGCTGTGACCATTGTCACGCCGAAGTCGAGCTGCCTCCGCCGATCATCCCCTCGAAGAATTTCCAGATCATCGCCGTGGCATCGCAGCCGGATACACCGCGACCGACGATGCGCTGCGGGAGAAGCCTCGGGCCTCCCGGCCAGATGTGCCCGTGGCCGGCGATGATGCCCATCCGGATCGGAGTGGTGCAGTCCGCCGCCTCGGCCCACTCGATCGGACCTTCCTGCCGCATCGCCGGCCCGGAGTGACATCCGGCTGCGAGGCTCCACCGCTCGAACGACTGTCGTGCCGGCGGGTGCGTTTCCTCGCCTCCCCAGGGCGTCTGGACTGCTCCCCCCTCGATCGGGTTGAGCGGGTCGGCATCGCCCATCAGGTAGAGCAGCGGAGGGAGCCGCCCGGGCTCGGGGACGTGCCAGCAATGCCCGGCCACCGGCGCCACGGCCGCGACGTGGTCGCGCAGCTCCGCCGCGGCACGAAATGCCAGCGAGGCCCCGTTCGAGAACCCGGTGAGCAGGATCGCGGCCGGATCAGCGCCGTATCGGGAGGTGAGCGTCCCGATCAACGCCGCAATGAAGGCGATGTCATCGACCGCGGCCCGTGCGACGTGGCCCCGCCCGGAACCATCATTCCATGTCTGCGGATTCCTCCGGAATTCCGGGGGCTGCGCCGGATCTCGCGCTGTCCCTTCCGGAAACACCGCAATGAAGGAGTGCTCCGCCGCCTTCCGGTCCCATCCGGTCTGGTTCACCGCGATCCCGGCGGTGCCGCCGGCGCCGTGGAGCATCACGACGGCCGGCCTCCGCCCGCCACTGGTCCGCGCCACGAGCGCCAGGCGCTCGCGCCCTCCGGCCTCGACCTTCAATGTTTCCATGGCTGGAAGTGTAGCTTTGACCTTCCACTTTGCGGAGCGCGCCCATGATCCTCACGCTCGTCCTCGTCGGTCTCGCGGCAGGTGTCCTGGCCGGTCTCTTCGGCATTGGCGGCGGAGTCCTGATCGTCCCGGCCCTCATCTACTTCGCCGGAATGCCGATCAAGACCGCCACCGGCACCTCGCTCGGTGCCCTGCTCCTTCCGGTCGGGCTGCTCGGCGCCATGACCTACTGGAAGGCGGGCCATATCGACATCCGGGCGTCCCTGCTCGTGGCACTCGGCCTCTTCTTCGGGGCGCTGGTAGGGGCGCGGTTCGCGCTCGCCATGCAGACGATGGTGCTGCAGCGCGCCTTCGCGCTCTTCCTCGTGGCCGTGGCGATCCGCATGTTCGTCAAGGCGTGAACCGCGCGCAGTGAGCCTGCTTCGCCTCACCGATCGCGGCCTGTACTGCGAGGCCGGCGGGTTCTACGTCGATGCGTGGGCGGCGGTGCCGAAGGTCATAGTGACGCATGCACATGGCGACCACGTCGCCTGGGGCTGCAACGCGTACCTCACTTCGGCGCCAGGTGCGCCCGTGCTCGCGGCACGGCTCCCGGAAGGCGCTCCGGTCACGTCACTTCCCTACGGGGAAACGGTTACGCTCGGAGGCGTTCGCGTTTCGCTCCATCCCGCCGGGCACATCCTGGGCTCCTCGCAGGTCCGCCTTGAGCACCGCGGCGACGTCTGGGTTGTTTCGGGCGACTACAAGACCGAGCCGGATCCCACCTGCGCGCCATTCGAGCCGGTCCGCTGCGGCACGTTCGTCACGGAATCCACGTTCGGGCTTCCGATCTACCGTTGGCGCCCCGAGCGGGAAGTCATGGCCGACATCAATCGATGGTGGAGCGCGAATGCCGACGCGGGGCGGGCCTCGCTGCTCTATGGCTATGCCCTGGGCAAGGCGCAGCGGCTGGTCGCCGGCCTCGATCCATCCATCGGACCGATTCTCACGCACGGCGCCGTGGAGCGCATGACGGCGGTCTATCGCGCGGCCGGCGTGGCGCTTCCGCCGACGACGTACGCCGGCGCCGGAACGCGCCGCGAGACACCGCGCGGCGCCATCGTCGTCGCTCCCCCGTCTGCCGACGCCTCCCCCTGGTCACGCAGGTTTGGTCCATCGTCGAATGCCTTTGCATCGGGTTGGATGCGCGTGCGCGGGGCACGGCGCCGCCGCTCGCTCGACCGCGGCTTCGCGCTCTCCGATCATGCCGACTGGCCCGGCCTGCTCGCCGCGATCGACGCGACCGGTGCCGAATCGATCTGGGTGACGCATGGCTACACGGCGGTACTGACCCGATGGCTCTCCGAACGCGGCCTCGATGCGCGGGCAATCGCGACGCGCTTCGAGGGCGAGCGCGAGGACCCCGCAGATGCCGCGGATGCGGTAGCGCCATGAGGGAGTTCGCCCGGCTCTATACGGAGCTCGATGAATCGACCTCGACGAATGACAAGGTCGCGGCACTCGTCCGCTACTTTGCCGCGGCTTCGCCGGCGGATGCCGCCTGGGCGGTGCATTTCCTGAGCGGCCGTCGTCCCAAGCGGCTGGTTCGCGCTGCCGACCTCCGTGCCTGGGCCACCGAGGCCGCAGCGATCCCCGAATGGCTCTTCGAGGAGTCCTACCACGCGGTGGGTGACCTCGCAGAGACGATCGCGCTCCTGCTGCCGGACACCGCCGACGCAAGCCCTGATCCCGGTCCCCTCCGCATCTGGGTCGAGGAGCGTCTCCTTCGCCTCCGCGAGAAGGATCCACCCGAGCAGCGTACCGCACTCCTCGCCGCATGGCACGAGCTCGGCGGACGCGAGCGGTACGTCTGGAACAAGCTGATCACCGGCGCCTTCCGCGTCGGCGCATCGCAGCGGCTCGTGGTGCGCGCGCTTGCCGAGGTGAGCGGCGTCCCGGACGAGGTCATCGCGCATCGCCTCATGGGGGCGTGGGAGCCCGACGCGGAGTTCTTCCAGCGGCTCGTCGCAACCGACACCGCAGATGCCGACCGGAGCCGGCCCTATCCGTTTGCGCTCGCGTACCCGCTCGAGCTCGAGGCCGATGCGCTTGGACCGGTCACGGAGTGGCAGGCGGAATGGAAATGGGACGGCATCCGCGCACAGCTGGTGCGGCGCGCGGGCTCGACCTGGCTCTGGTCCCGCGGCGAGGACCTGCTTGCTGGGCGCTTTCCGGAGGTGGAGGAGACGGCCGTCATGCTGCCGGAAGGCACGGTACTCGACGGGGAGCTGCTTCCCTGGCTCGACGGCGCGCCTCTCCCCTTTGCGCAGATGCAGCGGCGCATCGGACGGAAGACGCTGAGTCGGAAGATCCTCGCCGAAGTACCAGTGGTGCTCCTCGCCTACGATCTCCTCGAGGAGAGCGGCGCGGACGTGCGCGCGCGCCCGCTCATCGAGCGGCGCGCGCGCCTCGAAGCAATCGTCGCAGCACTGCCCGGAGGTGCCGCCATCCGACTCTCGCCGATCGTCGAGGCCGCCGACTGGGCGGCTCTCGTCGAGGCGCGCATCGCTGCGCGCGGGCGCAATGCGGAAGGCCTCATGCTGAAGCGGCGCAATTCGGTCTACGGGGTCGGCCGGCGGCGGGGCGACTGGTGGAAATGGAAGGTCGACCCCTACTCGGTCGACGCAGTTCTCATCTACGCCCAGCCGGGGAGCGGACGCCGTGCAGGTCTCTTCACCGACTACACCTTCGGAGTGTGGGACGGGGAGAAGCTCGTGCCGTTCGCCAAGGCGTACTCGGGGCTCACCGATGCGGAGATCGCACAGGTGGACGCCTTCGTCCGCCAGAACACCGTCGAACGATTCGGCCCCGTGCGCGTCGTCAAGCCCGCGCTCGTGTTCGAGCTTGCATTCGAAGGAATCCAGCGGTCCACGCGGCACCGGAGCGGCATCGCGGTGCGGTTTCCCCGGATGGCGCGGTGGCGGACGGACAAGCGCGCCGAGGACGCCGATTCACTCGAAACCGTGCGGGCGCTCCTGTGACCGGGCGCCGCCGCGAATCCGGAGAGCGACCCGATCCGGAGAAGAAGCCAGCGTCCCGGTCCCGCGATCGTAAGGCGCCACCCGGCGCGACGCCGCTCCGTGCGGGCAGTCTCCTCGAGGGTTATGCGCTGATCGGGCCAGTCGCGCCGGAGGCGGGAACGCCGCGCTCCCGGTCGGAGAAGGAGATCCGCGCGGCGCGCGCGCGGCAGCGGAAGGCGACAGGGGCCGCCCCCCGCGCCCGGCGCTCCGAAGCACCACCGCCCGCGCCAACGCTGCCGCTCGTTCCGGGCGAAAGCGGTGCGGACGCGGTCGAACGGTGGTTCGCCGGGCGCGGCTGGACTCCCTTCGAGTTCCAGCGCGAGGTGTGGAGCGCCTACCTGGCCGGGGAAAGCGGGCTCGTGCATGCCGCGACCGGCACCGGCAAGACGTACGCAGCGTGGATCGGCCCGGTGGTCGAGTGGCTGCGAGATTACCCCCGCGAGTCGACATCGCGGCGAGGGCATGCGGCACCCCTCCGCGTGCTCTGGCTGACGCCGCTCCGCGCGCTCGCCGCGGACACGGTGGATGCGCTCCGCCGCCCGGTCGAGGAACTCGGACTGCCGTGGACGGTGCAAAGCCGAACGGGCGACACGCCGGCCCCGGAGCGCGCGCGCCAGCGGGAGCGGCTGCCGACTGCGCTGGTGACGACCCCTGAAAGTCTCGCCCTCCTGCTTACGCGCGACGATGCGTCGACGCTCTTCGATGACCTCGTCTGCGTCGTCGTGGACGAATGGCACGAGCTCATGGCCAGCAAGCGCGGCGTCCAGACCGAGCTCTGCCTCGCCCGGCTTCGGCGCTTCCAGCCGGCACTCCGGACCTGGGGACTCTCCGCCACGCTCGGAAACATCGAGGCAGCGCGCGATGCCCTCGTCGGGGTAGGCGATTCGCGCCGCCCCAACCCTGCGCGCCTCGTTCGCGGCCTCGTCCCGAAGGGTCTCGCGGTCGACTCACTGATCCCCGAGACGATGGAGCGTTTTCCCTGGTCCGGACAGATCGGGCTGACCCTGGTGCCCGAAGTGGTCCGTGCCATCGACGAAGGCGGGAGCACGCTCGTCTTCACCAATACCCGCGCCACCGCGGAGATCTGGTTCCAGGCGCTGACCAGCAGCGGCGCCACCTGGTCGCACCAGATCGGGCTTCACCACGGGTCGCTCGATCGCGTCGAGCGCGAGAAGGTCGAGGAAGGATTGCGCAGTGGTTCGCTGCGCTGCGTCGTCTGCACCTCGTCGCTCGACCTCGGTGTGGACTTCACTCCGGTCGATCGTGTCCTGCAGGTCGGAAGTCCCAAGGCGATCGGCCGTCTGATCCAGCGCGCCGGCCGGAGCGGTCACCAACCGGGTGCGCTGAGCCGCGTCACCTGCGTGCCGACGCATGCCCTCGAGCTCGTGGACGTCGCTGCGGCCCGCGCGGCACTGGAGCGCGGCGCCATCGAGGCGAGGAACCCGCTCGAGCGCCCGCTCGACCTCCTCGCCCAGCATGCCGTGACGATCGCGCTCGGGGGCGGATTCCGCCCGGATGATCTGCTCGCCGAGGTACGGACCACATGGGCGTACCGCGATCTTCCCGACGACGAATGGCAGTGGGTGCTCGACTTCATCTCGCGCGGCGGCGAGGCGCTCCGGGCGTATCCCGAGTACTCGCGCGCCGTGCCGGACGAGAACGGAGTCTATCGCGTGCCGAATCGGATGATCGCGATGCGTCACCGCATGTCCATCGGCTCGATCGTGAGCGAGCCGGCCCTCGCGGTGCGGTACCTGCGCGGTCGGAAATCGATCGGCAGCGTCGAGGAAGGGTTCCTGGCGCGGCTTCGCCCCGGCGACCGATTCATCTTCGCCGGCAAGGCGCTCGAGTTCGTCCGCATCCGCGATCTGACTGCCTGGGTGCGGAAGGCCCCGTCCAGCGAAGGTGCAGTGCCGAAGTGGTCCGGGCTTCGCATGCCGCTCTCGGCCGAGCTCGCCGCGGCCGTTCGCGAAAAGCTCGACGAGGCGCGGCGAGGGATTTACGAGACGCCGGAGATGGAAGCGGTTCGGCCGGTGCTCGAGCTGCAGGGCGCGTGGTCCATCATTCCCGCTGCCGGCGAGCTCCTCATCGAGCGCGTGCGAACTCGCGAAGGGCATCATCTCTTCGTCTATCCGGTCGAAGGGCGGCTGGTCCATGAAGGCATGGCTGCGCTCTTTGCCTACCGCATCGCGCAGCTCGGGCCGATCTCGTTCACCCTGGCCGCGAACGACTACGGGTTCGAGCTGCTGTCCGTCGAGCGCCCTCCCCTCGAGCAGGCACTCGACGCGGGCCTCCTCTCCTCCGAACACCTGGTGCACGACATTCCGGCGAGCCTCAACGCCGCCGAGATGGCGCGGCGCCAGTTCCGCGAAGTGGCGCGCGTCGCCGGGCTCGTCTTTCAGGGGTATCCCGGGACCGGCCGTTCGCCGAAGCAGCTGCAGGCGTCGAGCGGGCTCCTCTTCGATGTCTTTGCGCGGCACGACCCCGACAATCTCCTCCTCGCGCAGGCCGCGCGGGAAGTGCTCGAGCGTCAGCTCGAGCGCAGCCGCCTCGTGGCGGCGCTCGATCGCCTCTCCGCGAGCCGGCTCTCCGTCGTCGAGGTCGAGCGCCCGACGCCGCTCGCCTTCCCGCTGATCGTGGATCGCTCGCGCGAGCAGGTCACGAGCGAGAAGCTCTCCGACCGCGTGCGCCGCATGACCGCGCCGCTGGAGCGCGCAGCCGCCGAGGCGGCACCCGTGCCGCGGTTCGCGAACCTGCGCGCGGCGCGCCGGGAGCCGCGGCCATGAGCGACCTCACGATCGAGCTCGCCGGCGAATCGGTGCGGCTGCTTCCGGAGCGGGCGCTCTACTGGGAGCGCGAGGAAATGCTGATCGCGGCCGATCTCCACTGGGGCAAGGCGGCAGCATTTCGTGCGGGAGGGATTCCGATACCGCGCGGAACGACGACTGCGGATCTGTCACGCATCGACCGCGCTCTCGCGCGGACCGGTGCGCGCCGCCTCGCCCTGCTCGGCGACCTCCTGCACGCGCGCGAGTGGCGCGGCGCGGAGACGGTGCGGGTGATCACCGCCTGGCGCGCAGCGGCGGGCGGGCTCGAGCTGCTCCTCATCCGGGGGAATCACGACCGGCGCGCGGGCGATCCACCCCCGGACTTGAAGATCGAGGTGGTGGACGGACCCGTGAGGCTGGGGCCATTTGCCCTTCGTCACGAGCCAGGGCGCGTGGAGGGCGCCTATGTGCTCGCCGGGCATATCCATCCCGGTGTCACCGTCCGGGGTCTCGGCCGTGAGCGACTCCGGCTTCCCTGCTTTGCATTTGGCCTGAGCGTCGGAATTCTTCCGGCATTCGGTGAATTCACCGGGACCGCGCTGACCGATC
>DASTUP010000066.1:0-8335 GCA_035759585.1 Gemmatimonadales bacterium | reverse complement strand
TCCGCTCGCTCCCGACCGCGATATCCTCTGGCGGATGGCGCAGGAGGAACGGGTCACCGTGTTCGGCACCAGCGCCAAGTATCTGGCACTCTCGGAAAAAGAGGGGCTGGAGCCGGGTGCTGCATTCGACCTCTCGAGTCTGCGCGCCATCCTGTCGACCGGCAGCCCCCTCGCGGCGCACAGCTACGATTATGTCTACCGCGCGATCGGCCAGGATATCCACCTCGCGAGCATCAGCGGAGGCACCGACATCATTTCGTGCTTCGCGCTTGGAAATCCGGTCGGGCCCGTCTGGCGTGGGGAGCTGCAGAGCCGTGGTCTCGGCATGCGCGTGGAAATCCTGGCACCTCGGGAGGGCGAGGTGGGCCAGGACGCGCGAACGGTGCGACTCCCGCCGGGTGTTCCCGGTGAGCTCTGCTGCACCATGCCGTTCCCCAGCATGCCGGTCGGCTTCTGGGACGACCCCGACGGCGCGAAGTACCGGGCAGCGTATTTCGACGCGTACCCCGACACCTGGCGGCATGGAGACTGGGCCGAGCTCACCGCGCATGGCGGGCTGATCATCCACGGCAGGAGTGATGCGACACTCAACCCCGGCGGAGTGCGAATCGGGACGGCCGAGATCTATCGCCGGGTGGAGCAGCTGCCGGAGGTCATCGAGAGCCTCGTCGTCGGGCAGGAGTGGGAAGGGGATGTGCGCATCATCCTCTTCGTTCGGCTGCGGGAAGGCGCGTCGCTCGACGACGCGCTGCGCGATCGCATCCGCCGCACGATTCGCGAGACGACGAGCCCGCATCACGTCCCGCGCCGGATCGTGCAGGTGGCCGACATACCGCGAACGATCAGCGGCAAGATCACCGAGCTGGCCGTGCGCGAGGTGATTCACGGCCGGCCGGTCCGGAACCGGGATGCGCTGGCCAACCCGGCGGCGCTCGAACTCTATCGCGATCTCGAGGAGCTGCGCACATGAAGCTCGCACTGCAGGGCGCCGTCATCTGTTCCTTCCTGCTCGGAGTCGCCGTTGCACCGCTGCCTGCCCAGGGGCGCGCGCGGGCCCGGGATCTCGGCGTCACTCCGGGCCGGCTGCCTGTCGGCGCCCACAACGCAATCACTGATGTCCCGGGCGTGCGCGTCGGGCATGCGACGGTCATCGAAGGCGACTCGGTCCGGACCGGCGTGACCGCGATCCTCCCGCACGGAGAGAATGCCTTTCTCTCCCGGGTGCCCGCAGCGATTCACGTCGGGAATGGATTCGGGAAGCTGCTCGGCTCGACGCAGGTCAACGAGCTCGGCGAGCTCGAGACACCGATCCTGCTGACCTGCACGCTGTGCGTCTGGCGCGCCGCGGACGGCCTCGTGGGGTGGATGCTCGAGCAGCCGGGAATGGAGCGGGTGCGCTCGATCAATCCTGTCGTTGCGGAAACGAACGACGGCACCCTGAACGCGATCCGCTCGCGCCCGATCTCCGCGGAGCACGTCCGGGCGGCGCTCGCGTCGGCGGCTTCAGGCCGGGTGGCGGAGGGAAGCGTCGGTGCGGGGGCGGGGACGATCGCCTTCGGCTGGAAGGGCGGAATCGGCACATCCTCCCGACGAGTCCGCCTCGGCGACAGCACCTTCACGGTCGGCGTCCTGGTTCAGAGCAACTTCGGCGGCGCCTTCCAGGTCGAGGGCGTGCCCGTCTGGCGCGAGCTCCCACCGCCTTCCGAGCGGCGCTCGCGACAGCCGAGCCGGGGCGACGGGTCCATCATCATGGTCGTGGCGACGGATGCGCCGCTCTCCGACCGCAACCTCGCGCGCCTCGCGGCGCGCGCCATGCTCGGACTCGCGCGCACCGGGTCGTCCGCCTCGAACGGGTCGGGCGACTACGTCATCGCCTTCTCGACCGCGCGCGAAGTCCGTCGCAATCCCAGGGCCCCGGTCGTGGCCGGGACCGAGCTAGCCAACGAAGTGATCTCGCCGCTCTTCGAAGGGGTGGTCGAAGCAACCGAGGAAGCGATCTATAACTCGCTGTTCATGGCCACGAGCGTGCGGAGCCGGGGAGGGGAGATCGAGGCGATACCACTGGAGGAGCTTCGCGCAGTGCTGGCCCGTTACAGCGGCGGCGCTCGGTAGCGGCTTCGAGCGGCAGGCCGGACGGAAGGCGGAACTGCGGGCAGGGCCGCGGGCCGCACGCGCGTGAGCAGATCCGTTATCAGCGCGAGCAACTCGTCGGCAGTGAAGGGCTTTCGCAGGACGGGCACCTGCGGCATGCCATTCATTGCCGCGCTGTTTCCCGACATCACGATGACGGGAATCTCCGGGCGCCGGCGCCCGAGGCTCTCGAGCACCGCGAGCCCGCCGATCCGCGGCATCGACAGGTCGGTCAGCACCAGATCCACGACTGCCTCGCGTTCGACGGTGGCGAGACCCTCGAACCCGTCGGTCGCCTCGACGACGCGGCAGCGGCAGTCGCGGAGCATGCGGCGCACGATGCTGCGCACCCCCGCCTCGTCGTCGATGACGAGGATGCAGGCGCCGTCGAGGTCGCGGCCGAAGGATTCGCTCGGGCGAGCGGGCATGGGTGTTCGATTGGAATCGGGTTTCCCGAATCTACCCCCCGAGCGGCCGCCCGCCAGACCGATGGCTGACTACCGCTTCTTCAGGACTCCGCCGAGCATCCCCCCGATTTCGTCGATCGCAGATCCATCGCCGTCACGGTCCAGAAGGCCGGAGAGCGTCCCCATCAGCCCGGGCGCCCGCTGCTGCAGCTGCGCCTGCTCGCCGCCAAGCACGCCGGCGAGTCCTCCTGCATCGAGTCCGCCCTGGCGCTTCGTCTTGCCGAGCGCCGCCATGACGATCGGGGCCAGCAGCGGAAGCAGCTGCGCCATCTGCGCGGAGCCGAGCCCGGTGCCTCTACCCAGCTGCTGCTCGACCGCGCCGCGGCGGTTGCCGAGGACGTGCTGCAAGATGCCATCGCCGTCCGCAGCGCGTCCCTTCGGCGAACCGAGGAAACCGCCAAGATCATCGAGGAGACCGCCATCGTGGTCCTCCTCGATGGCGCGAGCGAGACCCTGCGCCTTCGCGGGATCCCGGGTGTTGCGAGCCATGGCGGCGACGAGCATCGGGAGCGCCGCGTTGATTGCCTGGCTCGTCTCCGTCGGCTCGGCGCCGATGCGCTGACCGATCTGGCGCACGGCGTCCGGGCCGAGCTGGCCCTGAATCATTTCGAGAAGTGACATGTCTGGACCCTCTTGAGAGTGACCTCTCATGATAGCGACATGCACCGATGGGCGCTCCCGGGCGGCCCTGCTCGGCGGGCCCGACGTTCATTAGCTTCTGCCGCATGCTGACGACCAATGCGGCGAGGCTTCGCCTCGTGCTGGCGGCCATCCTCTTTTCGACCGGCGGCGCCGCCATCAAGGCGACGACCCTCACTGCATGGCAGGTCGCCGGGTTCCGCTCAGGCGTGGCGGCGCTGGCCCTCTTTCTCCTCCTGCCGGAATCGCGCCGCGGATGGAGCTGGCGGACGCTGCTCGTCGGAATCGCGTATGCGGCCACGCTCATGCTCTTCGTCGTCGCCAACAAGCTCACTACTTCGGCGAACACGATCTTCCTGCAGTCCACGTCGCCCCTCTACATCCTGATCCTGAGCCCGCTGCTCCTGCGCGAGCCGATCAGGGCGCGCGATGTCGTCTTCATGGGGGCCGTCGGGCTCGGTCTCGCGCTCTTCTTCGTCGAGCGGGAAGCCCCGCTCGCCACGGCGCCCGATCCCGTTCTCGGGAACATGCTGGCGGCGGTCAGCGGCATCACGTGGGCGTTCACGGTCATCGGCCTGCGCTGGCTCGGCACGCACGGGGAGCAGGGCACGGCGTTTCCGGCGATGGTCTCGGGCAACCTCACCGTGCTGCTCGTGGCGCTTCCGTTGGCGCTTCCGGTCGTATCGTCCACGCCGACGGACTGGGTCGTCATCGCGTTTCTCGGGCTCTTCCAGATCGGGTTCGCGTACATGATGCTCGCCCGCGGGATCCGGCATGTGTCCGCGCTGGAGGCGTCCGTACTGCTCCTCGTGGAGCCGGCGCTCAATCCGCTCTGGTCATGGATCGTGCACGCGGAGGCGCCGAGCGCGTGGGCGCTGGCGGGTGCCGCAGTGATCTTCGGCGCAACCACCCTCCGCACGTGGTACGAATCGCGTCTCGCGGCCGCGTGATGCGACCGGTGAGGCTGATCGAGACGGTGCGCGTACGTGCCGGACGGGCGCCGCTCTGGGACCTGCACCTCACCAGGCTCCGGCGCTCGGCGCTGGTGCTCGGGATCCCGCTCGAGCCGATCGAGCCGCCCGCGGGTACCGAGCGTGTCGTGCGCCTGGTTGCCAGCGCCGGCGGTATTGGGAGGGAGGATCGCCCGGTCGCGCCGGTGGCGGCGCTGTCGGTCGCCTTTTCGGGCGTTGCCCATCCCGGTTATCCGCACAAGACGGATCAGCGCGCGCATTTCGACGCCGCGCTGGCCGAAGCCTGCCTCGATCGTGCCGACGAGGCCCTGCTCTCGACCGAGTCGGGATGGGTGGCGGAGGGGACTTTCACGGCGCTCTTCTGGTGGGACGGCGCCCGGCTCGCCGCACCGCCGCAGGAGCTTGGCATTCTTCCGAGCGTGGCGCGGGCCCGGATCGCGGAGATTTCCGGGGGACTCGTCGAGCGCCGGGTGGATCCACGGGGGCTTCGCGGCCGCCCGATCTTCCTCGCGAATGCGGCGCGGGGTATCATGGAAGTCGCGTCACTGCACGGAGAAAGGGTGCCGCGGGATCAGCGAACCGACGCGCTCGCACGGTGGTTCTGGCCTTGACCGGGCCTGGGCCGGGCGGCTATTTTCCGCCGCTCGGCACGTGGCGGGACGGGGCTCGTGGTGGCTGTAGCTCAGTTGGTTAGAGCGCCTGACTGTGGCTCAGGAGGTCGCGGGTTCGAAACCCGTCAGCCACCCTCCGCGGCAGCCTTTTCGGGGCCGCGTCTTCGTTGCCGGGTCAGGCGCTCGATCGGTGCGAAGGTCCGTAGCTCAATCGGTAGAGCACCGGTCTCCAAAACCGGGGGTTGCAGGTTCGAGTCCTGCCGGGCCTGTGGGAATGGTTGGCGGTCTCGGGGTCACGAGATTCGCGACCCGCGGCAGCACGGCGCTATCGTCTAGGGGACTAGGACGGGGCCCTCTCAAGGCCCAAACACGGGTTCGAATCCCGTTAGCGCTATGAGGCACCAGGGGAGAGCCCGGCCCCATCGTCTATCGGTCAGGACGCGACCCTTTCAAGGTCGAGAGACGGGTTCGATTCCCGTTGGGGCTATGAAAATCGCCCCGGGTTCATAGCCTGGGGCCATCAATGCGCCGCTAGCTCAATTGGCAGAGCAAGTGACTCTTAATCACTAGGTTGTAGGTTCGATTCCTACGCGGCGCACTCGGAACGGCTCCCTTCGGGGAGCCGTTCGTCTTTTCCTGCGCCGGTGTGTCGGGGAACACGGAGACTGAACCCGGCGACCCCCACTCTTTCAACCGTAACGTCCGACCTGCGGTGCGTGCCGCATCTCCGCTATGTGCGCACAGCTCCATCGCATGTGATCAGCATCCCGCATGGCACCGCGTGTGCCGCCCCGATGCCCATGACACAAGCAGCCGTGGACATGACCCAAACGGCGAAACGAATTATCGAGGCCATCCGTTGGCGCATCGAAGCGTTGCGCACCCGGCTGCCGCGCCCTGTCCGCGTCTGGTTTCTCGAACGTCGCGCCCGGACCCGGGCCCGCCTGGGCCTCAGCTTCTCGGCCAGGCCCGAACGACTGACCCGCTCCTACCGCAGCGCATGGAAGATCCTGCTCGATGAAGATCCCACGGCCGCCGCCGGGGACTTCCTCGAATTCGGCGTCTACTACGGTACCTCCCTCGCCTGCATGCACCAGGCGCTCGACGAGTTGGGCCTCGACCAGGTCAGGTTGATCGGATTCGACTCGTTCGAGGGCCTCCCGGCATCGGCGGACAAGGAGCCCGCATCGCCCTGGCTGCCGGGGCAGTATCGGTCGAGTCTGGCGATGACCCGGAGGTACCTGCGGAAGCGGGGCGTACCGCCGGAGCGGATCGTGCTGGAGAAGGGCTGGTTCAGCGATTCGCTCACGCCGGAAATGCGCGAGCGTCATCGCATCACGCGCGCGAGCTTCCTGATGGTGGATTGCGATCTCTACTCGAGCGCCAGGGAAGCGCTCGCTTTCGCCGCGCCGCTCCTCGGGCCGCGCACCATCATCTACTTCGACGACTGGCACGCCGCGGGCATGGCGGAAAAAGGGGAGGGGGAGCGGCGCGCGTTCGAGGAATTGCTCGCTGCGCATCCCGACCTCGCCGCGCGTGAGCTCCACGGCCTGGATTACAACGACAAGGGGCACGCGAAGATGTTCGTGGTCTCGCGGGCGCCCCAGGCGGCGCGTTAGCGTGCGCGGACCGGCACCGTTCCCTGCAGCGTATCCCAGGCGAAGACGAGCTGCCCTTCGTCAGCGCCGCCTGCCACCGTGATCGTGAACGTGTCCACCGGCTCGATGGGCGACACGCTCATCGGCACGCGCAGGACATCCCTCACACCGACGTACTCGGTGCCCCACTGTCCGGTCTGACCGTTCACGATCAGCGTCCAGCCGTCGCGCGCAGGAAGGGAATACAAGGTGTAGGTGCCCGCCGCCAGCGGCTGGCCGGCAATCTGGACGGGCGCCCCGACGACGAGCGTGGTCGCCGCATTGGCGCCCGTGCGCCAGACCTGGTCGAACGGAACCAGCGATCCGAAGATCTCGCGGCCCCGCCGCGAAGGGCGCCCATAGTCCACGAGCAGGGTCGCGGAACCGATCGTGCCGCGAGCCGTGTCGCGCGGCGACGCGGGGCGCTCACCTGAGGGGCCCGCGGCGGCGGAAGTGTCGGTCGAGCCCGCAGCCGAGGCCGGCTCGTCCGACGGGGCGCAGGCGCCGAGACAGAGCGCGACGGTGGATGCAGCGAGGAGTTGTCTCATCCGCGAACGATACCCGCGGGCGCGGCGCGCCGGCAACGGTCGCTGGCCCTGTCGCTGGTTTCCGGCCGGCCGTAGCTTTTCCGCATGACCACGACACGACGCGATTTTCTCGCAGTGGCCGGCTCGTCGCTCGCGGCTGCCGGCTGGCCTGCGTTCCTGCCGCGGCGCTCGGCCTTCGACCTCGTCATCCGCGGCGGTACGGTTCTGGACGGCACCGGCGCTCGCGGCATGGAGCGTGACCTCGGCATTTCCGGCGGCCGCATCGCAGCGATCGGATCCCGCATCGCGCGCGGCAAGGAGGAGATCGATGCGCGGGGCCTCGCTGTCGCGCCCGGCTTCATCGACATGCACTCGCACGGCGACGGCTCGCTCGATGAAGACCCGCGCGCCGAATCGGTGATCCGCCAGGGCATCACGACGATCATTACGGGGCAGGATGGCGGTTCACGGGCCACCGGCGCGCGCGATCGCTCGTTCACTGCGCACCTGGCGGCCCTCGAGCAGCTGCATCCCGCCGTCAACGTGGCAACGATGGTCGGGCTCGGCACGATTCGAGGGGCAATCGTCGGCTCCGGTGACCGGCCCGCCACGGCAGAAGAAATCGATCGAATGAGGTCGCTCGTCGGGGCTGCGCTCGAGCAGGGCGCGTGCGGAGCATCGTCGGGGCTCGAGTATACGCCGGGGGCGTTCGCCTCTCCCGAAGAGCTGACGGCCGTCCTGGCTCCGCTCCGTGCCCGGGGGCTTCCCTACGCGACGCACCAGCGGAACGAGGACGACCGGCTGCTCGACTCGATCGACGAGTCGATCGCCGTTGCGCGGGGCGCCGGATGCGCCCTTCAGATCTCGCATCTGAAGACGCAGGGGCCGCGCAACTGGGGAAAGCTCGACGAGGCATTTCAGCGGATCGACGAAGCGCGCGGAATGGGCCTCGACGTCGCATTCGATCGCTATCCCTATCTCGCGTACTCGACCGGGCTCACGAACCTGTTCCCGGTATGGAGCCGCGATGGCGGCACCGATGCATTTCTCGCCCGTCTCGCCGACAGCACCACAGCGCCGCGCATCAGGGCCGATGCGCTCGCCAAGGTCGAACTGATCGGTGGCTGGAACAGCGTGCAGATCACCTCGGTGCGCGCGGAAGAGGATCGCGGTGCCGAGGGGAAGCGGCTGGGCGACTACGCGGAGTCCCTTGGACGCGATCCGTACGAGACTGCAACCTCGCTCCTTCGGCGCAGCGAGGGCGGTGTCGGCATGGTCGGCTTCGCAATGAGCGAGGAAAATCTCGAGCGGATTCTGGCCCACCCGCTGGCCATGGTGTGCACGGACGGGGGA
>DASTUP010000065.1:0-2816 GCA_035759585.1 Gemmatimonadales bacterium | reverse complement strand
CTTCGATACCTACATCACGTACGAGAGCGGAGCTTCGCTCGTCTTCGTCGACCAGCACTCGGCGCACGAGCGGGTCCTCTTCGAGCAGGTGATGGCGCAGCTCACCGGAGGCTCCGCACCCGCCCAGCGGCTACTCCTTCCGCTCACGGTCGAGCTGACGGATGAGGAGCTGGAGGCGGTCGAGTCGCACCGCGAGCAGCTTTCGGCGATCGGCTTCGATGCGGAGGGCTTCGGCGGGCGGAGCGTGGTGATCCATACGGTCCCGTCGCCGCATCCGCGGTTCGACGCCGGCGCGTGTTTCCGGGAGCTCGTTGCAGACCTCGCGCGCGGTCGCTTCGGTGGATGGAGCAATCGCCTCGAGCGCTTCGCGGCCACCTTCGCGTGCCGGGCCGCGGTGAAGGGCGGGGACCGTCTCGACGAACGCGAGATGCGGGAGCTGCTTGCGCGCCTCGCCGCCACGGCGCTTCCGCCGCACGACGTCCACGGCCGCGCCACGATCGTGCAGCTGCCGCGGGAGGAGCTGGAGCGACGCTTTGGCCGGCGCTAGCGTCCCGGTCATCGTCGGGCCCACGGCCATCGGGAAGACGGCGGTGGCGCTCGCGCTCGCCGAGCGGTGGCCGATGGAGATCATTTCCGCGGACTCGCGGCAGGTCTACCGGCGGCTCGACATCGGCACGGCCAAGCCGAGTGCGCGGGAGCAGGCCCGCGTGCGCCACCACGGCATCGACATCATCGAGCCGGGAGCGCGCTACAGCGCCGGCCGCTACGCCCGCGATGCGACGCTCTGGCTCGACGATGTGCGCGCGCGCCACCGGCTCCCGGTCGTGGTGGGCGGAACCGGGCTCTATGTCCGCGCGGTTGCCGAAGGCCTTTTTCTCGAGCCGGAGATGGACCGGGACCGCCGGGCGGAGCTCGAGCGCTGGATCGCCCGGCTCGATGCGCGCGACCTCATCCGCTGGGCGACGCGGCTCGACGCCGGGTTCCGGGGCGGGGGACGCCAGCGCGCCACGCGGGCAATCGAAGTGGCGGTCCTGACGGGCCGGCCGCTCTCGCACTGGCAGGCCGCCGCCCGCACCGCGGGATCGATCACGCCCTGGTACGTGGTGCTGACGTCACCTCGTCCGGTGCTGCACCAGCGGATAGCGCGACGCGCGGAGGAGATGGTCCGGCGCGGCGTCATCGAGGAGACCGCCGCCGTCCTCGCCGAGGGACACGCGCCCGGAGCACCCGGACTCGATGGCGTCGGCATCCGCGAGGCCGTGGACTACCTGATGGGACGGCGCACGCGCGAGAGCGTCGCCGAGGCGATCGCCACGAGCACGCGGCAGTACGCGAAGCGCCAGGAGACGTGGTTCCGGCACCAGATCACCGGAGAGAGGCTCATGCTCGATGCGACGCGGCCGCCCGAGCGGCTCGCCGCCGAGATCGCGGAGGCATGGGAGCGGCGCAACGGCACCTGACCCCAGGAAGGCGCATGAAGATCGGCATCACCTGCTATCCGACCTACGGCGGCTCCGGCGCCGTCGCGACCGAGCTCGGCCTCGAGCTGGCGAAGCGCGGCCACGAGATCCATTTCATCACCTACGCCGCGCCGTTCCGCCTGCGAGGTTACGCCGAGCGCGTGTACTTCCATGAGGTGGACACGCGCACGGGCCGTTATCCGCTGTTCGATCATTTCCCGTACACGCTCGCGCTCGCGTCCAAGCAGCACGAGGTGGCGCTGCGCGAGCGCCTGGACATCCTGCACGTCCATTACGCGATTCCCCACGCGACGACGGCGTACCTCGCCCGCGAGATGCTCGGCACCGAGCTGCCGCTCAAGGTGATCACGACGCTGCACGGCACCGACATCACGCTCGTCGGGCAGGAGGCGAGCTTCTTCAAGATCACGCAATTCTCGATCGAGCAGTCGGACGCCGTGACCGCCGTCTCGGATTATCTCCGTGACGAGACGTTCCGCGCCTTCGGGTGCGTCCAGTGCGACATCAAGACCATCCCGAATTTCGTGAATCTCGACGAGTACCGGCCGTCGCCGGACGGCGACTGCAGCGGGATCGCGCCGGCCGGGCACAAGGTCATCGCCCACACCTCGAATTTCCGTGAAGTGAAGCGGGTGCGGGACGTCATCCGCATCTTCTCGCGGATCCACCGTGCCATGCCGTCGACGCTGCTCATGCTCGGCGACGGACCGGACCGCGACGATGCGGAGCGCGAAGCGCGCGAGCTCGGCGTGGCCGAGGACGTGCGCTTCCTCGGCCGGATCGATTCCGTCGCATCGCTCCTGCGCGCCTCGGACCTCTTCCTGCTCCCCTCGCAGTCGGAAAGCTTCGGGCTCGCCGCGCTCGAGGCGATGGCCTGCGGCGTTCCCGTGGTGGCATCGCGCGCCGGCGGCCTGCCGGAAGTCGTGACGGACGGCGTCAACGGCATTCTCGAGCCGGTCGGCTCGGTGGAGGCGATGGGCCGGCGGGCGGTGGACCTGCTCCGGAGCGAGTCGCGCCATGCCGCCATGCGCGAGGCCGCGATCGAGAATGCGCGCCGCTATTCGGCGGACCAGATCGTGCCGATGTATGAAAAGGTGTACGAGGAGGTGCGCGCGTGAACGGTGGCGCCGACGCGCTGCCGCTCGGGATCAAGGCGCTGCTCCTCGGGCTGGTCGAAGGGGCGACGGAGTTCATTCCGGTGTCGTCCACCGGCCACCTCATCGTGGCGGGCGAATGGCTCGGCTACACGGGCCCGGGCGCGAACGCCTTCACCGTGTTCATCCAGCTGGGGGCCATCCTCGCGGTGATGTGGGCGTACCGGACGATGCTCTGGCG
>DASTUP010000064.1:0-10161 GCA_035759585.1 Gemmatimonadales bacterium | reverse complement strand
CCGGGCAGTCGCGGCGGCCGTCAAATCGGGAGCGACCATGCCGGCGCTCGCGCCGGCCGAGATCATCGGGGCACGGCGGAGTAGGGGCGGCGCCGGAAATCTCGCGCTCGGCGCGGCCGGCGCGCGCCTTCGCGCCGCGCGCGCCTGGAGCCGGCGCGAGCGGCGCCGTTTCGACCGGGCGATGAACGCGCTGGCCGGGAGGAGAACGGGATGACCGCCGACCGCCGGAAGCGCCACCTCAAGATCCTCGAGCTGATCGCCACCCGCGCGTTGCATACGCAGGAGGAACTGGCGGAGGCGCTCGCCCAGGAGGGGTGGGAGGTCACGCAGTCGAGCATCAGCCGCGACATCGCCGCGCTCGGCCTGGTCAAGGTGGCCGGCGCATACCGGAAGCCCGAGCCGGGCGCCGCGAGCTCCGAGGATCCCGATGAGCGCCGCATCGCGGAAGGCGTGATCGGCATCGACCCCGCCGGCGACGCCATCATCGTCCTGCACACCCCGCCGGGGGAGGCCAGCCGAGTGGGTGCCGCCCTCGACCGCCTCGCCTGGCCCGAGATCGTCGGAACGCTCGCGGGAGACGACACCATCTTCGTCGCCGTCCGCGACCGCGCCGCCCAGCAGCGCGCGGTGCGCGAGCTGGAGCGGCTGACCTGAGCGGTGTGCGGGGGGCATCCGGGTAGTGCAGAGCAAACAACGCACACGAAAACACGAAGGACCAAGTCGCTCTTTCAGCGGCGCTTCCAGCCCGGCCCTCGTACGAACCGGCCGGGCTTTGCCCCCGTGTGCTCCCCGTTCGCGAGGACCTGGACGCCGTTGACGAAGACGTCGCGCATGCCGACGCTGTACTGGTGCGGCTTCTCGAAGGTGGCGCGGTCGGCGATCGTCGCGGGATCGAACACGACGATGTCGGCGTAGTACCCGACGCGCAACGCGCCCCGGTCCCTGATCCCGATGTTCGTCGCCGGAAGGAGGGTGAGCTTCCGGATCGCTTCCTCGAGCGGGATGATCTTCTCGTCGCGCACGTAACGGCCGAGGAGGCGCGCGAAATTGCCGTACGCGCGGGGGTGCGTTCCGGAGTTGAGGAAGACGCCTTCGGTCGCGTACGACCCGCCGTCGGAGCCGAAGCTCACCCACGGGATCGCGATCTTCCTCCGGACATTCTCCTCCGACATCGTGAAGTACACGCAGCCGACATCGCTGCCGTTCTGGATCACGAGGTCCATCGCCGTTTCTTCGGGCGCGGTGCCGCGCATCCGGGACACGTCGCCCAGCGTCCTGCCCACGAGGTAGCGAAGCGAATCCTCCCGGAAGGAGACGAGGAGAATCCCGTCGGGACCGCCGGCATTCGCAAAGGCGTTGTCGTACGCGCTGCCGTCGCCGCGCATTTCCGCGGCCACGCGCGCCCGGGTCGCCGGATCGCGGAGGCGCTCCGCCCACGCCCTGTACCCGCCTTCCTGCACCCAGGTGGGCATCGTGGCGTCGAGGCCGGTCGAGCTGGCCGGATAGGTGTACATGTCGGCCGTGATACGCGCGCCGCTCGCCCGGGCGGAATCGACCTTGCGAATGACGGCGTCGAGCTTTCCCCAGTTGGCCCGGCCGGACGTCTTCAGGTGATAGATCTCCGCGGGAACATTCGCCTCCCGCGCGATGGTGAGGAGCTCGTCGACCGCCTCGAGGAGCCCGCCTCCCTCGTCCCGGATGTGCGAGATGTACATCCCGCCGTGGCGGCCGGCTACGCGCGCCAGCGCGATCAGCTCCTCCGTCTTCGCATAATCCGCGGGCGCATAGATCAGGGATGATCCGACGCCGAGGGCGCCTTCGCGCATCGCCTGGTCGACCAGTCCCTCCATCCGTGCGAGCTCGGGCGCAGTCGGGGGCCGATTCACGCGGCCGAGCTCGTGAATGCGGACCGTCGTTGCCCCGACGAACGATGCGACGTTCGGCGAGACGCCGCGCCGCTCCAGGTGCTCGAGGTACTCGCCCAGCGTCGTCCAGGGAATCTCGTAGCGGATGTCGCGCTGGTTCTCGAGCATGTTCTGCCGCATCGAGTCGTTGATCGGTCCCGGGCTCGTGCCTTCGCCGAAGATCTCGAGCGTCACGCCCTGCCTGATGTCGCCCTGCGAGCGGCCGTCATGGATGAGCGACGTGGTCGCCCAGCTCAGCATGTTGACGAAGCCGGGCGCCACGGCCATGCCGCGGGCATCGATCTCCCGGGCCGCGCGCACGGCGCCGAGTGATCCGATCGCGCTGATGCGGTCGCCCCGGATGCCGATATCGGCGACGCGCGGCGCCTGGCCGCTGCCGTCGTAGATGGTGCCGTTCCGGATGACGAGGTCGTAGGCCGGGGAAGGTGGCGCCGGGGGCGTGGCGCAGGCCGTGAAGAGGCAGAGGGCAAGGGCGCGGGATAGCACTCGCATCCGGTCTCCTGTCTGGCGCGGTTCGGGTGGCTGGCGTACGATGAAGGGAGCTGGACGACTCCTCGAGGATCGATGCGATGACGGCCTTTCCGGTGATTCACCCGCGCGCCATGGTGAGCCTCGTGCTGTTCGCACCGGTCCTGGCGTTGACGGGGTGCGACGAGCTCGGCCTTCGGAGAGCTGCGCCGCAGGAGATGGCCGCCGACTCGCTTGCCGACTCCACCGTGGCCGCTGCGGAGCCGGCGCAGCCGAAGGCCCGGCCGAGGCCGCCGCGGGACCGCTCCTATCCCAGCGCGGAAGAAGTCATGTACGGCCCGCCGGCGCCGCGCGAATCGCCCACGCCGGCAGCGTCCGCCCAGTCTGCGCCGCGGCCCGACCCCTCGGTGCCTGTCCGTTCCGACCTCGAGCGCCTCGTCCGGGCTCAGGAACAGCATTGGGCCAATACCGGACAGTACGCCGAGCGCTTTCAGCATCTCGGCCTCCGGTACGTGCCGCACGCCGGGGTCAATGTCGTGATCGAAAGCGCCACCGACAGCGGCTGGATCGGGCGGGCCGTGCGCACCGGATGGGAGGGCCGGAGCTGCGTCGTCTGGGTGGGCCGTCCCGACGGGCAGCCGACGACCGACGGGCAGCGGCTGCGCGCCACCCGGCCCGGCGTTCCCGTGTGCGATTCGCTCTAGGCGTCAGGCGGCTGCTTCCGCTTCGACCCTCTCCGCGAAGTCCTCCCAGAAACGCTCGGTCAGCCGCCGGGCGACACCCTCCACCAGCATCGCGCCCACCCCGGCGAGGGTTCCCTCCACGGTCGTTTCGGCACTCCAGTGCAGGCGCTGCCGCCGCGGAGCGAGCTCCTCGACCCGGATGGTCGAATCCATCGCCACGGTGGTGCCCGAGGAGGCTCCGCGCGCCTCCATCCGCGCGCTCTCCTCGTGAACGATGTCATGGAATCCGACGTCGAGCGCGAAGTGGAGCTTGAGCAGGGCGACGCCGAAGCCGAGGTGCATCCGGAATCGGTTCGGGCCGAGGACCTCGACCGAGTCCACGCCCGGAGCGGAAGCGCCGATGAAATGCGGATCGAGGAGCCTCCGCCACACGTCGGTGCGGGTGGCGCGGACCTCGGGGGAACCGGCAAAGGCGAGTTTCATACAGCTAACTTACTGCATCCCCTTCCCGGCGCGGCGGTGATCGACGAGTCGAGTGGCACGAACCTCCGGATCGCAATCTTCTCCGAGGTCTACTGGCCGATGGTGAGCGGCGTCGGCGTGACGCTCCGGCGGCTCGCCGACGCGCTCACGGCCCGGGGGATCGGCGTCCGCGTGTACACCGCGACCTACCACCTTCCCGCCGGAGTGGACCGGCCGGAGGTGCACCGGTCACCGAGCATGCCGCTCTTTCTCTATCCCGACGTGCAGTGGGCATTTCCGCGCCATCGCGAGCTCCTCGCCGATGCGCGGGCCTTCCGGCCGGACATCATCCACGTCGCCACCGAGTTCGCGCTTGGCCTGGCCGGCCTCCGGGTCGCCCGGGATCTCGGACTTCCCGTCGTCGCTTCCGCTCATACCGATTACGAACAGTACGCGGCGCGGTACCACCTCGACTGGGCGGTCCGCCCGGGATGGCGGTATCTCAGGTGGTTCTATGAGCAGGCGGAGCGCGTACTCTGCCCCTCGCGGATCTACGAGGAGCACCTGCAATCCCGCGGAATCCGGCGGACCGGCGTGTGGAGCCGCGGCGTGGACACGGCGACGTTCAATCCTGCGTGGCGCGACGAGGCGTATCGTGCTGCGATGGGCGCCGAGCCCGGGGATCCGGTCGTCACGTACGTCGGCCGGCTCGCGCGGGAGAAGAACCTCGACCTGCTTCTCGAGGCGTGGGAGCGTGTGGCGCTCCGGCATCCGCGGGCCCGGCTCGCGCTCGTGGGGCGGGGACCGCTCGAGAAGGAGATCCGCGAGCGCTCGATTCCCGGCGTGCATCTCGCCGGGCTGCTCACCGGGCCCGACCTCTCGGCGGCCTATGCCTCGGCCGACATCTTCGCGTTTCCATCGGTGACCGAGACCTTCGGCAACGTGCTGCTCGAGGCCATGGCCTCGGGGCTGCCGTCGATCGTGGCTGCCGCGGGCGGAGTGCTCGAGTTCACTGAGCATGGCAGGAACGGATGGCTGGTCGAGCCGAATTCGGTCGAGGCCATCGCGACCGCGCTCGACCGCCTCCTCACCGATCCGGCCCTCCGGCAGCGGATCGCGGGGAGCGCGCTCGCCACCGCCGCGACGCGGCGGTGGGACCTCATCGACGATCAGCTGATTGCGGAATACCGGCGGATTGCGCGTGGAGGGCGGGTGCGGCGCGCAGCGTAGAACTCCGCCTGGGACGACGGCTACCGCAGAAAGAGATAGGCGAGCATCGCGATCGCCGCGGAAAGCGGGATCGTGAGGATCCACGCCCAGACGATCCGGGTTGCCACCCCCCAGCGCACGGCCGAAAGCCGGCGGGACGCGCCGACCCCGACGATGGCGCCGGTGATCGTGTGCGTCGTGCTCACGGGAACGCCGAGAAACGAGGCCGCCATGACCGAGATGCCGCCGGCGGTTTCCGCGCAGAATCCGCCGAAGGGGCGGAGCCGCGTGATGCGGTTTCCCATCGTCTTCACGATCCGCCATCCGCCGGCCGCGGTGCCGAGCGCGATCGCAAGATGCGCGGAGAGCACGAGCCACATCGGGATGTGATCGGCGTTCGGCAGGTAGAGATGCCGCATCCAGCCGGTCGCATCGGCGAAGTGCACCTGCGACGCCACGAGGAGCCCGGCGATGATCCCCATCGTCTTCTGCGCGTCATTCGCGCCGTGGCTCAGCGAGTAGAGCGCGGCCGAGACGAGCTGCAGCTTCCGGAACACCCGATCCACCGGCGCGGGCCGCGCGCCCTTCAACAGCCAGCTCAGGCCCACCGTGAGCGTCATGGCCAGCAGCATGCCGAAGAGCGGCGAGACGACGATGAACGCGATCGGCTTGACCCACCCGCTGCCGATCAGCGAGCCGAATCCCGCCTTGGCAATGGCCGCGCCACCGTACCCGCCGAGCAGGGCGTGAGACGACGATGTGGGGAGGCCGAAGTACCAGGTGATGAGGTCCCACACGATCGCGCCGATCAGGCCGGCCAGGATCACGTTCGCATCCACGACCTCGGGATGGATCAGGCCCTTGCTGATCGTCTTGGCGACCGCCGTCCCGATGGTGAATGCGGCGACGAAATTGAAGAACGCGGCCCAGAACACCGCCACACCGGGCGAGAGCACCCGCGTCGAGACGACGGTGGCGATCGAGTTTGCGCTGTCGTGGAACCCGTTGATGAAATCGAAGACCAGCGCCACGCCGATGATGACGAGGACGTACGTGACGGTCACTTCCATCGTCAGGCGTGCTTGATGAAGATGGATTCCAGCACGTTGGCCACGTCTTCGGCCTGGTCGAGCGTGCGCTCGAGGTGCTCGTAGATCTCCATCCACTTGATCACGAGCAGGGCATCCGGCTGGCCCTCGAAGAGCTTGCCGATCCACTCGTGGTAGAGCGAGTCGCCCTCTTCCTCGAGGTGCTTCACGGCCTTGCAGGCGTTGAGGACCACGCCCTTCCGGTCGTTCTCGAGGTTCTGCACGGCGGAGAGGATCTGCTGATTGGCGCGGATGATCACGTCCGCCAGCATCACCGATCCCGCCGGCGACTCCCCGGCGTGAAACATCTGGATGCGTCGCGCGGTGCCGTCCATCAGGTCCATCACGTTGTCGAGCCGCGACGCGAGCATGTGGATGTCTTCACGGTCGAGCGGCGTGATGAAGGTCCGGTCGAGCCGGCCCACCACCTGGTGGGTGATCTCGTCCGCCTGGTGCTCGAGGCGCTTGATGGAGTCGACGATGGGGCGGCGCTGCGGAGGTGGCGCGGAAACGAGGCTTTGGAGCAGGCGGGCAGCCTCGACGTTCAGCTCGGCGACGCCGGTGAAGAGCTCGAAGAACTTTTCATCCCGCGGGAGAAGACGCATCCGTAACGTCCTTGAAACAGGGGTCGGCGGCGGAAGATATTCCCCGAATGCCGCGAGGCAAGGTGCCGCGCGTCGCACTCAACCACTCACCCGGCGCGCATCTCCATGCTGCTTGCGATCTTCGCCCATCCCGACGACGAATCGTTCTCGGTGGCTGGAACCCTCTCGCGGTACCACCGGGAAGGGCGGGAGCTGGCCCTCGTCACGGCGACCGACGGGGAGGCCGGCCGGGTCACGGGCGTGCGGGCCGACGACCGGAAGGACGTGGCGACTCTCCGCCGCCGTGAGCTGCTCGAGGCCGCCGGGGTGCTCGGCGTAGACCGCATCTTTACCCTCGGCCACCCGGACGGCGGCCTCGACCTGTATTCCGGCGATGCCCTGATCGCCGAGCTTACCGGGCTCATTCGGCGGATCCGGCCGGAGGTGATCCTCACGTTCGGTCCGGAGGGTGCGCCCAATACGCACGCGGACCACCGCGCCGTGAGCCGGGCCGCGACGGCGGCGTTCTTCCTGGCAGGTCTCACGACGGCCCTTCCCGGAACGGGCGAGCCCTGGCGCGCCGGTCGGCTTTACTACGTTACGTGGACCGGCCGGAGCGGTCCGAACGGCGGCGTCGAGGGGCTGCCGGTGACGTGCCGCGTGGATATCACGTCGGAGGTCGAGGTGAAGCGTGCCGCGTTTGCCGCCCACCGCTCCCAGCAGCACCACATTGCGCACTTCGAGGAGGAGCTGCGGCCACACGAGGAATTCTTTCTCGTATCGGGCGTGCGGCAGCCTGAGACAATCACGCAGGACCTGTTCGCGGGCCTTCCAGGCCGAGCAGGCTGAGGAGGTCGGCGGGGCGCTCGAGCCAGTAGTCGGGCTGCGTCGGCGCCAGGTCGTCCCTGGTGAACGGGCCCCAGAGCACCGCCGCCGTTTTCACCCGCGCGGCGCGTCCCGACGCCATGTCGTGCACGCTGTCTCCCACGTACACCGTCCGCAGCGGGTCCGCCCCCAGGTAGGCCACTGCCTTTTCCACCGGCTCGGCGTGCGGCTTCGGATTTTCGACATCGTCCGCTCCGACGATCACATCCATCAGCGCCTCGATCTCGCAGACCCGGAGCCCGCGCTGGGCGCCGCTCCGGTTCTTGCTCGTGACGAGACCGGTGGCAAGGCCGGCCGCCTTGATCGCGCGCACGACGTCGGCGATTTCGGGATACGGCGTGACGCATGCATCGTGATGCGTCAGGTTGTATTCCCGGTAGGTCTCGATCATCCGGTCGAGTCCCGGGCTTTCGCTCCATTCCGCGAATTGCACCCGCAGCGGCGTGCCGATGCCGCGCAGCCAGTCGCCGTCGGTGCGGGCCGCAATTCCGTGCGCGCGCAGCGTGTGATGGTAGCTGTCGAGGATCAGGCGGATGGAATCGATGAGCGTGCCGTCGAGGTCGAAGAGCACGGTGTTGAGGTTCGGCATGCGCTCAAGGTAGCGGCACGCCTGCCGCGCGGAAAAGCACGACGCCCTCGACGCGCACGTCGAACGCGGATGCCGGCCGGTCCGGCAACGCCGCCAGGCGCGCCACCAGCTCGTCGTCCGATGCGGCGGCGAGGTCGCGGATCAGCAGCGCTTCGCCGGCTGAATGCCCCCGTGCCACCGCCTGAAGCGCGCGATCCACGGCATCGAGCAGAACCTCGTCCCGGCGCCGGGCGGCCATCCGGCCGATCGATCCCAGGCGTCGGACGAGTCTTCGCGCCGCTGGCGGAACGCCGGTGCGGAGGCGTGATGCATTGGCGGCGCGAAGCATCGCGGCCGCCGGGCGCGCGAGCTGCGCGTCGAGCCAGCGGAGCTCGCCAGGGCTCGCCACGTCGCTCGCATCGGAGGCGCCCGCAGCCTGTTCCAGCTTTGCCGCGATGACTCCGGACTCATCCTCTGCGCTGCCCGTCCGCGGGAGCCAGTAGAGCGTCGTTCCGCAGGATACCATCCTGTCGGTGAGCTCGACGAGGGTGAGGCCCGCGAGCGCACCGCCATCGCCCGAAACAGCGACCGTCGCGATCCCTCGAACCTGATCGGCGCAGCCGGCGGCGCGGTCGAGACAGGTGCGAAGCCGTTCCAGTCCCTCGCCTGCCAACCGTGCGCGTACGATGAGGCCCCGCTTGGTGTCGAGGATGCGCAGCTGGCGCAGCTCCTGCTCGATGGCAGGCGGCGGGTGGAAGGTCACGACGTCTACGACCCGATGCGCGCTGCCCAGTCTGCGCGCCCGTCCTTCGCGCTGGTCGAGCCGGGCCGGGTTCCAGGGAAGGTCATAATGGATTACGCGCCGCGCGCGCTGAAGGTCGAGGCCTTCCGCTGCGACCTCGGTCGCGATCAGCACGTGCGGAAGGCGCATCGCATTGCGATCATCTGCCGGCGCGAAGCCGGCGAGGACCGACTCGCGCGGCATCCGGCTGTGACCGATTCCGGCAGCTTCTCCGGTGCACCACGCGGGCGCGGGGTCGATCCAGCGGCGCAGCCAGAGTGCGGTATCCCGTGACCCCGTGAACACGAGCGTTCGCGATCCATCGGAAACCAGCTCGGCCAGCCGCTGCGCCTTTGCATCCGGATGCTCCGCGGCAAGGTCCGCGCGGCGGATCAGCGCGTCGAGCGGCGTCAGATCGTCGAGCGCCAGTTCCGCGTTCCCATTGCTCTCGAAGAGCTGCCAGAGCACCGTCTGCTCGGGGAGGTCGCCGGCCCAGCGACGCAGCGCAGCGCGATCCGGCTGCACGCCGGCTTCCGCGGCATCGCGGCCCTGCAGGAGGAGGAGCCGATAGCGGCGGAGGCACGCATCGAGCGCAGCGGGGCTGGATGCCGCAGCGCGGAGGAGCACACCGCGTACGAGCCGCGCAACCGCAGCGCTTCGCGAGAGCGTGAGCGCGGCGAGCGCTGGAATCAGGTCGTGATCGCCGGGTTCCGGCTGCATCGATCGCACGCTCGCCCCCGGTCTCGCATCGTCGGCCGGTCCGGTCAGCATGACGAGTGCAATGGCCGAAGGAATGACATGCCGGTCGGGGAGCCGTGCCAGGGAGGGCACGCCGAGCGGCGCCAGTACGTCGTCGGGCAGGACCAGCAGCAGCTGCGCGCTGAGGTCGTCGAGCCGGTTGATCACCGGCGTTGCCGAGAGCAGCAGGGCACGGCGTCCGGCGATCCATCGGGCAAGGTGGTCGTATCGTCGCGTGCCGGGATTCCGGTAGTGGTGGCTTTCGTCGACGATCACCAGGCCTTCGGCGCGCGGCAGCGTACCCCGGCTCACGCGCTCGTGCGACGAGAGGGCGACAGGCACGCCGAGTCGCGCTGCCGTGGCGCGCCATTGGCCGGTGAGGGCGGCCGGAACGATGCAGGTGGCCCGGCCCATCAGCGCCTTCGCCACTGCGAGTGCGATGTACGTCTTGCCCGTTCCGACCGCATCCGCGAGGAGCGCGCCGCCGAAGCGGCGCACCGCCGCAAGCGCGCGCGCGTACGCTCGCACCTGTCGTGGGAGGAGCCACTCCGGTGCCGGGTCCGCGGCTTCTGCCGGCAGTGCCGCGCGTGCGAGCGCCGCCGCAACGCCGCGTGGGTCCCCGGCGCTGCGTGGAAGAAACGCCGGGACCCCATCGGCCACGGCGAGCGACTCAGCGACGATCGACGGCAGCGCTTCGCGCCACGCCCGCGAGCGCGCGGCGCTCCTCGCCGGTGAGATCGAGAAGGCGTGCAACCCGGTCATCGAGCTCC
>DASTUP010000063.1:0-19588 GCA_035759585.1 Gemmatimonadales bacterium | reverse complement strand
CCCGAGTCCTCCCGAGACGAGGAAGCCGCTCGCGATCGCCACGCCGTCGAAGAAGGTGTGCAGCGAAAGCCCGACGAGCGCCGATACGCCGGCGGAAGCGCTCACACGGTGCGTTTCCTCTCCGAAGTGGAAATGGGGTGTCAGCACGTGCTGCGCAAGGTGGACGGCGAGAAAGCCCGCAAGCACATAGAGCGGCGCGCCCGCCTGTCCGAAGGCCTCCGGGAGCATCGCGAGGATCACCGTCGCGGCCATGAAGCCCGCCCCGAAGGCCACGAACACCTCGACCACGCGCATGCCCTTGCGCGCGTGGCGGATGACCACGGCGGCGCCGAGCAGGTTGCCGGCGGCGGCGAGCAGGGCGAAGAGAAGCGGAGTCATCGAACCTCGCGGGCCAGGTCGAGGAGGCGCTCGCGCTCGTTGAGGGCGGGTTCGTCGAGCACGCGGTCGAGCAGCGCATCGAGCACACGCCCGACGTCGGGGCCGCGCAGCCCGAGCGCGAGCAGGTCGTCGCCCCGGAGCGCGAGATCGCGCCGGGCGATGGGGAGCCGCTGCTCCCGGATCTCCTGCACCGCGCCGGTCCACGGCGCCGGCGTTCCGGTCCGCAGCTCGTGCAGGCGAAGCCGGTCGTCGGCGGCCTCCGCCGCGGCGGAAAGCCAGCGCCGCACGGCAGCCCCGGCGTCCGACCGGGGAGCCTCCGGCGCGGCGAGCAGGCGCGCGACCCGGTCGATCTCGGCATTCGATGCCTTGAGGCGCCGGAGCGCCTCGGCGGCATCCGGAAGGACCAGTGCCGAGAGGAGAACGGGATCACGGGGCAGCGCGGAGACCGCCGGTTCGAGCGCCGTGACGTCCTCGAGTCCCGGCAGCCAGACCGACGCGGACCCCGAGTCCCTCCACAGTGTGGCCAGCCGCGCAACCGACCGGGCGCTGGCCAGGCCCTTCATCCACTCGTCCCTGACGCGCTCGGCGGAAATCTGCGCGAGCCCGGCCGAGTGCGCCCGCATCGCATCCCAGGTTTCCGGCTCGATCTCGAAGCCGAAGCGCGCGGCAAAGCGGATCGCGCGGAGGATGCGCAGGTAGTCCTCGCGAAACCGCTCGTCGGCCCGGCCCACGGCGCGAACCACTTTCGCATGGATGTCCCGCGCACCGCCGTAGGGATCGCGCCACTCGTCGCGGAGCGGCTGGTAGGCGAGCGCGTTGATGGTGAAATCTCGCCGCGCGAGATCCTCCTCGAGCGAAGCCCCGAACGCGACGACCGCATGGCGTCCATCGGTCGAGACGTCGTGCCGGAACGTGGTCACTTCGTGCAGCGTGCCGGCCCGGTCGAGCACGCCCACGGTGCCGAACCGTTCACCCACGGCGACGGTGCGGCGGAAGAGCTTCCGGACCTGCTCGGGCGTGGCCGACGTCGCCACATCCACGTCCGAGGGCGATTCGCCGAGCGCCGCGTCGCGGAGCGCACCGCCGACGCACCACGCCTCGTGTCCCGCCTCCTCGAGCCGCCGCACGATGTCGAGCACCGGCTCCGGCACCGTCATCCGCACAGGACGCTGCCGCCGTTGACGTTGAGGATCTCGCCGGTGACGTGCCGCGCGAGCGGGCTGCAGAGAAAGAGGATCGGCCCGGCGATGTCCTCGGCGCTCGCGATCCGGCCGAGCGGGATGGAGCCGGCGATCCGCGCCCGGCCGGCCCCCGCATAGGCGGAGGCGGACATATCGGTGTCCACCCATCCCGGGGCGACGCAATTCACCGTGATTGCCGGCGCGCACTCGATGGCGAGCGACTTCGTGAGCGAAATGAGGGCCCCCTTCGTGGCCGCATAATCCGCATGATGGGCCTCGCCCCGCTGTCCGGCCGTGCTCGAGACCAGCACGATGCTCCCGCCCCCCGGCATCAGGCGGAGCGCCGCGCGGGTCGTGAGGAAGACCGCATCGAGATTCGCCCGGAGCGTCTCCCGCCATCGAGCGTCGGGCATGTCTCGCAGGGCGACGTCTTCCGTGGGCCAGATGCCGGCATTGGCGATGAAGTAGTCGAGGCGGCCGAAAGTGGCTGCGACAGCGCCGAACACGCGCGACACGGCGTCCGGGTCGGAGAGATCAGCCTGCTCGACGAGCGCGCGCCGCCCCAGCTCGACGATCTGCGCCGCGATCCGCTCCGCATCGGCCCGGCGCGAGTGGCAGGTGATCGCCACGTCCGCGCCGGCCGCCGCAAGCAGCTTCGCGGTCGCCGCGCCGACCCCGCGCGATCCGCCGGTCACGAGCGCAGTGCGCCCGGAGAGATCGATCACGATTCTCCTTCGAGGAGGCGGCGGAGGCGGTGGACCAGCGAGCGCCTGAGCACGAACGGCTCGACCGGCTTCACGTCCCCGTCGTCGAGTATGGCCCGCGGGTTCTCGACGAGGAGCTGCTCCGCCTGCCGGGCACCGCCCTGGTCCACGAGCGCGTCGCGCACCGCGGCGAGCGAGCGGTCGTCGCCATGGTTGTCCGCGGCGAGCACGGTGGCCAGTCCTGCGCCCACGAGCTGGCGCGCGCGCTCGCCGCGGGCGCTCGGCGCAAGCAGCGTGTTGGCGTCCACCTGCATGATCGCGCCCGCCGTCCGCCATCCCTGCGCGGCGGCGACGGAGCAGGAGTTGTAGCGCTCCGGGTGAGCGAGGAGCGGCACGAGCCCGCAGGCGACGACCTGCCGCAGCGCAGTGGCCACGGTTCCCGCCGGCACGATCCTGGGAAATTCGACGAGGAGGTAGCGGCTGCTGCCGAGGGTGATCCCCCGGTTCACCGCCGCGCCCGGCCCGAGCGGGCGATCGAGCATGACTTCCGCACCGCGGTGCAGGCGGATCTCCGGCGGTGCCTCTGCCCGGAGGGCGTCGAATGCGGCGTCGTGATTGGCCGGCACACCGGCCTCGGCGCGGCTCGCGCTCAGGTGGGGTGTCAGGCAGATGTCGGTCACGCCCTGCGCGGCGAGCTCGCGGAGGACGCGGACGGATTGCGCCAGGCTGCGCGAGCCGTCGTCGACACCGGGAAGCAGATGCGAATGGAGATCGATCACGCGGGAGCCGGGAGCTCCGTCAGCGAACGCGCAAAGGCGACGAGCGACGACGGATCGTCTTCCGCCTGGCGGAGGAGCGCAAGCGTGATGAGCCCGTCGGCTGCGAGGAGGTCGAGCGCAACGGTGCGGTCGCCAGGCGCAGACAGCACGCCGGCCAGCGAGCGGTGCGCGGCGCGTGCGAGATCGGCGGGCGCGTTCCCGGTGGACCGGGTCACTGCGACATGCTCGAGCACCCGCTGGCGGAGCGCCGCGGGCGCACGCGCGGTCCGCTCCTCCACCCAGGCGCCGAGCGCCGTCAGCGCCCGGCCTTCAGCCATTCGGCGACGATGCCGGGCGTGGCCGCGCGCGCGCGCGCGAGCAGCGCGGGATCGCCGGCACCCGCGGAGGCGAATTGCGGCCGCCCGCCGCCGCGGCCGCCGCTCACGGCGGCGATCCGGTTGACCAGGTCACCGGCCCGAAGCCCGCGCTGCACCAGGTCGTCCGTCACGGCAACGTGCACCGCCCCGCGGCCGCCCGAGCCGAAGAGGACGAGGATCCCGCCCTCGCGCCCGCCACGGAACGCGTCCGCCACCTCGCCCAGCTCCGTGCGGTCCTCGCTCGGCGTCTCGGCGACCGTGACATCCACCCCATCCACGGCGAGCGTCTCACCCCGTGGCGTGCCAGCGCCACCCTCGCGCCGCGCGTCCTGCAGGCGCGCCTCGAGCTTCTGCCGCTCTTCGAGCAGCTGCTCCACACGCCGGGCGACGTGTTCCGGTTGCGCCTTCAGGATGGTCGCCACCTGGTGCAGCCGCTCCTCCAGCTCCCGCACGGCATCGAGCGCGGCCGGACCCGTGACCGCCTCGATCCGACGCACGCCGGCGGCGACACCTCCCTGCCCTGCAAAGCGAAAGAGGCCGACCTGCCCGGTGGTGCGGACATGCGTGCCGCCGCACAGCTCGATCGACGGCCCCATCTGCACTACGCGCACGCGGTCCCCGTATTTCTCGGAGAAGAAGGCCATCGCGCCGAGCTCGACGGCGTCGGCATACGCCATCTCCCGCGTGGTGACCGGTTCGTTGGCGAGGATCAGCTCGTTGACCTCGGCTTCGATGGAGGTCAGGAGATCCGGCTCGATCGGGCCATGGTGGGAGAAGTCGAACCGGAACCGATCGGGCTGCACGAGCGATCCCTGCTGACGCACGTGCGTCCCCAGCCGCCAGCGCAGCACGTGATGCACCAGGTGCGTCGCGCTGTGGTTGCGCTCGATGTTGCGGCGGCGCGCTGCATCGACGGCGGCATGCACCTCGCCGGGATCGAAGCCCGCCGTGGCGCCGCCGACGACCGTTCCCTTCTCGTCCTTGCGCACGGTCGCGACGTCCAGCGACCAGCCGTCTCCTTCGATCCGGCCGGTGTCGCTCACCTGCCCGCCCGACTCGGCATAGAAGGGGTTTTGCCGGAGCCGGAGCTCGAGTTGCTCGCCATCCTGCCGGAATGCGAGGAGCTCGGTGTCCGCTTCGGTCGCATCGTATCCGACGAAGCGCTGGCGGCCGCGCCGGAGCGTGCGCCACTCGCCCGCGCGATCCACGTGGACCGCCGGGGCATCGAGGGCCTTGCCGGCGGTGCGCGCCGCGCGCGAGCGGTTCCGTTGCCGCTCGAGCGCCGAGTCGAACCCCGCGAGATCCACCTCGAAGCCTCGCTCGGCCGCGATGATCTGCGTGAGGTCGATCGGAAAGCCGAACGTGTCGTACAGCCGGAACGCTTCCTCGCCATCGATCACGTGCCCGCCGGCGATGAAGATCTGCTCGAGGCGCTCGAGGCCGCCCTCGATCGTCTCCAGGAAGCGCTCCTCCTCGCGGAGCGTGACGTCACGGACATAGCCGGCCTTTTCGCGCAGCGCCGGATACGCTTCGCCCATGACGGATACGACGACTTCCGTGAGCGGAGCCAGTGTCGGCTCCCGCCGCCCGAGCAGCCACGCGTGCCGCACCGCGCGACGGAGAATGCGACGCAATACGTAGCCGCGACCCTCGTTCGAGGGATAGACGCCATCCACGAGCAGGAAGGTGACCGCCCGCGCATGGTCGGCCAGGACGCGGTACGAGGCGCGGTCCGCACCGTTGCGGTCGTACGGCTTGCCGACCAGCTCGCCGGCACGAGCAAGCAGCGGGGCAAAGAGATCGGTGTGAAAGTTGTCGTCCTCGTCCTGCAGGACCGCCGCGATCCGCTCGAGCCCCGCCCCGGTGTCCACGCTCGGTTTCGGCAACGGCGTCAGCGTGCCGTCAGCGGAGCGGTCGAACTGCATGAAGACGAGGTTCCAGATCTCGAGAAACCGTCCCGCTTCCGCGAGCTCTTCGAATTGCGCCGTGGAGATCAGCGCCGGGGTCGGCACGGCACCGCCGCGCGCCGCGGCGTGCCCTTCGAGGTCGACGAATATCTCGCTGCACGGGCCGCAGGGACCGGTATCGCCCATCTGCCAGAAATTGTCCCTGTCGCCGAGGCTGTAGATCCGGTCGTCCGGCAGGCCGGAGAGCTCGCGCCAGAGCGCACGCGCCTCGTCGTCGGTGTGGTGGACCGTGACGCGAAGGAGCTCGGGCGCGATCCCCAGGTACTCGGACGAGGTGACGAACTCCCAGGCAAAGGCGATCGCATCGCGCTTGAAATAGTCGCCGAAGGAGAAATTGCCGAGCATCTCGAAGAACGTGTGATGCCGGCGCGTGTGTCCCACCTGCTCGAGGTCGTTGTGCTTGCCGCCCGCCCGCACGCACTTCTGGCAGCTCACCGCCCGGTCATAGTCCCGGCGCTCCTGCCCGAGGAAGGTGCGCTTGAACTGCACCATGCCGGCATTGGTGAAGAGGAGCGTCGGGTCGTCCGCCGGTACCAGCGACGAAGAAGGCACCTCGCGGTGCCCCCGGGCCGTGAAGTAATCGAGGAAGAGACTGCGGATCTGTGCGGCGCGCATGGCTGGAATATACGCCGCCACGAGGGAAAAACGGATGGGAAGCTAGGCGCCGAGCACCCGGGTCACGACCTGATTGACCGTGCGTCCGGAGAACCCGCGCCGCATCAGGTAGGCCAGGAGCCGGCGGCGCTTGACGGGCCGAGGAAGATCGCCCAGCTGGGCGGCGCGGCGAGTGGCCAGCTCGAGCGGGAGCGCAGGGTCTTCGGTGCCGTCGGGCCACTGCGCGGCGATGGCGGCGTCCGCCGCCTCCCGCGCAACGCCCATGCTCATGAGGTCACGACGGATCCGGACCGGCCCACGGCCGCGCGCGGTGCGGGTTTCCACATAGGTGCGCGCAAAGGCAGCGTCGTCGAGAAGGCCCATGCCGGAGACCTCATCCAGGGCGGCGGTAACGGCCTCCCGGGCGTGCCCGCGGCGAACCAGCCGCCGGGCGAGATCGGCGTGGGCGTACGGGCGGAGCTCCAGAGCACGAAGTGCGGCCCGGAACGCGGCTTCCTGATCCGCGGCACGGCCGAGGCGCTCGTGGAGCGCTTCGTCGATGACGCGCCCCGCCGCGAGGCGCTCGGCGAGGGCGACCGATTTCGGGATCGTGTAATACGGATGACCGCCCACGTGAATGCGCACGCAGGCCGGCCGCCGGGTGTCGGGAGCGAGCGAGCTGATCGCTCCCGACGGGCGGACGATTTCGGCGGACGGAGCACGCCCGCCGGCCATCATGCTACTCGGCGTCATCTTCCTCGGCGCCGACGGCGGCAGGCACCGGCGCCGTGCCCTTCATGCCGAGAAGCTCCTTGACCTTGGCCTCCACCTCGAGCATCAGTGCCTCGTTGTCCCGGAGGAAGAGCTTGGCATTCTCGCGGCCCTGGCCGATGCGCTGGTCTCCGTACGAGTACCAGGCGCCCGACTTCTGGATGATGTTCGCCTCGGCGGCGAGATCCACGAGCAGCGACGTATGGCTGATGCCTTCGTCGAACATCACGTCGAACTCGGCCTGGCGGAACGGCGGCGCCACTTTGTTCTTGACGACCTTGACCCGGACGTGGTTGCCGACGACCGTCTCGCGCTCCTTGACGGGCCCGATGCGGCGGATGTCGAGCCGCAGGGAGGCGTAGAACTTGAGCGCCTTGCCGCCGGTGGTCGTCTCCGGGTTGCCGAACATGACGCCGATCTTCTCGCGCAGCTGATTGATGAAGACGACGGCGCAGTTCGAGCGGTTGATGGCGCCGGCCAGCTTGCGGAGCGCCTGGCTCATGAGGCGCGCCTGCAGGCCGACGTGGCTGTCTCCCATCTCGCCTTCGATTTCCGCCTTGGGGACGAGCGCCGCCACGGAATCGATGACGACGAGGTCCACGGCGCCGGAGCGGACGAGGATCTCGACGATCTCGAGCGCCTGCTCCCCGGTGTCCGGCTGCGAGACGAGGAGGTCCTCGACGTTGACGCCGAGCTTGCGGGCGTATTCGACGTCCAGCGCGTGCTCCGCGTCCACGTAGGCGGCGACGCCGCCCATCTTCTGGACGTTGGCGGCGAGGTGCAGGGTGAGGGTGGTCTTGCCCGAGGATTCGGGCCCGTAGATCTCGGTGATGCGGCCGCGTGGGACGCCGCCGATGCCGATGGCGGCATCGAGGTTGATCGCGCCGGTGGGGATGATCCCGATCCGCTCGCGGGGAGTGTCGGCGCCCATGCGCATGATCGAGCCCTTGCCGAGCTGCTTCTCGATCTGGGAAATGGCGAGGGTAAGGGCCTTCTTGCGATCGGCTCCGGCCCGGCTGTCGTCGGCCATGCTGACCTCGGTATGAAAGTGACTGATTTTGATACACGTTCAAGCTGGACACCAAGGTAATACCGAAACTCTCCCGAAGCAATACTGAAAATGTGACCATTTTTCGGTCACTCGCTGATCCACGAATCCGGCCGCCAGGCGTCTTCGATGTGATCGATGACGGGCTCCTTCCCTCGCCGCTCCTGCACGCCGATCAGGTCGAAGCGGTACACGTCGTCGGACCGGCCATGGCGGAGTATCCAGAGCGCGGCCGTCCGCGCGATGTCCCGCTGCTTCCGCCTGCTCACCGCTTCGAGGGGTGAGCCGAACCCCTCCGAGCTCCGCGTCTTCACCTCGATGAATGCCACGAGCGTCCCGCGCCGCGCCACGAGGTCGACGTCGTGCCGGCCGAAGCGGTACCGATGCGCCTCGATGGCCCACCCGCACGCGGTGAGGTACGCCAGCGCGAGACGCTCCCCCTCGATGCCGAGCAGATGCCGCTCGTCCTCCCAGTCTGCAACCGGCACGAACCGCCGTCTGGATGTCATGGGCGACACGATAGCGGGACAAGCGCTCCCGCGCGCAATCTTCAGAATGCACTCAGGGGCGATAACATGCAGGCAGCGATCTGAATGGCGTGGCAAGCTCGATCAGGCGCGAAAGCGCGAAAACGCGAATTCAAGTCACCGATCTTGCGGGGCGGCTAGTCGATTCGTCTGAGCAGCAGCCGGTCAGGACGACCCGACGCACGACGAGTTTAGAGGAATTGAAGTTCATCAGCAGCCCCACCGTGAGGCCGCTCAGGATCAGGTAGGCTCGGACTTGGGCAATGTGAACATCATGTAGCGCGTGGACAGCCTTCAGCTCGAGTATGAGGCTTTTGTCGATGATGAGGTCGATCCGGGCGACTCCGATGGACTCGCCTTCAAATTGCACTGGGACGCGCACTTCGGATTCGTACTTGAATCCGCGGTGTCGCAGTGCGACTCGCATGGCCGCGTGGTACATGGATTCGAGTAGACCTGGCCCAAGCGCATGATGAACTTCGAGCGCTACGCCGATGACGCGATACGATAGTTCATCAAACTCGGCGTCAACGGAGGCGGCCATTGGCGAGTTTCCCGCTTTCGTGTTTTCCCACTTTCGCGGTTTCGCAATTCAGGATATCAGTCGCTGAATGAAGTGGCGGACCGATACACCGCACATCATCTCAAAACGACGCGGGCCCGGAGTGCCGGGCCCGCAGTCTACTTCGTGTATTCGTCGAGCTGGTCGAAGCCGATCAGGACCTCTCTCGGCTTGCTTCCGTCAGGCGGGCCGAGGATGCCGGCGAAATGGAGCTGGTCGATGACGCGGGCGGCTCGGCCATAGCCGATGCGCAGGCGGCGCTGGAGGAGTGACGTGGAGCCGCCCTGGTTCTGGATGCACGCCTCCGCCGCCTCCCGGAAGAGGGCGTCGCGCTCGCCGGCGGACGCATCGGCCTCGCCCGCGCCCTCCGACTCCTGGGCGCGGACCAGCGCCAGGATGTCCGCTTCTTCCGGCTCCGCCGCCTGCACCGCCGCACGCCGGAGCTCGCGGCGCCGCTCGTACCACTCCATCACCCGCTCCGTTTCCTCGGTGGCGATGTAGGCGCCCTGGATGCGCAGGGGCTCGCTCTTTCCCGGCGGCAGGAAGAGCATGTCGCCGTTGCCGAGCAGCGCTTCCGCGCCGTTCTGGTCGAGGATGGTCCGGCTGTCCACCTTCGACGCGACCCGGAACGCGATCCGGCTCGGGAAATTCGCCTTGATGAGCCCGGTGATGACGTTCACGCTCGGCCGCTGCGTCGCGAGGATGAGGTGGATCCCGATGGCGCGCGACTTCTGCGCGAGCATCGCCAGCGGGGTTTCGACCTCGCCCTGCGCCGTCATCATCAGGTCGGCGAGCTCGTCGATGATCATCACGATGTATGGCAGCGAGCCCTCGCCATACACGTCGCTCTGCTCCGGCTCGGGCGGCGTATCCGGCGCTTCGTTGCTGATCGTGGTCAGCGTCGGGCGCGCGTGCGGGGGATTCCGGAGCGGCTTTCCCTCGCCGACTTTCCGGTTGAAATCGGCCAGGTTCCGCGCCCCGTTCACGTTCAGCAGCTCGTACCGCCGGTTCATCTCGAAGACCGCCCACTTGAGCACGGCGGCGGCATCGCCGGTGTTCGTCACCACCTTGTGCCGGAGGTGCGGGAGCGCGTTGTACACGGAGAGCTCGACCATCTTCGGGTCGATCATCAGGAGCCGCAGGTCCTTCGGCGTGTAGCGGTAGATCAGGCTCGTGATGATCGTATTGATCGCCACCGACTTGCCCGAGCCCGTCGCGCCCGCGATCAGCAGGTGCGGCATCTTGGCGAGGTCCGCCACCACCGGCTTTCCCTCGAGGTCGCGGCCCAGCGCAATCGGCAGGGTCGAGCGGCCGCGATCCCATTCGCCGGTCTCGAACAGCTCGCGGAGCGTCACCATCCGCGCCGTGGGGTTCGGCACCTCGACGCCGACGGCGCCCTTGCCCGGAATCGGCGCCACCCGGATCGACGGCGCCCGCATCGTGATCGCGAGGTCGTCGGCGAGCGCCATGATGCGTCCGGCCTTTACGCCCGGCGCCGGCACCACCTCGAACTGCGTCACCACCGGCCCGGTGGTCCGCCCCGCGATCGACCCCTCGACCTTGAACGTGCGCAGGGTGTCGAGCAGCGACTGCCCGAGCCGGTCGAGCTGCGCCTCGCCTGCATCCACGTCCTTCGCCGGTGGCGGATCGAGGAGCTCGACGGGCGGCAGGGCGCGCTCGTCGTCCGCCGCAGCGGCCAGCGCCGCCGCCGACGGCGCGCTCCGCTTCGGCTTCGCCTCTTTCTCCTTTTCCTTCCTCGCCCTGGGCGGTGGCGGGGGCTCGACCACCTCCTCCGCGGCCGCCGCTTCCGGCGACTCCGCCGGGATGGTCCTTCGGGGCCGTCGCCGGCGATCCTCTGCCGCGGGCAGCTCATCCGAACCCTCTCCGGGCTGCCGCTCGAGACGCTGCAGCGGGTGCCAGGCAAACGTGATCAGCGTGAGCGCCGAGAGGGCGAGGAACCCGAGGAGAAGCGCACCCGCCACGCCGATCCATTCCCGGACGAGAATGGCGAAGAACCCGGGAAGGAGGCCCGTGGCCTGCGCCGCGAGCGACCGGTCGGTAAAGGCGGGATCGAGATCGCCCTGCCCCACGCGCGTCGCGACACCGATGAAGTACGGCACCAGCAGGCAGAGTCCGCCCGCCAGCAGCCCCATGCGCTTCATGTCGAGCCGCGGCAGGCGATCCAGCCCGGCCAGCGCGATGCCCGCACCGAGCAGCGGCAGCCCGAGGGCTCCGGCGCCGAGCATCTGCCAGAGGGCGCGGCCGAGCCAGTCGCCGACCGGTCCCGTGAACGAGACCGGAAGAAGGGTCAGCCCGAGGAAGCAGCCGATGACGAGGGCGCTGATGGCGCCGAGGCGGCGGCGAGAGCTCATGCGATGACGAGCGCCGACGCGGTGAGGCGCCGGTCGCGAAAATGTGGAAGGACCGGATACGCATCGACGCGCGCCGCATCCTCGATGTCGGCATCGAAGCCGCGACGATGGAGCGCGCGGCCGGACGCGCTCGCCCGGAACGCCCGGGCCCAGTCCGCGCCGAACCGGCGGGCGAGTGCGACACTCGCCAGGGCGGCATCGTCGAGCAGCCGGCGGGATGGCTTCGCGCCGAGCACGGCGGTAATCAGGCGGCCCGCGGCGTAGGCGTCGTCAAGACTGAAACGCCCCTCGCGGCCGGCGCAGACGATGAGCAGCGGCTCGCCCGCCTCGACGGCCTCGCGTGCGCGCTCCGCTGCGATGGCGAGATTGACCGCCCCCGCGGCGTAGACGGTCCCGGCGTGCTGCACGGCCAGGAGCGCCCGCGTGCCATTGGTGGTGCACTGGACGATCGGCCGCCCCTGCACCGCCTCGCGCGTCATCTCGAGGGGGCTGTTGCCGAGCGCGAAGCCCGGCATCCGCACGCAGCCGCGCTCGCCGGCCAGCAGCACGTCATCCCCCATGGATTGCGCGAGACGCACCGCTTCCTCCCTGGTGGCGGCCGGAATGACCGCCTTCGCCCCGTGCGCGAGCGCGGCGCAGATCGTCGTCGTCGCGCGCAGCACGTCGATGACGAATACCGTGCGCCCCGCCACCTCGGCGGGCCCGAGGGTCAGCGGCGTGAAGGCGACTTCGATCATCAGGCGGGTGGCTTGAGGAGCTGCGGCTCGCGCTCGAGGAACCGGGTGTCGACGTTGCCGGACACGAACGACGGATGCCGGATGACGCGCGCAAGAAACGGGATCGTGGTGGTCACGCCTTCCACGATGAAGCTGTCGAGCGCCTGCCCCATGCGGGTGAGCGCCTCGGCGCGGTCGTTGCCGTGGACGATCACCTTCGCGATGAGCGAATCGTAGTACGGCGGTACCGCATAGCCCGCGTACACGTGGCTGTCCACCCGCACGCCGGGCCCGCCGGGAGGGTGATACGCCGTGATGAGCCCCGGCGACGGCTGGAAGTTCCGGTACGGATCCTCCGCGTTGATGCGGCACTCGATGGCGTGGCCGCGGAGACGGCGGCCGTCGCCCTGAAAGCTGATCGGATCGCCGGCCGCGACGCGGATCTGCTCCTTGACCAGGTCGAAGCTGGTGACCATCTCGGTCACGGGATGCTCCACCTGGATCCGCGTGTTCATCTCCATGAAATAGAAGCTGCCGTCGGTGTCGAGGAGGAACTCGAGCGTCCCGGCGCCGACGTACCCGATGTTGCTGGCGAGGGCGACGGCGGAGTCGCCCATCCGCGCGCGCAGCTCCCCGTCGAGCGCCGGACTCGGGCTCTCCTCGATCAGCTTCTGGTGGCGCCGCTGGACGGAGCAGTCACGCTCGCCCATGTGGACGACCTTGCCGAAGCGATCGCCCATGACCTGGATCTCGACGTGGCGCGGGTGCTCGAGGTACTTCTCGACGTACACGGCGCCGTTGCCGAACGCGCTCAGCGCCTCGTTCTGCGCCAGGCCGAAGAGCTGGGCGAACTGGTCCGCGGAGTGGCTGATCCGCATCCCCTTGCCCCCGCCGCCTGCGGTGGCCTTGATGATGACCGGGAAGCCGATCGACTGCGCGAATTCGAGCGCCTCGTCCACGTCCTCGATCGTTCCCGGCGATCCGGGCACCGTCGGGACGCCGGCCTCCTTCGCGAGCTTCCGCGCCGTCGCCTTGTCGCCCATGGCGCGGATCTGCTCGCCGGTGGGGCCGATGAAGGCGATGTTCGAGGCGCGGCACGTCTCGGCGAACTCGGCGTTCTCCGCGAGGAAGCCGTAGCCCGGATGGATCGCGTCGGCGCCGGTGATCTCGGCGGCGGCGATCAGGTGCGGAATCTTGAGGTAGGAGAGGCGTCCCGGCGGCGGGCCGATGCAGACGTCGTCATCGGCAAAGCGGACGTGCAGCGATTCGCGGTCCGCCTCGCTGTAGACCGCGACCGTCTGCACGCCGAGCTCGCGGCACGCGCGAATGACCCGCAGGGCGATTTCCCCGCGGTTGGCGATGAGGACTTTCTTAAACACCGCGCAGCGCCTGCCTCGTCATCAGATCGGCTGCTCCGGCGACTGCACGCCGGCGCCGCCGGTGATCTCGGAGAAGGTCCGGTCGGAGGACGAATCGATGCCCGACGCGCGGAGCGCGAACTCGCTCGGATTGCTCGAGTAGAAGAGCGCGCTTTCGTAGGAGATGGCGCCCTCCTTGTACCACTTCATGAGCGACTGGTCGAAGGACTGCATGCCGTACGACACCGTGCCCTCGGCAATGAGGTCGGGGATGTTCAGCGCCTTCTCGATGTCGCGGATGTTGTCGGCGACCGCCGCCGTGTTGATGAGGATCTCCGCGGCCGGAACGCGTCCGCGGCCATCGGTGCGCGGCACGAGGCGGAGCGACACCACCGCCTGGAGCGCGGTGGACAGCAGTGCGCGGATCTCCTGGTGCTGGTGCGGCGGGTAGAACGAGATGACGCGGTTGATCGTCTGCGTGGCGTCGGTGGTGTGCAGCGTCGAAAAGACGAGGTGGCCGGTGTCCGCCGCCTTGAGCGCCGTGTCGAGCGTCTCCATGTCGCGGATCTCGCCGACGAGGATGATGTCGGGGTCCTGGCGGAGGACGTGACGCAGCGCGGACGCGAAGGAAAGGGTGTCGGTGCCGACCTCGCGCTGCGAGATGTTGGCCAGCTGGTCGCGGTGGAGGAACTCGATCGGATCTTCGATCGTGATCACGTTGGCGCGCCGGTGCTGGTTGATATGGTTGATCAGCGCCGCAAGCGCCGTGCTCTTCCCCGAGCCGGTGATGCCGGTGACGAGCACGAGCCCGCGCGGGCGCAGCGCGATCTCCTCGAGCACCGGCGGGAGCCGGAGCTCGCGGATCGTCTTCACCTCGTAGGGAATGGCGCGGAAGGCAAAGGCGAGGGTGCCGCGCTGCTGGTAGATGTTCGTCCGGAACCGGCCCACGCCGGGTACACCGATCGCGAAGTCCGCCTCCTTCCGCTCGGCGAACTCCTTCACCTGCCGCGGCGTCATGATCTGCTCGGCGAGGAGCTTCAGATCTTCCGGCTTGAGCGGCGCGGCCTCCAGCGACACCAGCTCGCCGTTGAGCCGGACGGTTGGCGCCCGGCCGACCTTGAGCAGCAGGTCCGAGCCGTTGCGCTGCACCATCTGCGAGATGGCCTGCTTGAAATTGAACGGCGGCGCGGCCGCGGGCGTCTCAGCCATTGGGATCCACCCTGAAGAGGACCTGACCGAACTCGACGGGCTGCGCATCCTCGACGCAGACTTCACGGATGACGCCGCTGAATTCCGACTCGATCTCGTTCATGATCTTCATCGCCTCGATGATGCAGACCGTCTGCCCGGAACTGACCCGCGCACCGACGCGCGCGTAGGCCTCCGCCCCCGGCTCGGGCGCGGAATAGAAGGTGCCCACCATCGGCGATTTGACTTCCTTGAGGTTCGACGGTGCGGGCGCAGGGGCCGGCGGCGGTGCCGCGGCCGGGGCGGCCTGCGCGGCCGGCGCATAGAGCGCCGCCGGAGCCGGGAGCGACGCGGCGGCGCCGACGCCCTGCGCGGTCCGCGTGATCACGATGCCGGTCCCGAAGAAGCCCTTGACCTCGATCGACCCGATCTCGGGCGATTCCCGCAACAGGTCGGTCAGGCGCTTCACGTCCTTGAGCTCGATCGCCTTGATGCCCGGCATGCGCCCGAGCAGCTCGGCGAGCTGCGCCATTTCGTCAGGCTTCATACGCGCGTCAGGTACTTGTCTTCGCGGCGGTCGACCCGGATCACTTGCCCCTCCTCGATGAAAAGCGGCACCTGGACCGTGGCGCCCGTCTCCAGCTGCGCCGGCTTGGTGCCGCCGGTGGCGGTATCACCCCGGGTGCCGGGGTCGGTCCTCGTCACCACGAGCTCGACGAAGACCGGAAGCTCCACGAGAATCACCTTCCCGTTGTGGACGAGCCCTTCGCACTCCATTCCCTCCTTGAGGTAGCGGAGCTGCTCATCGCCGATGACATCGTCGTTCAGCATGATGTCGTCGTAGGTCTGGAGATCCATGAAATGATAGAAATGGCCGTCGCGGTACGAAAACTGGATCGGCCGCCGCTCGAGCCGCACGTCGGGAACGCGCTCGCCGGAGTTGTAGGTCCGGTCGAGCACCGCGCCGGTCAGGATGTTCTTCAGCTTGGTGCGAACGAACGCCCCGCCCTTGCCGGGCTTCACATGCTGAAAGTAGACGATCTGGAACAGCGTGCCGTCGAGGTCCAGCACCATGCCGTTCTTGAAGTCGGCGGTATTCGCCACGCGGGCTCCTACAGCAGTTCGATCAGGTCGGTTCGGTTATCGGAAAGGCAACGGGGCCCGTCCGGACCGAGGTACACGTCGTCCTCGATCCGCACGCCACCCCAGCCCGGAAGATAGACACCCGGCTCCACGGTGACCACCGCGTGCAGCGGGAGCGCGGCCTCGGCGGTGGGCGCCAGCCTCGGCGCTTCGTGGACCTCCAGCCCCAGGCCATGGCCGAGCGAATGCCCGAAGGCCGCCCCGTAGCCGGCCGCCGCGATCGGCTCACGGGCGAGCGCGTCCGCTTCCCGCCCGGTCATGCCGGCGGCCACGTGCGCGATGGCGCGGGCCTGCGCGCGCCGCACCACGTCGTAGACGGCGCGCTGCCGGTCGTCCGCGCGCGCTCCGACCACCACCGTCCGGGTGAGGTCGGCGCAATAGCCGTCCACCTGCGCGCCGAAATCGATGAGCAGCCATTCGCCCCGCCCGATCGTGCGGGTCGTCGTGCGGGCGTGCGGCAGCGCCGCCCGCGGACCGGACGCGACGATCGTCTGGAACGGATGCCATTCGCTGCCCCGCCGGCGGAGCGCCGCCTCGAGCCGTGCCGCCACGTCGATCTCGCGCTCGCCGTCGTGAATCGTTGGCAGGAGCTCGGCGAGCGCCTCCTGCGCCAGCTCGGCCGCAGCGATGATCGCCGAGACCTCCACCGGCGCCTTGGCGGCGCGGAAGCGCTCCACGATGTCCGACGTGGGGACCACCGGGAACCGGCCCAGCGCCCTCAGCCGCTCGGCATCGCGCAGCGTGAGGTGCGAATCTTCGACGCCGACCGACGCCGGCCCCTCCGCCGCAAGCACCCGGCCGAGCCGGTCCCAGACGCTGGCCTGATCGATCTCCACCGCGGCGCTGTTCCCCACTTCCATCGGCGCCTGCGCCGAATAGCGGAAGTCCGTCACGAGCACGGCGCGCGCCGGAAGAAGGAGCAGGAGTCCGGCGCTTCCGGTGAACCCGGTCAGGTACCGGATGTTCGGCAGGTGCGTGACGAGCAGTGCGTCGAGCCCGTCGCGCGCCATCACTCCCCGCACCGCGTCCTGCCGTTCCCCCCGCCGATCAGCCGTCACGAAGCCGCTCCACGAGCGCCTCGAGCGCGAGGACGTACCCGCGAGCTCCGAGCCCCGTTACGACGCCCACCGCGATATCGGCCAGGAGCGATTCACGTCGCGCCGCCTCGCGGGCGAAGATGTTCGAGAGGTGGACCTCGATGAAGGGGAGCCGGACGGCGAGGAACGCGTCGCGCAGCGCGAGGCTCGTGTGGGTCAGCGCCGCCGCGTTGACGAGCGCTCCATCGGCCCGTCCCGCGAGCCGCTGAACGGCATCCACGAGCTCGCCCTCGTGATTGGACTGGATCCATTCGATCGTGACGCCGAGGCGATCCGCCGACCCCCGTACGGCCTGCTCGATCTCCCCGAGCGTTGCGCGACCGTACAACTCCGGCTCGCGCGTGCCCAGCAGATTGAGGTTGGGGCCGTTGACAACGGCGATCAGCATTCAGCGCTTGAGATTCTGCAGCCAGGCGTGGAACTGGTCGAGATCGTCGTCCTCGCGCGACGCCGTCCGCGCGCGGGGAGCGCCTCCGGTCTGCTCGCCGCCGAAGAACGCGTCGAACGAAATGCCGTCGTCCCCAGGCACCGCCGCTCCGGGCGAGGCAGGAGGAACCGGGGAGCCCTCCTCGCCGAACACGGCGCTCAGGGAGAGATGGTCGGTCGCCGGCCGGGTCGGGGCCGCTTCCCCCGGCGGTGCCGCCGGCGCAGTCTCGGCGCTCAGCGGCTTGGGCGCAGCTGCCTCCGCCCAGCCGGCAGGTGGATCGGCAGGACGCGAGTCCAGAATCGAGGTGAGGAATGCTGCGACCGATCGAGACGCCTCCGGGGCCTGATACCCCGCGCGGGGGGAAACGGCGGTCTCCTCGGCAGCGAGGGCCGTTTCCAGCTCGTCCACCTTTTCGCGGAGGCCGAGGTCATCGCGATTGCGCCGGTACAGTTCCCGATACACGCGAAGCGCTTCGGCGCGATGTCCCTGCCGGAGGAAAAGCTCCGCCATCGATTCGGTCACGACGAGGTCGGCATCGAGCGCATCCTCGTCCGATTCGTCGCCATCGATCTGCGTGGATCCGGTCGACGCGGGCGACGGCGCTCCGGCGTCGTCTTCGTCCGGCGGCTCGTCGGCGAGCGCCGCGGGTGCGAACTCGACGGGCGGCTCGAACGACACGGCCTCCTCGAAATCGGCCGCGACGTCTTCGAGCTCCTCGGCCACGCCGGAATCCGCGCTGACCGCCTCGGCATCCAGACCGACCGACTCGTCCGGAGTCTCGCCGGCGAAGGCGGAGTCTTCCTCTCCCATGCGCGAGAGATCAGGTGTGTCGCCGAAGACATCGTCGGGAGTGCGCTCGAACTCTGCCGAGATCGGATCGATCGAGTCGCGCGCTTCATCGGCGGCACTGAGCGACGCCAGCTCGTCGGCCGCGCTGGGAAGCTGATATTCGGCGCCTCCCGCCGCAGCAGCCGAAGTATCCCAGTCATCGCTCGCGCTTGCGATCTGGAACTCGTTGCTGGGCGCGGGATCGAGGAGAATATCTTCGGCGCCCTCGAACTCGGCGACCGGATCGATCGATGCCGTACCGGGGGCGAGATCCTCGAGCGGCGTGACGCCGGCGCTGTGCTCCTGAAAGTCCTGGCCTACGAGGCCGGGCATCGCGAAGGCCCCGGCGCCTTCGCTCGAGATCGACGGCGTGTCGTCCGGAACGAGATCCGGCAACTGCTCGACCTCGCCGACCGGCTGGAGGTTGTCCTCGAGATCGGCGAGCAGCGGCGGTGCCTCCGCCGGCGCCTCGGTTTCACGTTCGAACTCGTCGGACTCCGGCGTGAAGTGGTCCAGGAGGGTCGGCGCGGGCTCGGCCGTGCGTTCGTCCCCGGCCGCATCTGCGCGCTCAGCTGCGGTGATAGTCGCTGACGGCGCGACCACCGCTTCCCGCTCCGACTCGGGAGTGCGCGGAGCCCCACCGGATTCACGCAGCTCCTCGACGCGCGCGAGCTGGATGCGCGCTTCGTCATTGCTGCGATCGATGGCGAGAAGGGAGAGCAGCCGCGCGCCCGCCTCATCGAGCCGTCCCTGGCGCTCGGCAATTTCGGCGAGTGCCTTGAGCGCGATCACGTTCTCATCGTCGAGCTCGAGGACGCGCGAAAAGGCACTTTCGGCCTGCGCGTCGTCGCCGAGATCGAGCTGGCACCGGCCAAGGACGATGCTCGCCGGGATGTAATCAGGATGGCGGCCCAGGCCCTCGGTCAGGATCTCGAGCGCCCGCGGGATGTCCCGCATCTTACGGTAGGCTTCGGCGAGCGGGGCAAACGTGAGCCCCTGCGGGTTCTCCCGCCACCGGCTCTCGAGCTTTGCGATCTCGCTGCTGGACATCCGGATCCCGGTCTGACGGTTCTGGTGGAGCGGCGGCAACGGGGCCGTAAGTCGTTGTGGGGCTTGTGCGAAGGTTAGCGTCCGAAGAACCGGGTGTCAACACTCCCGAACGCCGCTGCGCTTCACTTTTCCCGTTGCGCCACTTAAGCTTATGGCTCTTTTTGCCCCCTTCGGGGCGCCTCTCCGAACAGTACTGGAGTGCCGGCCGGTCCTATGATCCAATTGTTCCGCAGCAAGCTTGCCAAGCAGATCACCGTGGTGTTCTTCGCGTTCCTCATGGTGGCATTCCTGCTTACCGGCGTCGATTACAGCGCGCTGGGCTCGTCCAACGCCATCGGCACGATCAACGGATCCACCGTCGACGCCCGGACCTACGAGACCATCGTGCAGCAGCAGAGCGAGGCGGCGCAGCGCCAGTCGGCAACGCCGCTCTCGCTCGAAGATCTGCAGGCCGTTCGGGACCGGGTCTGGGAGCAGATGATCCAGCAGCGCGTGCTCGAGGCCGAGTACGACCGCTACGGGATCGAAGCCACCGATGAGGA
>DASTUP010000062.1:0-5625 GCA_035759585.1 Gemmatimonadales bacterium | reverse complement strand
CGCCGTCGAGTGCGCGCTCGAGCTCGTGGACCGGAGCGGCCGCGGCGAGCGCCTCCTCGTGCGCACGGGCGACTTCGGCGAGCCGAGCGTCTCGCCCGACGGTCGGCACGTCGCCCTGCGGTCCGGCAGGGACATCTGGCTGCTCGATCGCGGCAGCGGGGCGCTCACGCGGCTGTCGTTCGAGGAGGAGGCGGGGCGGCCCGTCTGGTCGCCCGACGGGCGCGACGTCGCCTACGTGCTGCAGGTCCGCGCCGACATGGATCTCCGCATCATCGCGGCCGACGGAAGCGGGCCGGCACGCGCGCTCCCGTCCACCGAGCTGCAGCCGTGGGAGGTGGACTTCACCCCCGACGGCCGATCGCTCCTCGTCCGCACGGCGGGCGGCCCCGGGAGCCGCGACGTCTGGCTCGTCCCGCGCGACGGCGCGTCGGCACCCGTCGGCCTGCTCACCACGCCGGCCGACGAAGTTTCCCCCGCGGTGTCGCGCGACGGGCGCCGGATGGCGTACGTCTCGAACGAGTCGGGCCGCGCCGAGGTTTACGTGCGGGCCTTTCCTGGCATGGGCGGGCGGCACCAGGTTTCGCTCGAGGGTGGGACGGAGCCGGCGTGGTCGCGCGACGGGCGCGAACTGTATTATCGAAGCGCCGGCGCGCTCTACGCCGCGGCGGTCCGGGCCGGCGACGGATTCGAGATCGTGAGCCGCACGCGCCTCTTCGTCGAGCCGGAGTACGCCTCCGACATGACCCACCGATATTATGACGTGACCCCCGACGGCCGCTTCGTGATGGTGCGTGACCTCGAAGGCGGCAGCCTGATGAACGTGACGCTCAACTGGTTCCAGAACCTGGACATCATTCGCACGGAGAAGCAATGAACGCCAGCCGAGGTTTCGCCGTCGCCTGTGTCGCCCTCCTCGCCGCGTGCGCCGGAGACGATCCGCCGAGAGACCCCGATGCCGCCGCCGCTCCGGCGCCGCGTGTCGTCGCGCTCTCCTCCACCGAATACGCCTTCGAGGCCCCCGACTCGATCCCCGCCGGCTGGACCACGCTCCGCTTCGCGAACCTCGGAGGCGAGATCCACTACGGGCACATTGTGCGGCTCGACTCGGGCAGGACGGTCGAAGACCTGGTGGATGCGTACGCCGAGGCGATCCGTACCTCGGGGCCGCGGCCGAAATGGGCCGCGCGGTTCGGCGGCCCGGGTGGCGCCGCGCCGGGCAGTTCTGCGACCGTGACGCAGTACCTCGAGCCCGGCGACTACGTGTGGATCTGTCCCATCGAGGATGAGAGTGGGGCGCCCCACTTCGGCAAGGGAGAGGTGAAGCGGTTCGTGGTGTATGAGGCGGACGAGGCGGACAAGGCGGCGCCGGAGGCGGACATCGTAGTGCGACTCCTGGATTTCGATTTCACCTTCGAGCCGCCGCTCCGCGCCGGCCTGCAGACGATCCGGGTGCAGAATGCCGGCATCGAGCCGCATGATCTCGTGCTGATGAAACTCGCGCCCGGGATCACGGCGGACGACGTCAGGACCTGGCTCAATCCGGAGATCGCCCGGCGCGATGCTCCCGCGGCCGAGCCGCCGCCGCTCGAGAGCCTGGGCACGCTCGCCGGCGGCATCGCGGCGATCGGGCCGGGGAGGGAGACGTTCTTCGATGTGGACTTCACGCCGGGCGAGTACGTGCTGGTCTGCATGGCGACCGCGCCCGATGGGCGATCGCATATCGAGCATGGGATGATCCGGCAGGTCAGCGTACAGTGACCGAGCGGACTATCTGACGAGGAGTCGTACCATGGCAGAAGAGCTAGCTTCCGCGAACGTCAACCGCGCGTACTCCCTCGCCGGCACGAGCATCGCGATCTTCACCTTCCTCCTCATCTTCATGTTCCCGAGGCTCGCGACCGGCGAGGTCGACGCCACGCTGTTCCAGGTCACGCTGCTGGTGATGGGCGTCGCCACCTTCTCCTTCGTCTTCGCCTCCTTCAGCTACTACTGCGCCGCCGTGGGCGGACGATTCGACGGCGCCGGGCGGTTGCGGCTCTCCCGCCGCGGCGACCAATTCTGGCTCCTCGGCTACACCCTGCTGTTCCTCGCGCCGAGCCTCGTGCTCTTCGCCGCCCGGCTCCGCGCCGTCGGATCGGTGTGGCTCGCGCTCTGGCTGATCTACCTCTTCCTCGTGGTCCGCTGGTTTCCCAGGATCCAGACGGCGCGGCAGGACGCCGTCCCGGGCGGGATGGCGGCGAACTGAGGCCTGCACGTCACTTCACCGCTCGGACCGGTTTCCGCGGCAAGGTTGTAACCGCGAGTCGTCCCCCGCTAGACTGCGCCCATGACCATCAAGCGCCTCGACCACGTGAGTGTCGTCGTCGACGACCTCGAATCCGCCATCGATTTCTTCACCGCCCTCGGCCTTTCCATCGGAGGCCGGGCCCGCGTCGGCGGTCCGTGGGTGGACCGCATCAACCACCTCGAAGGCATCCAGGTGGACATCGTCATGATGCAGACCGCGGACGGCCACGGGCAGCTCGAGCTCACGAAGTTCCTCAGCCCGGAGCTCGTTCCGCTCGAGCCGGCCGTCGCACCGCCGAACGCGCTCGGCCTCCGCAGCGTCATGTTCACGGTCGAAAACGTCGACGCCACGGTCGCGCGCCTGCAGGCCAAAGGCGGCGACCTCATAGGGGAAGTCGTCCAGTACGAGGACAAGTACCGGCTCTGCTACATGCGGGGCCCTGCGGGCATCATCGTCTCGCTGGCCGAGGAGCTCTTCTGACGTGTCGGACCAGCTCTGGATCGAGCCACTCCCGGACCTGATCATGGCCCGCCTCCGCGGCGAGCCCACCGAGGCCCTCCTGCGCGAATGTCAGGAGCGCGTCCTCCTGCTCGTGCAGGAAACCGGCCGCGACCGGGTCCTTTATGACGCCCTGGAGATGACGGCCCCGCCGGTCGAGGTCCCGCTCCTGCAGCAGCGCCTCGACGCCGAGCTCGGCAGCGTGCGCCTGCGCCGCGCCATCGTCGTCCCGAACACGCGCCTCGCCTACCTCGCGCGCCTCGCCTTCGGCGAAGGGGACTATCGGGTGTTCTACAGCGACATCACGGCGGCGATTCAGTGGCTCACGGACGACGCCGGCGGCTGAGCACGAGCGGGATGCCCGAGCCGTCGTTCCGTCAGCTGGTGACCGCAGCACTGCTGTGCGCCACCGTCGCAGCATCACTCGTCTGGGCCGGGCTCACGCGGAGCGATGCCCTCCAGGTACCGCCGGCCGTCGCCTATCTCGTGGCGTCGATCCTGGTGAGCGCCGCGCTCGCGCTCCTCGCGAAGGCGGCGCGCCGGCCGCGACTCGTGAACTGGCTCATCGTCGTGATCCTCGGAGGATTTGCGATCGTCGGCGGCTGGATCGCACTCGACGACACCGCGGACGCATGCCGGGTCGCAGCGGGTGGCCGGGATCCGGGTGGTGGAGGTTTCGGGTGTCGCACTGCGTTCGGCTTGGGCGCACTCATGAACGCCGGGATGACGATCTGGGCGGCACGCCTCGCGCGCAGATCCACGGACGGCGCCTGAGAGCCTGCTCCCATCCAGCGACTCCGGATACGAATGTGCAGACCGGATGCATGCCGGCGTCACCGGGTCATCCACCAGCCGCGCTGAGGGGCGGTTCGACCGATCTCCGGAGATCCATGCGCCGCAACGTCCACTCGAGCATGTGGCATCTGTCGCTCCTGATCCCCCTGGCAGGATGCAGCGACGCGATGATGCCACCCGAGCCGCTCGCTCGCTCGCTGAGCCTCGTAATCCGGACGACGGGGCTCGACCAGGATCCCGACGGCTATCTCCTCACGCTCGACGACGGACCACCCGTACGGGTCAGCCGGGACACGACGATCGACCTCGCCAGGCTGGGAAATGGCGCGCACCGCGTCATACTATCAGAGATTGCCTCTTGGTGCACGGTCCCCGATGGCACGGAACGCGAATTCGAGTTTGCCGGCGAAGGCGCGCAGCAGCTCGTCCTCGACGTCGAGTGCCGGACGACGTTCCGCGACTGGCTCCTCTACGACGGATGGCGCACGATCGAGCTCCAGGACCTGAGTGGCGATCCGGCCCAGGCGGGCCGCCTCGGGTACCCGGCGATCGAGTGCGGCTCGTGCACGTCCGTGGCCATCAGCCCCGATGGCGAACGGGCGGCATGGATCACGGCGAGCTCCATCGAGATCATGCATGCCGATGGATCGGGCCGTCGCACGCTCCGTGAGGTGACCGGCGCGACACTCGGAACCGTTGCCTGGTCGCCGGATGGAGAGCGGCTGGCGTACGTCGCCCACTCGGACGGGGCCGGCGTGCGGGAAGACATCTTCATCATGAGTGTGGATGGTCCGGAAGAACCGCTGCAGATCACGGACGTCGGCGATGCGGAGGCACTCTCCTGGTCTCCGGACGGATCGACCATCGTGGTCTCGCGCTGGCACTTCATGGAAGGAGTGGCCCGGCTCTGGCTGGTGGGTGCCGACGGGAGCAATCTCCGGCTGCTCGGCGCTGCAGGCGTTCAGCAAAGGAGTCCGGCCTGGTCGCCGGATGGACAGTCGATTGCCTATGTCGACGGCGACTTCATCCGCATCATCGATGCCGATGGCTCAAACGATCGGGCCATCGGGCCGGACGTCGCAATCGATCCCGCGTGGTCGCCCGATGGCCAGCGCATTGCATTCGCACAATACGATATCCCGGCGCAGTGCGTCTATGCGATCATGAGCATGCGAAGGGACGGTACGGACGTTCGGCCAGCGGGCCCGAGCGTGGATATCTGCGCCATCCCCACGCACAGGCCTGCTCGCCATCCGGCTTGGGGCCACGATGGCAGCTGAGGCACCGAAAACTCGCCTTTCTTTCATCGCCGCCGCACCGCCCGCACCCGCCCGCTCTTCCCCCCGCCGCAGAAGAACCGATCGCCGCCGTCCGACTCGAGTCCCGAGACCATCGTCCCCGCCGGCATCTCGAGACTCTCCAGCACTTCGCCCGACTCCGGATCGATCCGCCGCACGTCGCTCGTTTCATCCTCCCACGTCGCGTGCCACAGCTCGCCGTCCACCCAAGTGACGCCGGTGACGAACCGGTTCGAGTCGATGGTGCGGAGCACCCGGCCCGTCTCGGGATCCACCTGGTGAATCTTCCGCTCCCGATAATGTCCGACCCAGAGCGTCCCCTCCGCCCACGCGAGCCCCGAATCGGCGCCGTGCGCGGGCGCAGGTATGGTGGCGAGCACCTTACCGGATGCAGGGTCGACTTTCTGGATCCGGTCCTCCGCGATCTGGAACAGGTGCGTGCCATCGAACGCGGTGCCGGCGTGTGCCGCGACGTCGAGCGAGCGCACGATGGCGCCGCTCCCGGGATCGCAGGCGTGGAGTCCGTCTCCGCCCGCGATCCAGACGTGGCTTCCGTCCCAGCTCACGCCGGCGACGTTGGTGATGTTCTCGAACGGGCCGTATTCGCGGATGATCGTGGCGGGCTTCGTGGTTGGCTTGTTCATGATCCGAGTCTAGTCGATCGGGAGCGGGGCAGGGAGTAACAAGGTTGTCGCGAATCCCGGCGCCGGCGACGCCATCCATCGCCGCGCCCTTCCTCGGCCCGAC
>DASTUP010000061.1:0-4721 GCA_035759585.1 Gemmatimonadales bacterium | reverse complement strand
CGTTCGACGAAGAGATCCTCGCCGTGGTCAACGAGACGGCGCAGTGAGGCATCGTCGAGATCTGCAAGCGACAGGCGGCGGATGCCCTCGTACGGCATTCCGCGAGCGTATCCCGGACAGGCTCACATCCCCGCGGTTCGTGATGACGCCCTTTCGGCGGCACGAACGAAGAGCCCGAGGCGCTCGCGCTTGGCGCGGACGTCACTTGTCGCTGTCTGTTGGAAGTGGTGATGGCGGCGTTGGCGGCCGCCACCGCTGTTCGATGAGAATGGGGTGGCTGTCCGGTAGACGCCGATCGCACTTGACGCCGCGAGCTCGTTTGGAAGCATGGCGCGGGGGCCTGCGGAACCATTGACTGCCGCCTTGAGCGCGTATCTCAGACTCGTACTCAGGAGGCCCCTCCGGACTGCGCTCTGTCACCGCCTGAAAGGAGGAGGGATGGACGTCCTTGTTGAGCGCTGCGCGGGTCTTGATGTGCACCGCGACAGCGTGATGGCGACGGTGCGGCTGCCGGGCAAGGGGCGCCGGCAGCGTGAGCAGCACACGCGTGGATTCGGTTCGACGATCGGCGAGCTGCACGCGCTCGGCGACTGGCTGGAGGCCTTCGGGGTGACGCTGGTCGGGATGGAGGCGACCGGGATCTACTGGCGTACGGTCTTCGACGCGCTCGAGCCGCGTTTTCAGTGCTGGCTCCTGAACGCCCGGCATCTGCGCAACGTCCCCGGCCGCAAGAGCGACGTGATCGACTCGGCCTGGATCTGTCAGCTCGTCGAGCACGGGCTGGTGCGGCCGAGCTTCGTCCCGCCGCCGGAGATCCGCAGGCTGCGCGACCTCACCCGCCTGCGCAAGGCGCAGATCGAGGAGCGCACACGGGCGATCCAGCGCCTGGAGAAGGTGCTGCAGGCCGCCGGGATCAAGTTGACCAGCGTCGCCTCGGCCACCTACTCGGTCTCGGCGCGGGCGATGCTCGAGGCCCTGCTGGGCGGGGTCAGCGACCCGGCCGAGCTGGCCGAGCTCGCGCGTGGCAGGCTCCGCTCGAAGATCCCGCAGCTGCGCGAGGCGCTCGCGCACCGCTTCGATCTCGCCCATCACGGCGTGCTCGTCGTGCAGCTGCTCACCCATATCGACAGCCTCGACCTCGCGATCGAAACCCTCGATCAACGCATCGCCGAGGTCACAGAGCCGATGGCCGAGCTGATCGAGCTCCTCTGCACGATCCCCGGCGTCAAGCTGCGCACCGCGCAGGTGCTGATCGCCGAGTGCGGCATCGACATGTCGGTCTTCCCGACCGTCGGCCACTTCGCCTCCTGGGCCGGGATCTGCCCCGGCACCAACACCTCGGCCGGCAAGCGCTACTCGGGCAAGACGCGACGGGGCTCGAAGTGGCTGCGGCAAGCGCTGAGCGAGTCGGCGCAGGCTGCAGCGCGCAGCAAGGGCACCTACCTCGCCTCCCACTACTGGCAGATCCGCGGCCGCCGCGGCACGCCGAAGGCGATCGGCGCCACGCGGCACGACATCCTCGTCGCCTACTACCACATCGTCCGCGACCGGGTGCCCTACCGCGAACTCGGCCCGGACTGGCTCGCCCGCCGCTACTCGCCCGAGCACCGCGCGCGTCGGCTCGTGCGCCAGCTCGAGGCACTCGGCTTCAACGTCAGTATGGAGGCCGCCGCCTGAGCTCAGCCCTGCGCGACACCTTCGCCGGTCGGGCCTCCGGCCCGACCGCACCCGCGTGGTCCCGACCGCACCGTCACCTCGCCGCGATTCACATCTCAGTGCGACAAAGACCTCGGCCCGGCGCGCGCTCCAGCTAACGACTCCGCCAGTCCGCCGACTCCGGGCATCGTGGCTGAGTGGCGGAGTACAAAGAGCGTCTCATGGCCGGCCTTCGCAAGAGAAGCGACAAGGTAGGGTGACCCGCCCGCTTCACCGCGGGGGCGCAACCAGGATGTAGCGCGGCGCAGGCAGGCTCGCTTCAATCCTGTGAGTCCTCAGAGACCCACAGCCTTCGGCAGGGCCCGGACAGCCTTTCAGCCGTTCACAACGTCTTGAGGCACGTCACCTAGGCTTCGGGATACGGGAATACGGAATCGCTGCGGTCGCGGCCGAGCGGGGGGCCTGCTCGAGTGCGACATGGAAGGCGCGCATGTAGCTTGCGAGGAGAACCCTGGGCGAGAAGCGCTCCTCGACAGCGCGTCTACACTCGGCCGGGTCGATTCGATCGGCCTCGGGAATCGCCGCCGCGAGCTCGCTGTGATCGTCGACGATGATGCCGGTGCGGCCGTCGTCCAACACCTCGGGCACGGCGCCGCGCCGGGTGGCTACGACGGGCGTGCCGCAGGCCAGCGACTCGATCATGGCCAGTCCGAACGGCTCCTCCCAGTCGGCAGGGAAGAGGGTCACGCGGGCACTCCGCAGGAGTTCCACCTTCTCGTCGTGCCCGACTTCGCCGACGTACTCGATCCCACCTCCGAGGTACGGCTCGACGAGCTCCGCGAAGTACGCGCGTTCCGCCGGCTCACGGCACTTGGCGGCGATCTTCAGCGGTAGCCCAGTCGCCTGCGCGACCGCGATCGCGTGGTGGCAGCCCTTCTCGCGCGCCATCCTGCCGAGAAAGAGCAGGTAGTCGCTGCGCGTCCGACTCCACGGGAAACGTGAGGGATCGATCGCGTTTGGGCAGTTGGCCACCCAGGGTAGGGAGGGATGAGGTCTGCGCTGGCTGCGCGAGACGGAGATCAGCCCGACGCGCGGCGAGACGCGAGCGATCTGTTCGTAGACCTCACCGAGCTCGCCGTCGAGAGGGCCGTGCACCGTGTGCAGAACTGGTGCTGCGCTGAGCCCGCCCAGCGCAGCGGCGAAGGGGCCCGTGTGGTCGCTGATGACATCGAACTCGCTCGCGCGCTCGTAGCAGGCGAGAACGTGGCGGAGCTCAGGAAGCGGCTCACCGATGCGTTCGCTCGGGGCCTGGGCGTACATCCACGAGACCGTCGCGCGTGTCTGGGAGTCTCCGGAGGCGAAGACCGTTACCTCGTGGCCGGCGTCGCTCAGGGCTTCGGCGAGCAGCGCGACGACCGCTTCGATGCCGCCGTAGCGGGGAGGTGGCACCGGGAACCAGACCGGGGACAGCAACGCAATCCGCAGACGCTCGGCTTCTGAGCGCCCACGCGGCTGCCGTCGCTTCCCGACCGTCCGCGGCCGGATCTGGCTGGGCGGGACGGCAGGTGAGTTAGGCGCGGCTGCACCCGGACTCTTCACTGTGCCGCCTCGTGCCCCCGTCAACACCCGGCGATCCGTCTTCGACTCCAGACGTCTGCCGATTGCCTCCGGCACGACGATCCGCTCGTCCCAGACCTGTATCTCGGTGACTTGGTCGAGCGGAACGACGACCTCGCGGGCGCTGCTCAGGGATCGAACGACTAACGCCTTGGGCTCGAACTCGAACCTGCCTTCCGACTCTTGCACGCGATCCACGACACCTACGCGCTCACCGCTCTCGCTGTCGACCCGGTACCCCTCGGTGTGCGCGAGCAGGTACCAGCTTTTCCCGTGCACATCCGTCAGACTGGCCATCGCAACCTCCTTCGGCGCCAGTCTCCCAGATCGACCGACCGCGGACATCGGGGCTCGTGCTGACTGTCAGGTGCGTGGAACCCGTACACGAGAACAGGAGAGGCGGGCGGCCGCGGCGCCGATCCACCCGGCAGGGCCGCTCGCAGACGTGGCACGGCACTCCGAGCAGCGCTGCCACGGGACGGGAAGGATGGTGATCCAACGCGAGCGGCCCGGTGTTGTTTCCCTTTACCCAGATCAAGCCTCCCCTTCACCCGGCGGGCGCAGACGCGCTCGAAGGCGAACCCGACCGCTCTGCTGTCGCCCCTTGGCGGAACCGCGACACGCACCCTGATCCCAGCGCCTGGAGTGGCCCAATCTCTGGATTTCGCCGCTCCTCGGCTCACTTTGTGGCACGTGATGCTACGGAACCTGTGGCGTCCGGCATCGGGTTCATCCGGGCTCCGTGATCGTGTAGCTGGCGCGCTCTAAACCCGCTCCCGCAGTCAGGTTGCGAGGCAGTGTGGGATGCCGCCCGCCGTTCCGCGCCCTCGGTCGTCGTCGAGCCCAGGGACTAGAGCTCCTCCCCGGGTCTTGAAACGGGCTCGGGTTGAGAGTTGGATTCATGGCGTGACCCCCTGAAAGGAGGAGCGATGCCGACCTACATCAGCCTCATCAACTGGACCGACAAGGGTGTCGGGGCGTTCAAGGAGACGGTCGACCGGGCCGAGGCGGGCAAGCAGCTGGCCGGCAAGTTCGGCGGCAGCCTGAAGGAGATCTACTGGACGATCGGCCCGTACGACGTCGTCGCCGTCTCGGAGGCGCCGGACGACGAGAGCGCGACGGCGTTCGCTCTCGCGCTCGCCTCGCAGGGCAACGTCCGGACGACGACGCTCCGCGCCTTCGACGCCGACGAGATGCGGGGCATCATCGCCAAGACCGGCTAAGTATCTCCGCCTCCGTCTCGGAACGGCGACGGCCGCAAACGTCTCGCGGTCAACTTGCTGCTGACCGCGAGCGCGGGCCTGGGAGACACGGCCGTGGCAAGCTGACCGCGATGAGGCCGGTCGCTTCCACGCCTGGCGAGGTCGCACGTTTCGCGCGCGGACGGTTGCGGGGCGCCTGCCCGCGTACCCCTACGACCCGTACAGCGGCATCGAGACTCGTCGAGA
>DASTUP010000060.1:0-8526 GCA_035759585.1 Gemmatimonadales bacterium | reverse complement strand
CAGATCCTCCACCCCGAACGCTACGCGGCAGGCGACCGTCCGCTCGCGGTCACCTTCGAGCCGCCGGATCGCCGAGTGATTCACGAGGACGCGCTCGGCGAGCTCGAGATCCGCATCCTCGGCGCGGCGCTGAGCGGCAATGACGAAGTTCCCTACAGCGTGCCGCTCGGCTGGGCGGGCGATCGCTATCGCGTCCTCGAAACCGATGCCGGGCCTGCACTCGAGTGGCTCATTGCCTTCGACGACGCGCGGCATCGGGATCGGTTTGCGGTCGGGATCGGGGCGAAGCTGGCGAGTATGCAACGCGAGGGTTATCGGGCGCGGCTCGAGTCGACGGATATCGAGGGGCGGCCGGGGCTTCGATACCAGTTAGTCCCTGCCCGATAGGATTCTCGCGGGACGGCGGCGGTCGCCGGCTGCGCCGCCGCTGGAGCCGCCGTGCGTACGCGGAAGTCATCATGCCTGCCCCCCCCCGATCCATCTGCGTCATCCGCTCCCGCGCGGATTCTTTTTTCCCCCGCCCGCTCGTACCTTCCGGACCCATGGACTCCGCCACGCTGGTGCAGGGCCTCGTCACGATCGCCGTCGGCGCGATCTCGGGTGGCGTCACGAACGCCGTCGCCATCTGGATGCTTTTCCATCCCTATGACCTTCGGGGATTCGGCCCGTTCAAGGTCCAGGGCGCCATCCCGAAGAACAAGGAGCGCCTCGCAAAGAGCATCGGGAAGACCGTCGGCGAGCGGCTCCTCACGCCCGAGGACCTGAGCGAGCGGCTCGGCGCGCCGGCGGTGCGCGCCGCATTCACCGATGCGATCGGCGGCGCGCTCGGCACGCTGCTCGAGCAGGAGCGCGGGCCGCTCCGGGAGCAGCTCAGTCCGGAGGTGGTGCGCTCGCTCGACGAGGCTGTCGCCGGGCTCGCGCCGAAGGTGGCGGACCACGTCGCCGCCTGGGCGGAGGGGGACGACTTCGCCCGGATGGTCGGAGGGTTCATCGACCGGATCGCGGCCGAGGTGGGCGAGCGGCCGATCGGAGGGGCGCTCGCGGGCGGGCATCGCGAGCTGATCGCCGGAAAGGTGCAGGGATGGGTCGGGAGCCTCGCCGAGGGCGACGAGCTCGAGACGACGCTGCGACGGTTCGTATCGACGCAGCTCGAGAAGCTCGAGGCGGACAATCGGCCGCTTCTCGACCGGCTTCCCCCCGGCCTCATCGGCGCCGTCGAGCACGCGATCACCGACTACCTCCCGATCGCGCTCGAGCGCCTGAGCGCCCTGCTCGGCGATCCCGAAGCCCGCGAGAAGATCGAGCTCGCGCTCCGCGATGCGTTCGACCACTCGGTGCGCGATCTCCTCCTCCACGAACGGATCCTCGCGAAGCTCGTCGTCACCGACCGCACGATCGAGCGGCTGGTCGACGGCTTCGAGGCGGAGGGGTTCGACCGTTTTGCCGAGGCGGTCTCCGACCCGGGAATGAAGGCACAGGTCACGCGAGCGGTGAACGACGCGGTCGTGAACTTCCTGCGCATGCCGCTCTCCGAGCGCTTGAGGCGACTCTCGCCGGAAAAGCGGGACGCGCTCGAGCAGACCCTGGGCGACTGGCTCGTTCGCGTCGCGAGAGACGATGCCACCCGCGAGGCGCTGGCGAAGATGGTGGACCGGCTCATCGACGCGGTCGAGCGGCGCACATGGAACGACCTGATCGGCGTCGTCCCGCGCGACCGGACCGTGCGCTATGCGGCCGAGGTGCTGTCGGGAGAGCGGGGAAGACAGTGGGTCGAGGACGGCGTCACGCAGATGGCCGACCGCCTCCTCTCCCGTCCGCTCGGCCGGCCCTCGGCATGGCTCGGCGAAGAATCGGTGGCGCGCCTACGGGAGAACGTCGCCTCCGCCTCCTGGGTCTGGGTCCAGCGGGAAATCCCCCGGATCGTGCAGCAGCTCAACGTCCAGGAAATGGTCGAGCAGAAAGTCCGCGGCTTCTCCACCCAGCGCATGGAAGAGATCGTCCGCAACGTCACACAGAAGGAGCTGGACCTCATCGTGAAGCTCGGCTACGTCCTCGGCGGCGCAGTGGGGGTCGTCGCGTTTCTGGTGAATCTCCTCTTCCAATAGTTGCCTGGAGCGGCGTTCGATCTCGCCGAGCAGAAGAAAGCGCACACGAAACCACGAAAGGACGAAAGGCGCCGTGGTCGCGAGGAGATCGCTGCCCCGGGCGGGCATGGGCAAATCGCGAAACACGAAAGGAACTGAAAGCCCGCGAATGGGCCCCGGTGCGCGCGATTGCCACCGGCTCGCCTGCCTGGGACTGGAAAGAATTGTTTGTGGGCTCCCGGTACGCCCGGCGCGGAGCCCTCGGGGAAGCCCACAGAAAAACAGCTTCGCGGTTTCGCGATTCTGCCGGAGCGCCGCCGGACTAGCCAGGGCCATCGCGACCACGGCGCCTTTCGTCCTTTCGTGGTTTCGTGCGCTTTTTTCAGCCCGCCCGACTCGGAAACCAACTCGCGAACAGCCCGGATTCAGCTCCACCCCCCGTCCCTTCCCAAAACCGCGTAACCCTGCTACTCTTCTGGGCTTATGTTCGACGAGCTATCCGGCAAACTGAACGCCGCGCTCCAGAAGCTCACGGGGCGGGGCGTTCTTACCGAAGAGGCGGTCAAGGAAGGGCTGCGCGAGATCCGGCGGGTGCTTCTCGAAGCGGACGTCAGCTTCGAGCTCACGCGGGAATTTCTCGAGCGCGTCCAGGCAAAGGCCGTCGGCCTCGCCACGATCAAGGACGTTCGCCCCGGCCACCAGCTCGTCAAGATCGTCTACGATGAGCTCGTCACGCTCCTCGGCGAGAAGCAGGCGCCGCTCGCGTTCGCCTCGGTTCCGCCGACCGTGATCCTGATGGTCGGCCTCCAGGGCTCCGGCAAGACGACGACGGCCGGCAAGCTCGCGAAGCGGCTCAAGGCGGAGCAGAAGGCGCCGTTCCTCGTCGCGGCCGACGTGTATCGTCCCGCCGCCGCCGAACAGCTGCAGACGCTGGGCAGGCAGGTCGAAGTCGAGGCGTACGCGGAGCCGGGGCAGGCCGACGTCGTGAAGCTCGTGAAGAACGGGCTCGCGGCCGCGACGCGCGAGCGGGCGCGCACGGTCATCGTCGACACGGCCGGCCGCCTGCAGATAGACGACGAGATGATGGGCGAGCTGGTCAAGCTCAAGGCCGCCATCTCGCCGCACGAGATCCTGCTCGTGGCCGACGGCATGACGGGCCAGGACGCGGTCCGGATCGCGAAAGGCTTTCACGACGCGCTCGGCATCACCGGCGTCGTGCTGACCAAGATGGACGGCGATGCACGTGGCGGCGCCGCGCTCTCCGTCTACGGGGTCACGAAGGCGCCGATCAAGTTCATCGGCGTGGGGGAGCGCCTCGACGCGCTCGAGACCTTCCACCCCGACCGGCTCGCCGGGCGCATCCTCCAGCAGGGAGACATACTCTCGCTGGTCGAGAAGGCGCAGGTCGCGGTCGACGAGAAGGAAGCCGAGCGGCTGGCGAAGAAGGTCAAGACGAAGAAGGGCCTGGACCTCCAGGACTTCCTGGGCGCCATGCGGCAGATGCAGAAGATGGGACCGCTCAAGAACGTGCTCGGCATGCTCCCGGGGGTGAACCCCGCGATGCTGCAGGCCGCGAACGTGGACGATAAGAAGCTCAAGCACGTCGAGGCCATCGTGCTCTCGATGACGCCGAAGGAGCGGGGGAACCCCGACCTGATCGACGGCAAGCGCCGGCTCCGGATCGCGAAGGGCTCGGGCCGCAGCGTGCAGGAAGTGAATCAGTTGCTGACGCAGTTCAAGCAGATGCAGAAGTTCATGAAGATCGCGGGGAAGACCGGGGGGATGGGCAACCTTCCTTTCGGCCGTGGTGGTTTCCCCGGTTAACCCGCAGAGCACAGGAACAGGACACGCATGGCCACTCGCATTCGACTGCGCCGCACCGGCCGCAGGAAGCTCCCGATCTACCGCATCGTCGTCGCGGACAAGGAAGCGCCGCGCGACGGCCGCTTCATCGAGATCATCGGCACCTACCAGCCGAAGCTCGAGGGCGAGAAGCAGATGACGCTCGACGTCGAGAAGGCGAAGGCGTGGCTCGCCAAGGGCGCGACCCCGACCGATACGGTCGAGGCGCTCCTCAAGCGCGCCGGCGCGCTTCCGTCGGCGTAAGCGCGGCACGATGCCAGAGGGCGCGCGCTCGGAAGGCGCCCGCCACCTGGTGGTGGGCCGCCTCCGGAAGCCGCACGGTCTCAAGGGAGACATCGCGGTCTTTCCGCTGACCGACGATCCGGAGCACGCGTTCGCTCCGGGCCGGTCCGTCTGGCTGGTGAACCTCGAGGGTGACGAAGTCGCCGGGCCGTTCGAGATCGAGCGGAGCCGCGGCTACCACCGCGAGTGGCTGATGAAGATCCGGGGCGTGGACCACCGCGACGCCTGGGAGCCGTGGAGGGGCCTCTTCCTGGGTGCGCCGGCCGAGACGCTGGCGCCGCCGGAGGGGAACGAGGTCTACGTTCACGAGCTCGAGGGGTTCGTGGTACGCCACGAGGATGGGACACCGCTCGGCCTGGTCTCGGGAGTGTACGAGCTGCCGGGCGGTTTGATGATCGAAGTGCAGGGCCCGAAGCGCGAGTTCCTGCTGCCGTACCGGAAGGAATTCGTGCTGAGCGTGGACCGGGGGGAACGGCGGCTGGTCGTGGCGCCGCCGGCCGGGTTGATCGATGAATGATCGGATCGGCGCCGATGCATCCGGGCCGCCGACCGTAGGGGCGACGCCTGCGTCGCCCATGCGAATCGCGATCATCACGTTGTTCCCGGAAACATTCGCCCCGTGGGTGGGCACGAGCATCGTGGGCCGCGCCGCGGCTGCCGGTCTCGTCGATTTCCGGTTCGTGCAGCTCCGGGACTTCACGCACGACCGGCACCGCACGGTGGACGACTACGCGTACGGCGGCGGGGCGGGGATGGTGCTCAAGCCCGAGCCGTTCTTCGAGGCGGTGGAGTCGCTGGAGGGGGGACCGGGGCGCGTCGTGCTGCTCTCCGCGCGCGGCCGGCCCTTCACGCACGACGATGCGGTGCGCTACTCGCTGGAGCCGCAGCTCACGCTCCTCTGCGGCCACTACAAGGACGTGGACCAGCGGGTGGTCGAGGGACTCGGGGCAGAAGAGGTCTCGATCGGGGACTTCGTTCTGAGCGGAGGAGAGCCGGCGGCGCTCTGCGTACTCGACGCCGTGGTCCGGCTCCTTCCCGGCGCCCTGGGCGATCACGAGTCGGCGAGCGGCGACTCGCATTACGACGGGCTCCTGAGTCCGCCCAGCTACACGCGGCCGCCGGAGTACCGGGGCATGGAAGTGCCGGACGTCCTGCGGTCGGGAAACCACGCCGACATCGAGGCCTGGCGCCGGCGCGAATCGGAACGGCTCACGCAGGAACGTCGCCCCGATCTCTGGGCACGGCTGCACGACTGATTTATGTTAGGGCGGGCTCGAGCCCGCGGAATTCAACGGAGGGTGCGACAATGGAGCGGTTGGCGGAAGTGGCCCGTGAAGGCCTGCGTGCGGACATGCCTGCGTTCGAGCCCGGTGACACGGTGCGCGTTCAGGTGCGCGTGAAGGAAGGCGAGAAGGAGCGGCTGCAGGCGTTCGAGGGGCTGGTCATCGCCAAGCGTGGCGGCGGCATCTCCGAGAACTTCACGGTCCGGAAGATCTCCGCCGGCGTCGGCGTCGAGCGCATCTTCCCGGTGCACAGCCCGTCGATCGCGGCGGTGGACGTCGTCCGCCGGGGCCGCGTGCGCCGCGCCAAGCTCTACTACCTGCGCAAGCTGAGCGGCAAGGCCGCGCGCATCCGGGAGAAGCGCGAGGGCTGAGGCGGTGACGCTCCCTCGTCCAACCCTCTCGCGCGAGCGGGCGGCCTGGGCGGAGGCGCACCTGCTCGTCGGAGTCGATGAAGTCGGTCGCGGTCCCCTGGCTGGTCCAGTGGTGGCCGCGGCCGTCGTTTTTCCCGCCAACTGCCGCGGCGTGCGCGGGGTGCGGGACAGCAAGACCCTCCCTGGCCATCGCCGCGAAGCGCTGGCGCATACCATTCGCTGCAAGGCGCTGCGCATCGCGGTGGGCGCCGCGTCGGTCCGCGAGATCGATCGGCTGAACATCCGGGTCGCCACCGCCGTCGCCATGCGCCGCGCCCTCCGCCGCGCCACCGATGGCCTCGACGGCTTCCGCATCATCATCGACGGACTTCCCCTTCCCGAGATCGGCTACCCGCACGAGGCGCTGGTCGACGGCGACGCGCGCTGCCACTCGATCGCTGCCGCGGGCATCGTGGCCAAGACGGTGCGCGACGCGCTCATGCGCCGCCTAGCCGTGCGCCACCCCGGCTACGGCTGGGAAACCAACGCCGGCTACGGCACCCTCGAGCACCAGGAAGGCCTCCGCACCCACGGCGCCACCCGCCACCACCGCACGAGCTTCGCGCCGGTCGCACAACTCGACTTCGCGTTTCTGGATTGAAATCTTTTTTTCTGGATGCGAAGGCACGAAGGCACGAAGGCACGAAGACGCGAAGGCACGAAGAGGAGCTTTGTGGGTGCACCCACCAATCATCAGTTCTTCATGCCTTCGCGACTTCGTGCGTTCGCGTCAAAAAATGAATAAAATCTTTCAGCCGAGCCCGGGCGCTGGCGCGACGGGGTAGAGCGACGCTGCGACCTCGCGGAGGGAGGCGGCGGCTGTGGCGGGATCGTCGGTGCGGGGAACTTCGTGAATGCGCGGGAAGCCGGCGAGGCGGGCGATGGCCGCCGCGTTCGAGCCGGTCGAGAGGTCGGGCGCCTGCGGCGGAGTGAGGACGAGGTGAGTGACGGGGACCGACGCCAGCTCGATCGTGCCGAGCGTGAGCAGCGCCTGGTTCACGATGCCCATCCGGTCGCTGCCGACCACGAGCATGCGCGCCTCCAGCGCCTGCGCCACGTCCACGATGCACCAGTCCCAGGTGATCGGGGTGAGCAGCCCTCCGTTACCCTCGAGCAGCACGACGTCGGCGTCGGCGCCCGCGTCCTCGACCTTCATCAGCAGTTCGTCGAAGTCGATGGTGCGACCTTCATGCTCTGCGGCCAGCACGGGCGTCAGGAACTCGCGGAACCGGAGCAGCGCCTCGGTCGGCGCCTTCTGCCCGGTGGCTTTTGCGAGCACCACTCCGTCTTCCGTTTCCCTCCGGTCGTCGCGGCATCCGATGTCCACCGCCTTGATCGCCACGACGCGCGCGCCGAGGGCGCCGAGCGCGCGGGCAAGCGCGGCGGCGACCCAGGTCTTCCCGGCGCCGCTGTCGGTGCCGGTAATGACGATGACGTTCGAGCGTCGGGTCTCGGGCATCGGAGGAGAGTACCCGCAATCGAAACGGCCGGCAAGCGAGCCTGCTTGAGTTTGGCCGGTCTGCGTGCGACGTTTGGAGCGCCGGGGGCGTAGCTCAGCTGGTAGAGCAAGGGACTTTTAATCCCTAGGTCGTGGGTTCGAGTCCCACCGCCCTCATTCCGCCGCGGTATCTTCCCGCATGCTCCGGACCAGCACGCTCACGCTCCTGTTCCTGGCCGCGACCGCGCTTCCCGCGGACGCCCAATCCCCGTCGCCATCATCGGTTCCCTTCGGCACCGCCGCCCTCTCGCTCGGCGTGGCGCTCGACGCAGGCCGGAGCGCCAACCTCGCGGGGTGGGAGCCATCGCCCGGCATCGAGATTCGCGCGCTGTTTCCGTTCTACACCGGGACGGTCGAAATTGGGATTGCGCAGTCCTCGCTGGATTCCCGGGTTGCGGACGTTCCTGGGTTTCGCGCTCGCTACACCTTCATCGGCTGGGGCGCCGCCCTGCGACCGGTCCGCCGCCTCAGGTGGCGCACCGGCGTCCGCCTCGGCGTTTACGACCTTCAGTTCGACGACGAATCCCTGCCGGAATACGCCCGGAGCGAGAACGAAGTCGCAACCGAGCTCGTAACCGAGCTCGACGGCAGCCTCGGACGGGGCTGGAGCGTGATCGGCGGGGCGGGGGGGCGTCTCGTCTTCACCGAGCCGCGCATCCGCGAGCTCACCCTCTCGGCCGGGCTCCGGCGCACGTTCGTTTCCCCCGAATGGCTGCGCGACTTCCTCGACTGATACCGGTGATGGCCGCGCTCGCCGTCCTTCCATTCGGCGGCGCGCGCGCACAGGCGCCGGCCGGTGGCGCACCCGGCCGCGAGGTGGTGACCCGCGAGATGATCGAGAACGCGGGGCTGCTCCGCCTCGGCGAGGCCGCGCGACTCGCTCCCGCCTGGAGCGCCACCACCGTCGACGATTTTACCTGGCGCGCGCGTGCCGGCGGACTTGCCGCCGGGCCCGAAGACGGATGGACGCTGCTCATCGACGATCGGCCCGTGGAGATCGGTGCGCTTGGCGTCGCATCGCTGGAGCGCCTGCCGATCGACCTCGTCGCGATCGATTCGATCGTTTTCATCTCCTCACCTGCCGTCGCTGCCGGGAGCTTTGCGCC
>DASTUP010000059.1:0-10397 GCA_035759585.1 Gemmatimonadales bacterium | reverse complement strand
TGGCGCTTCCGGCGGTCGGCGGTCATCCCGTTCTCCTCCCGGCCAGCGCGTTCATCGCCCGGTCGAAGCGGCGCCGCTCACGCCGGTTCCAGGCGCGCGCGGCGCGAAGCCGCGCGCCGGCCGCGCCGAGTGCGAGGTTTCCAGCGCCGCCCGTACTCCGCCGCGCCCCGATGATCTCCGCCGGCGCGAGCGCCGGCATGGTCGCTCCCGATTTGACGGCCGCCGCGACTGCCCGGTACGCGCTCCGGAACGGCTCGCCGCCTCTCACCCTGCGCATCACTTCGTCGGTGGCGAGTGTCGGGCCATCGAGTGCCGCGAGCGCACGCGCTCGATCGACGCCGATCCGCGGCAACACGGAAGACATCATCCCGACCATCTCTTCCGTTGCGTCGAGCCCGCGCATCAGCGGACCCTTGAGCAGCTGGAAGTCGCGGTGATAGCCGCCGGTGAGCTTCGCCGAGATCGCGAGGGTGCCGGCCAGCTCTCCCTGCACCGCTCCGGCGCGTGCGCGGGTCAGCTCGAAAAGGTCAGGATTCCGCTTCTGCGGCATGATGCTCGATCCGGTCGCGAGATCGGCCGGGAGGACGAAGAAGCCGAACTCGTCGGCGGTGTAGAGAATCACGTCGGATGCAAGCCGGCCGAGGTCGTGGCCGATCTGCACGCACCAGAAGAGCACTGCCGCCTCGAGCTTTCCGCGCGCACCCTGGACCGACGTCACCGCGTTGTCGATCCCGGAAAATCCGAGTGCTCGCGCCGCCGCCTCCCGGTCGAGCGGCAACGGGACGCCGTAGCCGGCCGCCGAGCCGAGCGGTGAGCGATCGAGTCGCGGCCAGATCCCGGCGATCGATTCGGCCGAGTCGAGGACCCCCTCCGCGTATCCCGCCGCCCAGAGACCAGCCGACGACGGCATTCCCCGGCGCTGGTGCGTGTAGCCGGGCATGAGCGCCGTACGATGCTCCGCCGCAAAGGCGAGAAGTGCGCCTGCGAGCTCGAGTGACGCCGCATGAAGCGTGAGCGCGCGGTCCTTCAGGTAGAGCCGGAGGTCCGTCGCAACCTGGTCGTTGCGGGAACGGCCCGTGTGCAGGCGCTCGCCGAGTGATCCATGGCGGGAGGTGAGCCAGAGCTCGACCGCGGAGTGCACGTCCTCGTGCGCCTCCCCGATGACGAGGTCGCCGCCGGCCGCCGCGCGCAGGGCGGATCGCAGCGCGCGCTGCATCCGCGCGTATTCGCGCTCCGAGATGATGCGCGCGCGACGAAGGCCGGCGGCATGGCCGAGGCTGCCGAGAATGTCCCAGCGCACGAGGCGAGCATCCCACACACGATCGTCGCCGACCGTGTACGCGAGCATTCGCGCGTCCGGGGCGTCGTATCTTCCGGCCGGAGCCCAGAGCGTCTGCCCCGCGGCGCGCGCCCGCGGGCGCTTCCGCGTCATCTGAGGTACTCCTCGGCGACGCGGGCGTAGAAGCGGCGGGCCGCGGTCACCTCGTGCAGGTCGATGTACTCGTCCGGCGTGTGGGACCGGCGGCTCGTACCCGGGCCGCACTTGATGGCATCCAGGTGCCGCAGGAACACCCAGTCGGAACAGGTCGGGCTTCCGAACCGCGCGGCCTGTGGCCGCACCTGCGACGCGACGGCGAGCAGGCGCGAGCCCGCTGGGGTCTCGCACGGCACCAGCCGGTCGGACGTTACGATCACGTCCGATTCGAGGGTCTCGCGAAGGCGCTCCGCGATCTCCGCATGCGGCCACGCAGGCGTGCTTCGCACGTCCAGGACCGCGCGCGCCTGCGGGGGAGTGACGTTCCGGCTCACGCCGCCCTCGAGCATCGTCGGCGTCACCGTCGGCGCGCCGAGCACCGGATGCGGCCGGTCGGGGAAAAGGGTCGAAAGCAGCAGCAGGTCTGCCGCGAGCGACACGGCCGCGTTGGTGAACGTGCCGTCCTCGGATGCATAGCCCGCGTGCCGCTGATCGCCGCGCGCCACGAGATCCACCATCATCAGCCCCCGCTGCGCCACGGCGATGTCGAGGTTCGTCGGCTCTCCCACGATGGCGGCATCGATGCCACCCGTTCGCTCGACGGCCGCCGGCATCGTGGTGTTCCGCGTCTCTTCGCCGTAGCCAAGGATCACGACGAGGCGACCCGCTGCGAGTCCGCCCTTCTCGGCAACGTCCATCGCAGCGGTCAACATCGCCGCGACCGGCCCCTTCGCATCGCCGGAGCCCCGGCCGTAGAGCCGTCCCTCCTCGATGGACGGGAAGAACGGGTCGCGCACCCATCCCTCGCCCGGCGGCACGACGTCCAGGTGCGAGACGAGCGCGAGAGTCCGGCCCGGCGCGCGACCGGCCACCTCGACCCGCACGCCGGCGTCGTCGCGCACCACGTCGAGTCCCCGTCGTCTCGCCGTCTCCTCGACGAGGCGTCCGACCGCTTCCTCGTTCCCGCTGATCGACGGCGTCGCGACGAGCTCCTGCAGGAGCTCGATCTCAGCCGGCCAGGTCAACGCCAAGGTAGGTCGCCTTCTCCTTTCGCCCGACGATCATCGTGCCGCAGCCGGCACCGGTGAACACCTCGAGGAGCAGTGCATCCTCCGCGCGCCCGTCGATGATGTGCGTGCGCTCCACCCCGCCGGTCGCGGCACGGATGCAGGCCTCCACCTTCGGCCGCATGCCACCCGCGAGCGCGCCGCTCCGCATCAGCTCGGCGAGGTCGTCGGGATCGGCGAACGTGACGAGCGTCGAGGGATCGTTCCGGTCGCGCAGCACGCCAGGGGCGCCGGTCAGGAAGATCAGCTTCTGCGCGCGGAGCGCCGTCGCCAGCGCCTCCGCCACGGTGTCGGCGTTCACGTTGTAGACGTTGCCCTCGTCGTCGCCGGCCAGGCTCGCGACGACGGGCACGAAGCGCGACTCCATCAGCGTGACGAGCACGCGGGGATCGACGCGGTCGAGATCGCCGACGTGGCCGTAGTCCACGCGCATGCGCTTCCCCGCATCGTCGACCACGTCGACCGGGGGGCGCCGGTGCGCCGTGATGAGGTCGGCATCCACGCCGCTCAGCCCGACCGCCTGCACCCGATGCTCGCGCAGCGCGGAGATGAGGTCGGTATTCAGCTGGCCGGCATAGACCATCTTCGCCACTTCGAGCGCCGCATCGTCGGTGACGCGGCGGCCGGCGACGATGTTCGGCTCCTGGCCGAGCCGCCGGCTCAGCGCGCTCGCCTGAGGGCCGCCACCATGCACGACGACGATCCGGATGCTGAGCGACGAGAGCAGCGCGAGCTGCGCCGCCGCCTGATCGAGCACGTCGGGATCATCGAGCACGTCCCCGCCGAGCTTCACGACGAAGACCTGGTCACGGTACGCGCGCACGTAGCGGAGCGCGCCCTTCAAGCCTGCAATCCCCTTCGTGGGGTCGATGGCCATCCGTCTCTCCTTGAAAGCGGGAGCGGACTCCCGACTGCTGCCGTTACGCTCCGATCAGCTCCAGCAGCAGCGCGCGCTGCACATGGAGCCGGTTCTCCGCCTGATCGACGACGACGGAATTCGGGCCGTCGAGGACCGCATCGTCGATCTCGACGTTCCGCCTGACGGGAAGGCAGTGCATCGCGATCGCCTTCCCCTCCTTCGTGGCACGCAGGCGATCGGCGGTGAGCCGCCACGCGCGATGCGGTGCGCGGAGCGCCGCTTCGGCCTCGGGCCGCCCGAACTGCTCGAGCGAGCCCCACGCCTTCACGTACACCGCCTCCGCCCCCTCGAGGGCTGCGTCCATGTCGTTGCTGACCGACACGGAGCCACCGGCGGCCTGTGCCACCCGGGCGATCGCCGCCATGTCGTCGGGGTCGAGGTCGAAGCCGTCCGGCCGCGCGACCACGACATCCATGCCGATCTGTGCGGCCGCGAGGGCTGCACTCGCGGGAACGGCCGTCGGGAGCGCCTTCGGGTGCCAGGCCCAGGAAAGCACGAACTTCCGGCCCCGCGTGGCGCCGAGCTCCTCCCGCAGCGTCATCGCATCGGCGAGGCCCTGGCAGGGGTGGCGGCGCGTGCTCTCGAGATTGATCACCGGCTTCTCGCAGTAGCGTGCAAAGTCGCGGATGACGCGATCCTCGCGCTCGACTGCCCACTCCTTCCCGCGCGGGAACACGCGGACGGCCAGCGCATCGGCGTAGCGGCCGAGCACCCGCGCGGCCTCCACGACATGCTCCACCGAGGTTCCGTCCATCACCACGCCATGCTCGGTCTCGAGCGTCCAGCTTCCCTTGCCCGGCTCGAGCACCACCGCATGGCCGCCATGCAGGAACATCGCGGTCTCGAAGCTGCTCCGGGTGCGAAGGCTCGGGTCCATGAAGACCATCGCCAGCACCTTCCGCTCGAGGCCCCCGTCGATCTCGCCGCGCTTGATCCGGCCGGCGAGGTCGAGGAGCCGCTCGACATCGGGCGCGCCCCACTCCTCCATCGCGAGGTAATCACGCTTCATGCAGCACCTCGCGAAGTGCGTCGAGCAGGTGGTCCGCTTCCGGCGCGCTGAAGGAGAGCGGCGGCAGCAGCCGGAGCACGGCGGGGTCCGCCGAGGTGCCGGTGAGGATCCGGCGGCGGAAGAGCGCGCGCTGCACCTCCGCCGCGGGCCGCTCGAGCCGGAGGCCGAGCAGAAGCCCGCGCCCCTGAACGGCGCGAGCCCCGAGCTCGAGGGCACCGGTACGCAGCTGCTCGCCGACGGCGATCGCGTTCCCGATCAGCCCCTCGCGCTCGATCACTTCGATCGTCGCGAGTGCGGCGGCACATGGCACGGGGCCGCCGCCGAAGGTGCTGCCGAGATCGCCGATCACCAGCCTGGCCGCCACATCCGGCGTCGTGATGGTGGCGGCGATCGGAAGTCCCGATCCGAGCCCCTTGGCCAGCGTCAGCACGTCGGGAACCACGCCGTACGACTCCGCCGCCGTGAATGCCCCGCAGCGGCCGACGCCGCACTGCACCTCGTCGAAGATGAGGAGCGCACCGCGCTCGCTGCAGATCCGGCGCGCGGCGGCGAGGAAGTCGGGCGAGCAGTCCCGCGCGCCGGTCATGCCCTGCACCGGCTCGAGAATCACTGCGGCTACCGACTCGTCCACCGCGCTCCCGAGGGCGCCGGCATCGTCGAACGGAACGCGGGTCGAGAGCGGCATGCCGGCGCGGAGCGCACCCGCCTCGTACTTCGCACCATCGGTCACGGCGAGCGTGGCAACGGTGCGTCCGTGCCAGCCGCCTGCGAGCGAGACGATCCGCTGCCGGCCGGTGACTTTCCGCGCCAGATGCAATGCGTTCTCGTTCGCTTCCGCGCCCGAGTTGCAGAAGAACACCCGGCCGAGCGGCTCCGGCGAGAGTCGCGCGAGCTCGCGCGCGAGCGCCTCGCGCTTCGGATGCGGGACCACGGTGGAGTAGAAGAGCAGCGTCGCCGCCTGCTCCGCGATCGCGCGGACGACGTGCGGATGGCTGTGGCCCGTGGCGGCGACGGCATGGCCGCCGTATGCGTCGAGCCATTCGTCGCCCGCCTCGTCCACGAGCCACGACCCATGCCCGGAGACCGGGCGCACCGGCATCTGCGCATAGACCGGCAGCAGGGCGGCCTCCGGACGGGTGTGCGGGGCCGTCAGCATGGGAAGATTCCGACGGCATCGAGGCCCGCCGTCTCGGGAAGTCCGAGCGCCAGGTTCATGGCCTGGATCCCCTGTCCGCCCGCCCCCTTGATCAGGTTGTCGAGGACGATCGAGACCTGCAGCTCTCGGCCATCTTCGCTCTCTGCGGCATGGAGCAGCGCGTAATTGCTCCCGACCGCATGCGTCAGCTCCGGCGGACTCTCGAGCACGCGAACGAACGGGCGGCCGGCGAACGCCTCGCGATAGCGGCGCGCGGCGTCGCCCTTCTGCGGATGGGCGAAGCGGGCATGCAGGGTCAGGTGGATTCCGCGCACGAACGGGCCGGAGTGCACGATGAGCCTGGCGGCCGCATCCGGGCGCCCCGTCCACTCCTGCCACGCGCCGGTCACCTCCGCCTCGTGGCGATGCGAAAGCACCGAATACGCGAACATGTTGTGCGCGCGGGCCGGATGATGCGTCGTCGGCTTCGGCTGCACCCCGGCACCGCTCGAGCCCGTGACCGCAAACAGCACCGGGGCGATCGACGGGTCCGCCGCCGCGAGGGGCGCGAGCGGATAGAGTGCGAGCTGGGCCGACGTGGCGAAGCAGCCGGGCGCAGCGATGGCCGTCGCGCCACGGAGCGTCTCACCCGCCACGTCGGCGAGGCCGTAGACGAAGCGCGAGACGAAATCGGGCGCCGCATGCGCGCCGTAGTACCGCTCGTAGAGGCGCGGCGCCGGAACGCGGAAATCCGCGGCGAGGTCGATCACGAGACCCGGCCCGGCCGCGAAAACCTCCGGCGCGACGCGCGACGATTCGCCATGCTCCAGCGCGAGGAAGACGACGTCGCGTCCACGCGCGACCTCGCCCGCGGTCTCCCCGGAGAACCGCGTTTCCGTGAGCGGCGCGAGCGATGGATGCACGTCCGCGATGGCCTTCCCCGCCTGGCTGCGGCTCGTCGCGACGCACTCGGACACTTCCGGATGCTGGAGGAGGAGGCGAAGGAGCTCGCCGCCCGCGTACCCCGCCCCGCCGACGACCGCCACGCGCAGTCCCGTCACGCGCCCACCTCCGCGGGGGCCGCGGCGGCGGTCCATGCGTCGAGTCCCTCGCGCGCCGCGAGGACGAGACCGTCCGGATTGCGCCGCGCGTTGAACGCCTCGAGGCCGAGCGATGCCCTGATGTAGTGCTGGCCGACGTCGTTGTCGGTCGCGGGCCCGGTGATCGCCGTGATCGGCAGGCCGAACTCGTCGCGCATGAGCTGGAGCGCGCCCCAGCAGCCCACCGGATCGGGCGCCGCCATGATCCAGGCGGCGCCGAGCGAAGCGAGCTCCGGATCACGCAGGATGTCCTGCACGCCGTACTCGCCGAGAATGCCATCGCCGAGCTCGGCCACGATCACGTCGGGCCGGGCGGCGGCGAGGCGGTTGAAGATCCCCTTGGCGCTCGCGACGGTGACGCCCGGATGCGTCGTCGCGATGCCCACGTCGTTGAACGTGAGGGCGGCGACGGCACCGGCATCCTGCATCGAGAGCGCATCACGCATGAGTGACACGCCGGTCAGCTTTGCAGCGGCGACCCGGAGGCCTGCCCGGGAGAGCCCGCGCACGAGCTCCGTGGCCGCGACGGTCTTTCCGGCATTCATGCACGTGCCGGCGATATAGACCACCGGGATCCGCTGCTCGATCCGGTCCGCCACCGGCACGGCATGATCGCGGATGTGCGCCGGCCGGCCGACGCGATCACCGAGCGCGGGGAACGTCAGCACGGCTCCGAGCACCTGGGCATTGAACGGCGGGCCGATGTCCGGGTTCACCGAGGTGCAGCGCCCGAGGATGCCCCCGAGATTGAGGACGTGGATGACGTCCCCCACGGCGATGTGCGGCGGAACTTCGCCGGCATAGCCGCGGAGCGCGCGGCGCGCGCCGAGCGTGCCGGCCAGCACGTCTCCCGCGCGGAGCGAGACCATGCGGCCCGAGAGATCCTCGACGGTGTTGTACGAGGACTTGTCCTCCAGGATCCGCACCGCGAGGACGTACCCTTCGGCGGCCACGATCTCGTCGCCGACGATGACCTCGGTGCCGAGGTGCGCGTTCCGCGTGCTGGATGCGATCCGGTCGAGCCGGACGCGCGTGGTCACGACCATGTCACGCTCCTCCGTTACCGCGCAGGGCGGCCTTTCCGGCCAGCAGCTCGGGAATCGCCGAAACCCGCGCAAAGGCGCGGGCCTCGTCGCCGGTCCAGAGCAGGTTCTCCTCGCCATAGGTGGCGATCGACGGATCCATCATCGAGTACGGGCTTCGAGCCGCCACGACCTGGAAGCGGCCGGGCGCCAGGCGCACGCGTGTCTCGCCCGTGACGCGCGCCTGCGAGCTGGCGAAGAGCGCTTCGATGTCGCGCAGCGCGGGATCGAAGTAGTGGCCCTCGTGGAGCCGGTCACCGTAGAAGCGGCCGAGCTGGTCCTTCCAGAAGGACTGCCACTTGGTGAGCACCAGCTTCTCGAGCTCGCGGTGCGCGCCGATGAGGATGAGCGCGGCACCCGCCTCGAAGCCGATACGGCCCTTGATGCCGAGCGCGGTCTCGCCCACATGGATCGAGCGGCCGACCCCGTAGGCATCCGCCAGCGCGCCGATGCGATCGACGAGCGCCCCGCCGTCGAGCGCCTCGCCATCGAGCGCGACAGGGACACCCGCCTTCCACTCGACGACGTGCTCTTCCGGCGCCGGCGCATTGCCGGGCGCATCGATGAGCTCCGGCGGCGGGCCGGCCCACGTGTCGTGCGTCCACCCGCCGCCCCACGTCGTGCCCCAGAGGCCGCGGTTCACGCTGTACGCACCCGCGCCTTCGGGCACGGGAAGGCCGCGCTCGCTCAGGTAGGCGATCGACTGGTCGCGGCGGATCCCCTCGTCGCGGATCGGCGTGATGATCTGGAGATCGGGCGCGAGGACGCGCAAGGCGATGTCGAAGCGGATCTGATCGTTGCCCGCGCCGGTGGAGCCGTGCGCAACGGCCGACGCGCCGATGCTGCGGGCGACGTCGATGACCGAGATCGCCTGCTGCGTCCGCTCGGCGGCGACGGAGAGCGGATAGACCTCGCCGCGCAGCACATTGCCCTGGATGAGGAAGCGGACGAAGCGGTCGAAGACGAGCGCGCGCGCGTCCACTTCGTGGTGGGTCACCGCCCCGACGGCGTCGGCCTGCCGGGCGATGGCGGCGCGCTGCGCGTCGGAGGTGCCGCCGGTGTTGACGAATACGGTATGCACCTCCCAGCCGGCATCCGCGAGCTTCGGGACGCAGTAGGAGGTGTCGAGGCCGCCGGAGAAGGCGAGGGCGAGGACGCCGCGAGAAGTCTGCATCGCATAAATATGCAGTATGCAGGCCGGCTGGGGCAAGGGGCGCGCGAAGGACCCCTACCACTCCTCCGCGATTGCCCGCACCAGTTCCCCGAGGGCGACGACGTCCAGGAGATCGGAAACTTCTGCCGGCGAATGCGAGTAGCGGAGCGGCCATGCGATCGGGACGTCGGGCACGCCCCACGGTGCGAAGGCGGAGCCATCGTTGCCGCCGTTGGTCGCGCCGAGCTGCAGCGGAATGGCTCGTGCCCGGGCCAGGGCCACGAGGGAATCCACGAGGGGCGGCGGCGCCACCGCGCTGTTGTCGATCGCGCGAACCACGGCCCCTTCACCCGCCCGCGCGACACCGAAGGCCGGATGCTCGAGCGGCGAATCGGCGGAGACGAAGGTGTCGACGGCATGCACCCGGCGTGGCGCAAGCCCGAGTGCGCGCGCCGCCGCCTCGGCACCCTCGAGCCCGATTTCCTCCCGCACGCTCCAGAGGAAGATCACTTCATGGTCGAGCCGCGAGCGATCCAGTGAGTTGAGCGCGAGCAGGAGCGCAGTGGCTCCGACGCGGTCGTCGAACGAGCGGCCGGTGACACGGGTCCCCGCGAGCCGCACATAATGCTTCGGCATCGTCATGGTGTGGCCGATGCGGATGCCGAGCGCGTCGGTGGCGGCGCGCGAGGTGGTGCCCACGTCGCCGACGATCGCCTCCGGCGTGCGGCGCGGCGGTGCGTCCGCCGCGGTGCGCGGGCGGAAAATGCCCGGCACCGGCGCCCGCGCGCCGGTGTGCACCAGCGCCGCCTGCGCTTCGAAGAGCGAAGGAAAGAAACCACCGAGGCGCGCGAGCTGCAGCGAGCCGTCATCGTTGATCGCGGTGATGCGGAATCCGACCTCATCGAGATGCGCGACGAAGACGACCGGAGCACCACCCTGCCCGACGCGCACCCGGAGATTCCCTGCCGTATCGGTCTCCGCCCTTGCCCAGGCCGGGAGCAGCCGCTGCACGGCGTCCCGCACCGGCCCTTCCATCCCCGACGGTCCATACGTCTCGACGAGCGTGCGGAGCATGCGCTCCGCGTCGCTGCGGTTGTCCTGCGCCGACACCGGCTGCGCGGCTGCCGCTGCGAGTGCCAGCGCGACCATGGCCGACCGGATGCCCCTCACGATCCGCCTCCGAGCCACGCCGCGATGCGTCGCTCGAGCTCCGCGGCATCGGCAAGGTCCACCGTCTCCACGGGAGTGCCGCCGAAGCGGGTCCTGAGCGTCCACCGCGCGATTCGCGCGCGGCCTTCCCCGGTCGAGAGGGTGTCGGCCGCGACCGAGACGGCAGCCTCCCCTTCTCCGCCGTCGATGAGCAGGACTTCCTCGTACGGTCCCGATTCGTTGATCGCCGTCTGCAGCCCGCGCGCCCCGAGGCCCTGCTCGACGACGAACGCGACCGTCGCCGTGCGC
>DASTUP010000058.1:0-13181 GCA_035759585.1 Gemmatimonadales bacterium | reverse complement strand
ACGTGAGATTGAACCCGACGAACATCAGCGCTGCGCTCGAGAGCCCGGCCCTTTCGCTCAGCATCCGCCCCGTGATCTTCGGCAGCCAGTAGTACATCCCGGCCAGGAGCGGGAAGATCGAGCCGCCGATGAGGACGTAGTGCAGGTGCGCCACCACGAAGTAGGTGTCGTGCGCCTGCTGGTCGAACGGCACCGCCGCCACCATGACGCCGGTGATGCCGCCGATCACGAAGATGACGAGACCGGCGAGCACGAAGACGAGCGGCGTCCGCCACATCGGCCGCCCGGTCCAGAAGGTCGCGATCCAGCCCACCACCTGCACGCCGGTCGGGATGGCGATCATCATGCTCGCCGCCGAGAAGTATCCCATCGCGACCGGCGAGAGTCCCGTCGTGTACATGTGGTGGACCCAGAGCCCGAAGCTCAGGAATCCAGTCGCCACGATCGCGAGCACCACGAGCGTGTAGCTCACGACCGGCCGCCGCGAGAAGACCTGGACGATGTGCGTCACGATCCCCACGGCCGGGAGGAACATGATGTACACCTCGGGATGGCCGAACGACCAGAAGAGGTGCTGCCAGAGGAGCGGATCACCCCCGTGTTCGGTGAGGAAGAAGCTCGTGATCTCCTTGCGGTCGAGCTCCAGCATGAACGTGCCGACGATGAGCGGCGTGAACGCGAACACGATCATGAACGCCGTCACCAGCATGGCCCAGCCGAAGACGGGAATGCGGCTGATCGTCATGCCCGGCGCCCGCATCCGGAGAATCGCCACGATCATCTCGGAGGCCGCGCCGAGTGCGGCGATCTCGGCGACGCTGAGCCCGATGTCCCAGAAATCGAGGTTGATTCCCGGCGAGTACTCCTTGCCCGTGAGCGGCATGTACGCGAACCATCCGCCGTCCGGCGCCACGCCGAAGAGAAAGCTCGAGTAGAGGAGGATCCCGCCGAAGAGGTAGGTCCAGTAGCTGAGGGCCGTGAGCCGCGGGAAGGGGAGGTCCCGCGTCCCCAGCAGGAGCGGCAGCATGTAGTTCGCCAGCGCCTCGATGAACGGGATGACGAAGAGGAACATCATCGTCGTGCCGTGCATCGTGAACAGCTGGTTGTACGTCTCCGCGTCGAGGAAGGTGTTCTCGGGCGAGCCGAGCTGAATGCGCATCAGGAGCGCGAGGAAGCCGCCGGCGACGAAGAACGCGAAGCCCGTCAGCATGTACCGATGGGCGATCGGGATGTTGTTCACATCCCGGAGGAACCCGGTGATCCCCTTCGGGCTTTCCCACTGCTGTTCGAACGCCGCGCGGCGCGACTCGGGTGTTCCCTCGTGCCGGTCGGCGCGCGCCGCCATCCTACTCGAGTCCCATGAGATAATGCACGATCGCGTGCAGCGTGTCGGGCGCGAGCGGCACGCTCGGCATCCTGCTTCCCGGCTTGAGCGCCTGCGGGTTCGCCACCCAGCCCATCAGGTTGGCGCGGTTGTTCGGGAGGATGCCGCCGGCCAGCGTGGCCCGGCTGGCGAGATGGGTGAGATCGGGGCCGAGGCGCCCGCCTGCGGGCGTGCCGCGGACCGTGTGACAGAGGATGCAGCCTGAGCCGAGGAACGCGGCTTCGGCGGCCTGGCCGGCGGAGTCCGCACGCGGCGCCGCGGCGAGCCGCTGCCGCGCGGCCCACTGCTCGAATTCCGCGGGCGGCTCGGCGTGCACCTGCAGCACCATGCGGGCGTGCTGCAGTCCGCAGTACTCCGCACACTGGCCGCGATACACGCCGGCGCTGTCCGCCTGCAGCCAGAGAACGGTCTTCCGCCCGGGAATCAGATCCATCTTTCCCTGCAGCGACGGCACCCAGAAACTGTGGATCACGTCGTCCGAATAGAGATGCAGCTCGATCGGACGCCCCACCGGGACCCTGATCTCGTTTGCGGTGACGAAGCGCTTCGCGGGGTCGGCGTCCGCGTAGCGCACCTCCCACCACCACTGGTGGCCGCGAACCTCGACGACGAGCGCCGGGTCGCGCCTGGCAGGATCGTTGGCGCTGAGTGCATGAAAGGTGTAGAAGAGGAGCGGGACGAGGATGAGGAGTGGAATCGCGGCGCCGGCGGCCACGATCCACCGGGTGCTCCGGCGATCGGATTCATCGGACCGCGGGCCGGCCGGGCGCCGGCGGTGCGTGAGCGCGTACGCGAGCGCGACGCAGAAGACGAGGAACACCGCCGCACCCGCCGCGGTGAGCACGAAGGCCAGCGCATCGATCTGCTCCGCCCCCTGCCCCGCCGGCTCGAAGGCCGACTGGACGCCGGGGAATGCCCCGTCGCTCTGCACGCCTAGCTCCTCGCTGTCCTGCGATGCGCCGGGCCGCGGCGCTCAGCTGCCGCCCGGCCCGCCTGCGATGTCGTCCCGGGTCCGGCCTTCCCCGATCGCGCCGGCCTTGCCGCCTTGCCCGTCTGGAGAAGGCGAAAGCGAGCGCACGAACGTCACGACACGCCAGATCGATTCGGCCGGCAGCCGCCCGCCGAACGACGGCATCCCGTTCGGACGCCCCTGCGCGATCGATGCGAAGATCTGGCCCGGCTCGCCGCCGTAGATCCAGTCGCGATCCGCGAACGGCGGCCCGATCGCGCCGCCGCCCCGTGCGCCGTGGCACCCGGTGCAGTTCATGGCGTTGTAGAGCCGTTCACCGTCGCGCAGAGCCGTGGGATCGTCGGCGAACGGATTGACGAGCTCCCGCTCGTCGGAAGGAACCCCCGGTGCCGCTCCTGCCTCCAGCCCGCTCGTCCGCACCGCCGCAAGCGTTCCCTGGCCAAGCGGCTCGCTCGGATGCTCGGCGGGCGGAGGCTCGCAGGCCGTTGTGAGAAGCACTGCTGCGAAGAGCGGCGCCGATTTCATCTTCGCAGGGTCGTATCGGACGGGGTGTGGTGCAGTGTGGCGGGTCACAAATGGTCGGACGGACGGACGGTTGGACGGTCGACTACTCCACCACCCCCCGCGCCCAATCCCAGCCCACCATTCCATCCCGCCCCACCGCCTTCACCCACACCGTCATTCCCTGCGTGGCGCCGGGGAGCTCGGCGCGCGGACCGGTGACGGTGCGGCGGTGGCGGGTCGGCTCATCGGCCGGGCCGTACGCGACGAGGTATGCAGTGACGCCCTGCTCGGCGGCAGGCCGCCACTCGGCGACCGCGCCGCTCCCCGACCGCGTGACCGTGAGCCCCGCGAGTCGCGAAGGTGCCGAGGCCATCGCCATGATCGACGCGACCGTCGTCCCGCTCACGGCGGCCACCAGGTGCTGGTTCACCGTCTCCAGCACGTCGTGCGACTGGTGGTAATGCGGATTGCCGAGGATGGGGTAGGAACCGATCCCGCCGACGATGTCGCCGTACCGCTCGTAGTAGGCGTGCGCATCGGTGTTCTTGTAGTACCGGGCGTCGTACGTCACCAGGCTCGTGAAGAGGAAGGCCGCCGCGTGCTGCAGGTCCCGCACGCCGTCGTTCGAGTACCGGATCGTGTTGTCGATCCGGTGGTCGTTCGCGAAGCCGATCATGTCGTTGTTGAGCGCGCCCACGATCCGCTTTCCGCCGGCCACGGCCCGCCGGACGAACTCACGGCTTCCGAGCAGTCCGGCTTCCTCGCCGGTGAAGAACGCAAACTCGATGGTGGCCGCCTGGGGGCGCGTCGCGAGCACGCGCGCGGCTTCGAGCAATGCGGTGGTCCCCGAGGTGTTGTCGTCCGATCCGGGGCCCTCTTCGACCGAATCGAAGTGGCTGCTGATCACGTACACGAGGTCGGGATCCGTCGTCCCCGGCAGGCGGGCGATGACGTTCGCGGTGCGGATGCCGGGCCGCGGCTCGAACCATTGCAGCTCCGGCTCGTACCCGAACTCGCGCAGGCGCGCAGCGAGAAATTCGATCGCCCGGGTGTTCCCCGGCTGGGTGATGTACTTCGACCCGAATGCGAAGAGATCGCTCGCGTAGCCGTGGATCCGGCTCACGGAGACGGCCTGCACCGCTTCACGCACCCGCGCCTCGATCGGCTCGAACGTTGCGCGGCCGCGCTCGCGGAGATCCTGCTCCGCAGCGAGGTTGGCGCGCACCCGCGCCCGCAGCTCCTCGACCGTCACCCGCCGCGTGAGGTCGGTGAGGTACACCGAACGCTCCGGCGAGATCGTATTGCCGTCCCGCTCCGCCACGATGAGGAGCTTCGTGCCGTCGGGAGATGCGGCCCACTCGTACTCCGCGGATATGGTGCGCACGGTGTTGTTGTGGAACACCTTCGTGCGCTCCCCGGTCGAGAGGTCGTGGACGTGCGCCCGGCGGTGCCGGGCCTCGCCGATCACGGCGAGCACGCGGCTCGTGTCGAGGAACCGGGGAAAGAGGTCGTGCTGCACTTCGTGCGTGATCCGGCGCTCGTCCCGGCCGTCGACCCCGATCACGTACAGCTCCCAGTTTTCCCGTGGCATCATCTGGAAGACGACACGGGACTTGTCCGGGGAAAGCGCCGGATTGTCGAGGGGCCGTGCGGTGCGGAGCAGCTCCACCGGCGCCGACTCCGCGTCGAGCGGGAGCCAGGTCAGCGTGTTCTGCGCGCTGTCCCGCTGCACGAAGACGATCGCGGAGCCGTCGGCCGCCGTGGCATAGGCACGCGCGGGGAAGATGCGCTCGTCCGGGCCGGTGAGATCGCGGATCACCAGGCCGCGCTGCTCGATGTAGACGAGATACCGTCCGCCCGGTGCCGCGTGCAGGCTGGTGCGCGGGCCCGCAGCATTCACGATCATCGACGGTTCCGGGGTGCTCCCGACGGCATAGATATTCGAGCGCCCCGCCTCGGCCTCCGGCCCGCCGATCAGGTAGAGCGTGCGCCCGTCGGCGGCCCAGGCGATTCCGCGCCGCGACAGCCCCGGCGCATCGATCTCGCGCTCCCGCCCGGTGCGAAGGTCCCGCACCCGGATCGCCGCCGTCGCCGCCTCGAGGCGCGCGAGCTCGCCCTGCACGCGGCGGAACGCCTCGGTATCACGCCGCTCCATGGCAGAGTCCGCCCGCGCCCGCAGTGTCGCGATGGCCGGGGTCTCGGCCACGCCGAGATAGGCCGCGTCGGTCCCTGCGGGGGAGAATACGAGATTGCGCCCGGGGATCGTGGTCACGCGGCGCTCCCCCGTCATGCTCACGATGTGCAGCTTCCGCGCTGGGCCGGTTCCGCTCGAATACGCCGCGTACCGCCCATCACGACTCCATTGCACATCGCGCCCATCCGCCGCGACCGAATCGGTCCGGAAGAGTTCACCTGTGAGAAGAGCCATCCGCTCGAGCGATGCCGCACCGCCGGCCGAGCCGAGGAGGGCGTCCATGCGGATCAGCGCCTCCGGATAATGCCCCAGGCTCCACTGATGCTCGATGGAGTCGAGCACGGCATCCGGGTCGGCGGGTCGCACCTGCGCATCGAGTGTGGCGGAAAGGGAGGCGACGGCGACAATCGTTGCGGCGGCGGATCGCAGCATCGGGTGACTTCCTGATCGGTGGGTTCCCGGGAATCTAACGAATCGATTCAGGGCTGCTCCTGGCCGCTCCTCCGCACCGTCGTATCCACGGCCACGTGAGTGACCCGCGTGACGATCATCGTGTCCTGCATACCAGCGCCAGCATCGCGAGTCGTCGCCTCGGCACCTCCCGATGAAAGATCGCTCGACCTTCGCGCTGAACGATCTCGCGGTGCGACTCGGCGTGCGGTGAGTCCGATCAGATGCCGCGCGTCGGGCCCGGCTTGATACGGATGATTTTCCCGTCATCCGCATCGGTGACGACATAGACGAACCCGTCCGGCCCCTGCCGGACGTCGCGCACGCGGGCGCCGCCGTCGACGCGATAGCGTTCTTCGACCGTGACCCGCCCGTTCTCCAGCACGAGCCGCACGAGTGAGCCGGTACCGAGCGACCCGATGAGGATGTTGCCCTTCCATCCCGGAAAAGCGTCGCCCGTATAGAACGTCATCCCGGACGGCGCGATGACCGGGTCCCAGTAGTACACCGGCTGCTCCATCCCCTCCTTCGTCGTGCCCTCGCCGATGCGCATGCCCGAGTAATCGACGCCGTACGTGATGACGGGCCAGCCGTAGTTCTTCCCCTTCTCCGGCCGGTTCAGCTCGTCGCCGCCGCGCGCGCCGTGCTCGACGGTCCAGAGGTTTCCGTCCGGATCGAGCGTCGCGGCCTGTGCGTTGCGGTGCCCGTACGACCAGATCTCCGGCCGGGCATCATCGTCCCCGACGAACGGGTTGTCGCGCGGGATCGTCCCGTCGGGATTGATGCGGACGATCTTACCGATGCCGGTCGAGAGATCCTGCACGCGAGCGCGCTGGTTCTGGCGATCGCCCTGCGTGACGAAGAGCGTTCCGTCCGGGCGGAAGACGAGGCGCGATCCATAGTGCCCGCCACTGCGCACCTTCGGCACCTGCCGGTAGATCACCTGCACGTTCTCGAGCCCGTTCGCACCAAGGCGGCCGCGCGCGACGGAGGTCCCCGCCTCCCCACCGCCGCCCGGCTCGGAAAAGGAGAGGTACACGAGCCGGTTCTCGACGAACTTCGGGTCGAGCGCGACGTCGAGCAGCCCGCCCTGGCTTCGCGCCGCGACCTCGGGCACCCCGGAAAGCGGCGCGGAGACCTGGCCGTCGGCGGAAACGACGCGCAGCCGTCCCGGGCGCTCGGTGACGAGCATCCGGCCGTCGGGAAGAAACTCGAGCGCCCACGGATGCTCGAGCCCTGCCGCGACGACTTCGCTCGCGATGATGCCGTCGGTCGCACCCGGCGTCGGGGAGCGCGGAGCGGAACCTTCCTGGCCCGCGGCGCCCCGCGGGCCGCAGGCCGCGAGAGCACCACAGAAGAGCAGAGCGGGAAGCGTGCGCATGATCCGGTTCTCCATTGGGCGGCCGGGGACGGCGGGGGCGCCGGCCCCACGGAACATTACTGTCCGACCGACGCGCCGAGCTTCGACGTCACGCTCGTCAATTTCTCCGCTGACGCGTCGAGCACCGGATCGTTGTTCTTCCGCGCGAGCTCCACCGCGCGCGCGAAGCTCGTGCGCGCGTTCTGCAGATCGCCGGCCGCTTCGTACCCGTCACCCAGGCTGTCGAAGGTGTTGGCCGACTGCGGATACCGCTCCGTGTTCACCCTGAAGACCGCGATCGCTTCGCCGTGCAGGCCGCGACCGAGGAGGATGTAGCCGAGGCGGTTGATCATCGGCTCGGTGACGGGAATCGTGTACCCGTACTTCGCGGAAAGCGTTTCGTAGCGGCGCTCGAGGTCGGCCACGGTCCGCATCGTCGTGTCGAGCTCGATGCGGAGGTCGGCGAACATCGTCTCCAGCCCGTCGTAGAGCGAGCGGTGCGGAATGGAGCCGTGCGTTTCATCCGGCATGTGGTGGAATTCCCACTGCATCGTGGGCGGCGCATCGTGCTTCAGGATCTCGGCGATGCGCTGCGCGCTCGTCAGCATCTCGCCTCCCTCGTTTCCCGTGGTCATGTAGAGCGACGCGCGGAGTTCGCGATGTTTCGCGAGAAATTCCGGCAGGTCATTCACCAGCGCCTGCTGGTTCCACCAGGTGGACGGGCTGATCGCGATGTACCCGTCGAAGATTTCGGGCCGGGTCGTGAGGGCGTGCAGCGCAAAGAGCCCGCCGAACGAATGGCCCACCAGCACGCGATAGTCGAGCGTCCGGTTCGTCCGATCGAGATACGGAATCAGCTCGTCGCCCAGGAAACGGAGGAACCGGTCGGCGCCGCCCGTCTGGTTTCGCATCTGCGGATCGGCCGTGGGCGGCGTCAGGTCCCGCGTGCGGTTCCGGTTCCCCACGCCCACCACGATCATCGGCGGAATGCGCTGGTTGGCGACGAGGAAATCGACCACCCCGCTCGCATGATGGAAGTGCCCGTCGCCGTCGAGGAGGATGAGCAGGGGATAGCGCTCGGCGCTCCGCTCGTATCCGCCTGGCCGGTAGATGACCAGCGGATATTCGGCGCCCAGGATCGCCGAGCGAAACGTGGTGCGCTCGCCGATGATGACCGGAAGGGAAGGCGTGGTGACGCTGGACGGCGGGCTGCCGGACTGCGCGGCGAGGGGAGCGACCGCGGCGAGACCGGCGGCGGCAAGCGCGGCGAACATCCTGATGCGCATGGGGAAGTCTCCAGTGGCCCGGTAATGGTGACGGTACTCCGACCCTACGGGACGAGGCCGGCGCCGGTTGCGATCAGCTCCGGAAATGCAGCCGCGGCGGGCGGCAATGACCCCGGAGCGACCAGCAGGGCGACTGTCGAGTCAGCGCCCCGGCGCGATCCCTTCGACAGCCTCTCCCCGCGCATGTCTCGGCGCCGGCATGCCGAGCCACCTGCTGACCGTCGGCGCGACGTCGATGGTACGAGCCGCGGGAAGGCGGCGCGAGCGGATGGCTGGCCCGGCCGCACAGAACACCGTGAACATGTCTGCGGAAATGGACGGGAACCCGTGATCGGCCCCGCTGCGTCCCGGTTCCGCAGCCGGACCCGACGCGCCGCGGGACCAGACGTAGCCCGGAGCCGTCTCGAAGTAGAGGTGGCCGCCGACCGGTCCGCCTCGCCCAAGGGAATCCGCTCCGCGGACGTGCCAGGTCCGGATCACGACCGGCGCGCCGTCCACGCCGACCACCGCGCGCAGCGCGCTGTCGGCGCGCGCGACGACGATGCCCACCTCGCCGGGACGCACCGTGCCGTCAAGCCACTCCGTGGTATTCACCGTCACATACAGCCCATCGGGCGCATACGCCTTCGTGCGCGAAGCGATCACGCGGCCGGAGTCGTCTGTCACGAGCAGCCCCGCCGCGGCGAGCGCCACGTTCGGGCGGAAGATGCGCCACGTCGCCCGCATGCCATGGTCTCCGGACACGAAAAGCGCGGCACTGCTGTCCGTTGCGACGAGCCGCTGCAGACCCTCGAGCCGCAGGTCCACCAGCTCCCAGGCGCGAACGCGCATCGCCTGGATCGCGCCCGCGAGTGGTGCGCGGTACGCGGGCGACTCGCGCGACACGAGCCCGTACCACATGTGGTCGACTTCATCGGCCACGGGGAAGTAGTCCAGCATGAGGTCCGGATGCCTGGCCCAGGACCACTCACTGCCGAGCATGAACTGCCGCGTGACGAGCTCGAGGCTCTCGAGATACCGCAGCTCGGCCGTGCCGTCGCCGCCGTTCAGTAGCGTGGTCCCGAGCCCGCCGTCGACGAGCAGATCCTGCGCGCCGTTCCCCACCCATCCGCCGATCGCGTCGGCGTAGGCGATCGCCTCCGCATCCCGGTTCGACTCGACTACCGACGGCGCGGGCTGGAAGATGAGAAAGCGCGATGCGTCCGGCGTCAGTTCGAAGACGCGGATCCGGAGATGAATCCGCCCCGCCGCGACGTCGAGCGGCAAGGCCGCCGAGAAATGGCGGGCGAGCGGATGCGCGCGCGCGGAGCCGCGCTCGACCGGCGCCAGGCTGGCCACGACGCCGTTCGATGCGTCGCGCGTCGGCGACAGCAGCACCGATCGATAGGTGCCTCGGCCGTAGATGAGCGCGAAGACCGAATCGCCGCCGACGCTCCACGCGATTTCCTTCGGCGGAATCATCGCGCCCAGCCGCTCGAGGTTGCGCCAGCCGATGGCCGGGCGGGGCGGCGCGGTACGCTCGGTGATCGCGAGGTCGGGGCCGTGCAGGCGGTTGTAGCCGTTGAAGACGGTCGCGTGCGGGCCAGCGAGCGCGTGCGCCGCCGCCGCCCCGGCTTCGGCGCGCCCCGGATCTCCCTCGCGCGAATTCTCGGGCGCGTAGCCGGGCACGCCCGGTGCCTGGGTCGGGTGATGCGCCACGACCCGGCGGCCGGCGAGCGCTGCCGTCACCCAGATGGGCTCGGCACGAAGTGCATCGGACCGGTATCCCGAGGCCCCTTCGGTGATGGCATGCCGGTCGCGCGGGAGCATCGGCTGCCAGTTGGCGGAGATTCCGTTCACGTCGCCGTAGGCGCCGGTCCAGAGCGACGCGTGTGACGCCGCGGTCTTGCTCGGCCACGCCGGCACCGCGTACTCGGTGCAGGCGCCCTCGGCGAAGAGTGCGCGGAAAGCGGGAATCGCGCCGGGAGGAAGCGTTTCGAGTGCGCGTCGCTCGTTCAGTGCATCGAAGCTCACGAGGATGGCGCGCCGGTGCGGTGTGCCGGGGACGGGTGCGTGAGCGACCGGCGCAGTGGAGCACGCTGCGGCGAGCAGCGCGAGCACGGCTGCCCGGGCGAGCCTGACCGCGTCAGACAACGATGAGCTCGTTCTGGTAATCTCCCGGGGTCACCTCGAGGCCGTCCGCCCGCGCGTGCGCGTTCACCTCGCTGCGGAGACCGATCTCGCCCTCGATATAGATCCCCGGCTCGATCGAGAAGCCGGTGCCGGGCAGGATCTGCCTGGCATCGTAGCTTTCGGTGTCGTCGATCGTCGGTCCGTACCCGTGGAGACCGAACCGGTCGATCGAATGCCCGGTGCGGCAGATGATGCGATCACCGAATCCCGCGCCGTCGATCACGTCACGTGCCGCGCGATCGGTTTCGGCGCCGGTCACGGGCGCACCCGCCGATAGTCGGTCCTGCAGCAGGTCGATCGCGGCGTCCCGTGCTCCCCGTACGATCGTCCAGAGATCGCCCGCGCGCGTCGAAGGCGCGCCGAACGCCGCCATCCACGTCTGGTCGGCGTAGACGCCGCCCGGCTCCTTTGCCCAGAGATCGAGCAGCAGCAGCGCGCCCGGCACCAGCGGCGCCGAGCCTTCCGGCGGTGCGTCGTAATGCGCCCGCGCCGCGTTCGCGCCATACGACACGCTCGGCGACCACATGGTCTCGAGACCCTTCCGCTCGAATGCCTCGAGAATCCAGGCGGCGAGCGCGTGTTCGGACACCGGGTCGGGCGTGCGCGAGCGCTCGCCCGCGTGTGCGATCGCCGCGCGCGCGATCCCGGCGATCGCCGCGGCGGCGCGGCGGTGGCTGGCGAGATCCGCGTCCGTCCAGGCGGAGCAGCAGCGCGTCACGAGATCCGCGGAGGAAACCGGCATGGCGCCCGCCGCGCATACCAGCTCGAGCGTGCCGGCCGGGACGTAGTCTCCGTAGGGGACGGCGCCCTTCGGCGAGTATTCCATCGCAACGGTCCTGCCGCCGACGAGCGCCGTGAGTTCGCGCGCCAGCTCCTCCCGCCGCACCCAGACGATCTTCCGCCACGCTGCGGGCCATCCGCGCCAGAGCTCCGCGTCGACGGCGTGCACCAGTCCCGTCGGCGTTCCCTCGCGCGGGATCCACACGTACGCGCGCCGCGACCCGACGACTTCGGGCCCCACGACCGCCGCCATGATCGGGTTGATGCCCCGGAAATCGAAGAGAAGCCAGCCGTCGGGGCGCGCGGAATCGGCATCGAGGGCTGCGTGCAGCGCCGGAAGGGTGTCGGGACTCAGCATGACGGGAAATAAACTGCGTACGCGGACCCACGTAAGGACGATCTCAGCGGACCGACTTCCGCCCCCGCTCCCACCGGATCACCCGGTACAGATATCCGATCACCAGCACCGCCATGATCCCGTTCGTCCGAGCGTACCCGCAAGGATCACGAGCGGGAGGCTCAGCGCTCCCTTCCCCGCCGAATAGCCCGCGAGAGGCGTGATTACTTCCGGTAGCCGCCGTCGGAGATGATACCGGTGATCCAGTCGTGCACGAAGTGTCAGAGCGCGCCGGTCGGCACCGGCAGCCGGCTCAGCAGCGCCAGCAGCAGTGCCAATGCCGCGTAGAGACCGAGCATCGCATCGTCGCCTTCCTCCGGCGCCTGCGAGAGGGCGTTCGCAATGGCCGCGAGCCCGAGCAGAAAGAGCAGCGGCTCGGCCGTGAGGAACCAGATGCCGCCGAGCGCCGCGGCCGCCATCCAGCGCTGGCGACGCGAAAGCGCGCGAAAGCCGCGGCCGCCGTCGAGCTGCCAGAACGGGAGGAGGTTGAACAGGTTGACCCACGCGCCGAAGCGCGCGATCGCGGCCCAGATCGGCGCGCCGGTGGCGAGATGGATGCCGAGCGCGGCGAGGGCGGCGCCGAGCCCCCAGAGCGGGCCCGCCAGACCGACACGCGCGTCCTCGCCGACCGTCGCCGGATGCTGGTGCAGCCGCACCACGGCGCCGAAACCGGGAATGAACATGGGCGCGCTCGCCCTGATGCCGAAGTGGCGCAGGGCCGCGACGTGCCCCATCTCGTGGATGTAGATCGAGCCGACGATACCGAGCGCGAACTTCCATCCCCAGAGGCTCCAGTACACGCCCGCCGCGGCGACCATCGAGAGGAGCGTCGTCGCCTTCGTGAGGCCGAGGAGGAGGAATTTCGCCTTCGTGAGCGCGAAGACGAGGATGAACTTGAATTTCCAGAGAATGAGCAGGAGCCCGAAGAGCCAGGGACCGAAGCGCCGCAGCGAATCCGGGGGCTTCGCCGCAGCATCCGTCCCCGCACCGGCCTCCACCAGCGTCGTCACCCGCCGCCGGATCGGATCCGCCTGCGGCGCGTCGGTGGGAAGAAGCGCGAGCGCCATTCGCCATGCGCCGAGCGCCTCCTCCCGGCGCCCCGACGCCTCGTGTTCCTGCGCGTCGCGCGCCAGTCGGGACAGCTCAGCCGGGTGCGCGAGCGCGCCGCAGGCGGGACAGCGGAGGAGCGTGGGTGCGAGCTCGGTGCCGCAACTCGCACAGATCGCCGGAGCGTACAATCAACCCACCTCGGCGCGCGCGCCGGCCACCGCGTATGGGCCCGTAATGGCGAGCCGGCGGGGCGCGTTCATGTGCCAGGCCTGCCAGAGCGCGAAGCCGATGATCAGCAGCCCGATGATATTCTCGATGCCGGCGAGGAACGGCGCCGCGATCGAAATGAGCAGAAGGGTCGCGTACCCGGCGATGCCGATGGACGAGGCTTCGGCTCCGCCCGCCACGCCTTCGAGAATGTACGGAATGTAGGTGCTCACGATGGCGAGGTAGGTCAGGATGACCGCCAGCCCCTGGTAGAGCCACCCGCCCCGGTTCCGCGCCCCGAGCTGCACCGCCCGTCCCACCAGCCAGCCGACCGCGATCGCGACGAGCCCGATCTCGTATCCGGTGATCGCCAGGATGGCGTAGTAGAGCGCCGCACCGGCAACGGCGCCGCCGAGTCCGTAGAGCA
>DASTUP010000057.1:0-22723 GCA_035759585.1 Gemmatimonadales bacterium | reverse complement strand
CACGGGGCTTCGCGTCGTCGGTATCATCTCACTCGTGCTCGGCGTCGTCGTCCTCCTCCTCACCGTGAGCTTTGCGCTCGATGCGCTGCAGCTCCGCCGCATCGTCCGCACCGAAGCGAAGGGGGGCTACGATCTGGCGGGGATCAAGGCGGTCGTTACGGCACTGCTCGCGATCGCGTCGTGCGCCGCGCTCGGCGTCGGCGCCTTCCGGGCAACCCGGCGTATCGGCGCACCGAGCGGCGCCAGGAGGCGGGCGGCAGGGGACGCGCTGCTCGTCGGCCAGCAGCGAGGGCATCGGCGTCCATCGTGAGCGAGAGAACTCGAACAAGAAAAGAGGGGCCGCCGGATGGCGGCCCCTTCGTACGTGCCGGCGGGCTCAGGCCGGCGCGGGAAGCCTGCGCTCCACCTGCGGGACCAGCTCCGCCGCGATCCTTCGCGCCAGTGCGTCCGGGTCCTCGATGACCCCGTTGATCGGCACGACGATCCGGACGAGGGCTTCCTCGGACCGGCCGGTGAGTGCGGCATCGCGCAGCAGGTCCCACTTGACCTTGTACTCGCTCGACTCGACCCGTCCCCGTCCCTGATACCAGTAATACACGAGCGCTCGCATGTCGCCATTCGCGAGCTCGTACCGGTTGATGAGCACGGTGTCGCCCGCCACCGGCACCGGCTCGCGCCCGGCGCTCAACGCTTCCCACCCGGCTCCCGGGAGGCAGTTCCGCGGCGAGTGGATCGTCTTGCCCTGCGTCTGCTGCTCGTAATATCCCACATAGACCGAGAAGGCGACGAGCGAGTCACGGGTGAACGACCGCAGCACGTAGTCGGACATGCCGGCGACGCGCTGCTCCTCGTCGCTGATGACCTCGTCGTAGCCGCGGAACCCCTCGTACTCCGCGGGCAGGGATTCCAGCGGCTCGCGCAGCGCCATGACCTCCTGGCGCTGGACGCTGAGGAGCAGGACGCATCCGGCGCCGAACGCCGCCGCAGGGATCCATCGCTGCCAGTTAAGCATCTGCCGCCTCCACCTGCTCCGGGCGGATCCGTCCCTCGATGGCGCTCGCAATCCAGGCGATGAAGCCGAGCATCGCGAACGCCACGACGAAGAGGAGCCAACCCTCGGTGACGTGCATGAATCCTTCGCCGAGCTTCGGGTCGACGAAGTAGACGAGGAAACCGGTCAGGAACACCCGCACGGCGTTGATCAGGATCGCCACCGGAATCGCGAGCAGCAGGACCAGGAGCCGGCTCACCGGGAAGCGCAGCCAGAGCCCGCCGACGAGCACGCCGAGGCTGAGCAGCGCCGTGAGCGAGCGGAGGCCGCTGCACGCTTCGGTCACGAAGAGGCGATGCCCCGGAATCTGGATCACGTTGCCCTGCAGCCACACGGGGACATTGCGCATCTCGAGCAGCGCAGCGCCCATCTTCGAAGCCTGGAACTGCAGCGGGAGGGCCAGCGCGTTGGTGATGAGCGCGGGCCATGGAATCGAGAGGAAGAGGATGGTGAACGGCAGCCACCAGCGAAGCACCTGGCGCCACCCTGCCACGAAGAGCACGACGCCGGTGAGCGCGATGAGTGCGGAAACCCGCATGGTGAAGATCTCGGCGGCAAGCCCCGAGAGATAGCGCAGGAGCACGGCGCCGATGATGACCACCGAGCCGAAGGCGACCTGGCTCCGCGCGCGCGGATCGAGGCCGCGACGCCATGCGAGCCAGAGCGCGAGCGGCGCAAGCAGGAGCCCGTGGCCTGCCTCGGGATTGTTCCACCACTCCGATGCCAGGCTGCGCATCGGCTGGGCAAACAGGACGACGAACGCGATCAGCGCAGCCGCGGCAGGCAATGCTGCCGCGGGCCGTCTGGTGAGCGCCAGGATCGGCAGGGGGCGGACGGTAGCGGTCATGGCGCGTCTACCAGCCGCCACGCCGGAACAGGATCACCGGCACCGTCTGGAACATGATCCGGAGATCCTCGAGGAGGCTCTGCTTCTCGATGTACTCGAGGTCGTAGCTGACCTTCTTCCGGACATCGTCGAGGCACCGGTCGTAGTGATGATTGATCTGCGCGAGCCCGGTGATTCCCGGCTTGGCGCGCTGGCGCAGCGGATACTCGTTGATGTTCTTGCGCAGCTCCGCGAAGATCATCGGACGCTCGGGGCGGGGACCCACGATGTTCATCTCGCCCTTGAGCACGTTGATCAGCTGCGGCAGCTCGTCGATGCGGTACTGGCGCAGGTAACGGCCGATCCAGGTGACCCGGGGATCGTGCGCCTGCGCCCAGACCGCGCCGGTGCCCTGCTCGGCGTCGGTCCGCATCGTGCGGAACTTGTAGATGTTGAACGGCTTCCCGCCGATGTCGCTCACCCGGCGGTGATTCGTGTTCAGCTCTCCGTCCGTGCGGCGATCCAGCCCGACACGAACCTGCGTGTACATGACCGGCCCGCGCGAGGTCAGCTTGATGAGAATGGCCACGAGCAGGAGCAGCGGCAGGGCAAACACCAGGCCGAGCAGTGCCAGCAGGAAATTCAAGGCGCGCCGCGCGCTCTCCGACAGCGTGCGGCCGCCGGCGTATTCCTGGCTTGTGTCCGGAACCGCACTCTGAACCGGCTGCGGGCGCGAGACGCGGACGGCGGCTCGCGGCAGGGCGGGCTGGCCTTCGTGGAGTCCGGGCATCGAAAATCCCATTCGGTGTGCCATCACTCGAAGATGCGGGTGGCGAAATACACTCCGGAGAGGAGCCCCGTGATGAGCCCGACTGTCTGGAGCGTTCCCTTCCACCCGCCGCTCTTCTCGCCGACGACGAATTGATCGCCGCCGAGGTCGTTGAGCTGGTCGATGGACGTTCCTGAGGCAAAGGCCGTGCTCATCTGCTCACGATCGAGAACGATGACCTCGCCGCGCCGGATCTCGACCTTCTCGAGATCCGTATTCTGGCTCGGACCGCCGGCAATCATCACGACATCCGGCGCCGGCGTCTCGGCCGGAACCGCATAGAACCCGGGCCGGTTGACCGCGCCGAGCACCGCGACCCGGATGAGCGAAATCGCATCGACCTGCGGGTTGCGGATGTACTCGCCGACCACGGCGGTCATGACGCTGTCCAGCTCCGAGCGGAGAACACCCCGGAGCGATATCTCGGGAATGTTCGGCAGCTTGAGGGTCCGCCCCGTGCGGATCGTGAACGTGTCGGTCAGCGTGGAATCTTCGATGACGGAGAGCGCGATCAGGTCGCCCGGGAGGAAGTCACCGTCCGTGAGGCGGGTCTGCGCGGCTGCTCGCTCCTCGTCCGAATTCGTGGTCGAGACGAGCTGCTGCAGCTCGGCACGGGATGCCATGGCGCGAGCACGGTCCGACGGCACCGGGCCGGTCGCCGGCGTCTGCGCGGCGATCAGGGACGGCGCAAGGATCAGTGACGCGAGCAGCAGCACCCGTTCGAGTGACATCCGCATCGTGTGGCGTGCCTCCTGTAGGTGACGTGCAATTCCGTACGCCGGTTCCGACGTTCGCGCGCGCTCAGGAATTACGAGTGCTCGACCTTGAAAATACTACGTCCCGCGTTCTGCCCTGTGACCCGACTCACCCCGAATCGAAGACGGCGCCACTACTCGATCGCGGGCTTCGGTACCGGCCGGGACCCGCGCCTGGGCGAGTCCTCGAGCAATCGACCAGGCTTTTCGCCGAGGCCGAAGCTCGCCAGACGATGCGAGAATTCCGAACGCTCATCCGTGAGCGCTTCAGGTGCGGCGTTCGGTTCCGGATGGGATTCGTCCGTCATGCAGCTTTCGCCTTCCATTACGTGCCTCTCCGGCAGCCGCGGGGGATTCGGGTGGATGCCTCCCTCCCTTCAATTCTGGAGCCGCATTCCCCCGCAGCGATCCAGTCCGGGCCGCTCGGGCCGTGGGGCTTGCTAATTCGTTGCAAGTGAATAGCTTAGGGGCAGGTCCGCCGCCGCTCGTCCCGTTGCGGCGCGCGGCCGGCTCGTTGCGCCCACCCCACAACTGAAGGTCGAGCGCCCCACTTCCGCCGCCCGGCCGGCGCGCCTGTGGAGCCCGAAGTGTTGCGCGAACCCCGCGGTGAGTCACCGGGCGCTTTTCGAATGACACTGCAAGTCCATGCAGCGCTTGGCGTTAGGTCTGGCGGCAACGTCGCATGACTTCTGCTGTTGTTCCGGCGGTCCCATACGGTATCTGTCGGCCCCCCGGCTCGGGCCGCCACTCATAGCCGAAGATCACGAGGCGCATGGCACAGAGAGATGAGGCCGCACAGCCGCCGCTCGTCCTGGTTGCGAACGATCAGGAATGGTCGGTCCGATCGCTGGAGAGCATCCTGGCCCCCAACGGCTACGCCGTGGTACGCGCCCATACGGGTCAGCAGGCACTCGATCAGGCGCGCTCCCAGCGCCCCGACCTGATCATCCTCGACGCGCAGATGCCGGACATCCACGGCTTCGATGTCTGCCGCATGCTGCGCGATGATCCGCGCTTCAGCGCCACGACGCCCATCGTCATCACCACCAGCGGACCCTCGGGGCGCGCGCAGCGTCTCGAGGCGTACCGCGCCGGCGCCTGGGAATTCCTCGGCCAGCCTGTGGACGGTGAAGCGCTCCTGCTCAAGTTGCGCACCTTCGTCCAGTCCAAGCTCGAAGTCGAGGCCCTCCGGGACGATACGCTCCTCGATACCGTGACCGGCTTCTACAACATGCGCGGCCTGGCACGGCGCGCCCGGGAAATCGGATCCGAGGCGCAGCGCCGGCATCAGCCGCTCTCGTGCGTCGTCTTTTCGCCGGATCAGGGAGCCGGGCTCGACCAGGAGCCCAGCGGCGTTGCCGAGCGGATCGGTCGCGCGTTCCGGGAGGCGGGACGTACCTCGGACGCGGTGGGACGGCTTGCCCACGGAGAGTTCGCCGTCATCGCTCCCGCCACAGGCCCCTCGGGTGCCGTCCGGCTTGCCGAGCGCCTGGGCGGAGTCGTCGAGGCCGCGGGTGTCGCGCGGGAGGGCAACGGCCCGATCCGTCTCCGCGCCGGATATTGCGCCGTCAGCGATTTCGGCACCTCCGACGTCGACGCCGTCGAGCTCCTCCTCCGCGCCACGACCGCCCTTCGCGAGCTGCGCGAATCCGGAGATGCGGATCGTGTCCGGGAGTTCGCGGCGCAGAACTAGACCAGTCGAGTCCCAATGAAACGGGCCCCGCATCGCTGCGGGGCCCGTTTCGTCATTCCTCCTGATCAGCTCCCGACGCCGAGCTGTCCCACCGGTTCCTCGTCCGCGGTGTAGCCGTAGACGTAGCGATAGTACTTGTACTGGACATCCGACGTGCGGACATCGTTGAGGACGGCGCCCAGGATGCGTACCGGCAGCCGGTCGAGGAGCTTGAGCTTGGCCTCGGCCATGGCGCGATCGGTCTCGCCCGAGCGGAGCACGAGCATGATGTTTCCCGTCGCGGTGCCCAGGACGAACGGATCGATGCCGGCGCCGAGCGGCGGGCTGTCCACGATGATGACGTTGTAGCGCGCCTTGAGCGTCGCCATCAGGTCCCGCATGGCGGCCGAGCCGAGGAGCTCGGGCCCGTGGTGATGGCGCGTGCCGCACGGGATCAGCGTGAGGTTGTCGTGCGTCGTGGTCCGCGGAATCTCGTCGAGCGTCGCTTCGCCGCGGAGGCAGTCGAGCAGCCCCGGGCGGCGATCGGTGTTGAACATCCGGTGCAGCTCGCCGCGGCGGATGTCGCCGTCGATGAGCAGCGTCCGGTAGCCGGCCTCGGCGAACGAGAGGGCGAGGTTCGACGAGACGAGCGACTTGCCGTCTCCCGGCTCGGGACTCGAGATGGTGAGCATCACCGGGCCTGCGGCGCCGTACGAATGCGCGAGGTTCATCCGGATCGTGCGGAACGCCTCGACCACCTGGGCCGCCTCTTCCGCGTCCCGATCGCTGGAGTTGACGCGCCGGATGGCCGGAATGGCGCCCAGGATGCTGAGCCCGAGCTCCTTGGTGACCTGCTCCGGATAGCGGAACCGCTTGTCGAGGCGGTCGAGCAGGAGCGCCAGGCCGAGTGCGAGGCCGAAGCTGATGCCGAAGGCCGCGAGGATGATCATGATCGCGCTGTTGCTGCTCGGGCGCTGGGGCTCCACCGCCGGGTCGAGGACTTCGACATCGGGGATGGCGCTCGCCTCGGCAAGGCGAGCGGACTGATGCTGGATCGTCAGGTTCAGGTACATCGTATTGTAGGCGTCCCGCTCCCGCATGAGCCGCTCTTCTTCGATCTGCCGGCCCGGCATGCCCCGCAGCTCGCTCGTCGCCTCGCCGATCGTGGACTGCAGTGCGAGCTCCTGGGAGCGAAGCGCGCCATTCAGCGTCGCGATGTGGCGCGGGATCACCTGCGAGCGGAGCGTGTTGATCTTCTCCTGGACGTCCTGGACGTTCTGCGACTTTTCCGTGTACCGGAAGGAAAGGTTCTGCAGCTCCGCCTCATACTCGGCGAGTGCCTTGAGCGAATTGTTCAGGTCCGCCGAGACCGCCGTGGACTGAATCGTCTGCAGCTCGGCGCCGACCGGCTGCCCCGTGCGCGCGCGTTCCAGCACTGTGGCGAGCCGCTGCCGGTCCTGCTGGATGCGCTCCAGCTCCGCGCGCTTCATGAAATAGTCGGTCATCACCGTGTTCTGCGTGAGACCGATGCCCGGCGCGACGGCGGTGCCCTGGCTGGGCTGCGTGATGGTGCGTGTCTGGTAGCTCGCGAGCCGTGAGTCTGCGAGCTTCAGCGACTCGGCGACGGACTTGAGCTTCTCCTCGAGCGTGATCGCGGTGGCGGTCGTGCGTCGCCGCTTGAGCTCACCCGCATAGTCGACGAAGCGCTCGCCGATGGTGTTGAGGGTCCGGGTGAGCCGCGCCGGATCCGCACCGCTCAGCGAGACGAGGAGGAAGTTGCCCTCCTGCATCATGTTCGTGACGATGTCCTGCTGCAGCCCCATGCTCGCATCACGCGGCGTCATGAGATCGAACTCGATCTCGCGATCCTTGCCGAGGAGCGCGGCGGGCGGCTTCCAGAGCATGCCCACCTTTTCGCCGATCGAATCGCCGACCGCACCCTGATCGATCGTGCGCCCCTCCTTGGTGCGCAGCGAGAAGCGGGTGCCGGCCTCGTTGATTGCCAGCACATAGGACGCGGGGCGCCACGGCCAGCGCGCATCGAAGCTCTTGAAGAGGGACGAATCGGCAACGTCCTTCGGCTCGAGGAAGAGCTTCTCCTGCACGATGACGCTGTCCAGCACCTGACCGGTGGTGAGGAGCTGGACCCAGTTCTGGCCCTCGATGAGGCCCTGGCTCTCGCCAAGCTGGCGCCCGTCCCCGCCCTCGGGGGCGCGGATATAGATCGTGGAGTTGACCGTATAGATCGGGTCGATGAACCGGGTGGCCAGCAGCCCGATGCCGGTCCCGACGACGACCACCGCCAGGATGAGCCAGCGGTAGCGCTTGATGGCGGAGATGTAGCGCCCCAGCTGGATTCCACCTTCCGGCTCGATCGGCGGAAGCGGCGGCGGTGCTGCCGGAGCGGGGGTGCCGCCCTCGATATAGGGCTGAACCGCGCCGGGATCACTCGGGGGTAGCAGGTTGCCAGCCATACTTGCAACACTCCACGGTAGCCTGCGGGTAACCCCGACGACCGGGGCAAAGGATATCTCTGCTCTGCCACGCAAACTAAGTACCGCTTCCCCCTGCGTCAGTGCCGCAGCTCTCAAACCGCGGCCCGGTGGACCCCGGTTTGCATGAATGCCGCAGGCAGGAAGGGTCTCCCTCCCAATCTGTCGTTGTGAAGCTACATTGGTGGTGCCACGGCGCAACAAGTGTGTGTGGCTTCGAGCACACGAATTGCTTGACTGCGCCACCACGGTGTGGTACTCACGAAACTGTTCCGCGGTTCGACACGCGCTCCAAGGAGCCATCGATGGGCAGCTCGCTCGCGTATAACGTCAAGCGGCCGGACGGCGGTGCGTCTTCCGACACGGAGCGCGATCCGCTCTCGATCCCCGGCGAGGTCAAGGCCAGCATCCGGGTCCTGGTGGTCGACGACGAGCGGACCCTCCGCGAAAGCTGCGCGAGCGTCCTCCAGATGGACGGCTTCAACGTGACCGTGATGGGCCGGGGCGAAGAGGCGCTGGAGACCGTCCGGCGCCGGAAGTTCGACATCATCCTGGTCGATCTCTACATGTCGCAGATCTCCGGCATCGAGATCCTCCGGGCCGCCCTCGACGCCTACCGCGATACGATCGTCGTGGTCATGACCGGGAATCCGAGCGTCACGAGCAGCATCGAGGCCCTGCGTGCCGGCGCCTGGGACTATCTGCCGAAGCCGTTCTCGGCCACGCACCTCCAGGTGCTGATCGGCCGGGCCTCGCACGCCGTCATGGTCGGTCGCGAGGCGCAGGATCTCCGCCTGCAGCTCATGAAGCAGCATGGGCACAGCGACAAGATCGCGCTCATCGGCATGTCGCCGGCGTTCCGGAAGGCGGTCGAGCTGGCCCGGAAGGTGGCGGCCACCGACGCCTCGGTGTTCATCAGCGGGGAGAGCGGCACCGGCAAGGAAGTCATCGCCCAGTTCATCCATCAGAACAGCCGCCGGGCCAGCCGGACGCTGGTGCCGATCAACTGCGCGGCGCTTCCGGAGGGCCTGCTCGAGAGCGAGCTCTTCGGCCACCGGAAGGGCGCATTCACGGGCGCCGACCGGGACAAGCCGGGCCTCCTCGAAACCGCCAACGGCGGCACGCTCTTCCTCGACGAGCTCACCGAGATGACGATGCCGCTGCAGGCCAAGCTGCTGCGGGTCATCCAGGACGGGGTCGTGCGCCGCGTCGGCAGTGAGACGCAGGACGCCGTCGTCGATGTGCGCTTCATCTCCGCCACGAACCGGGACCCGCAGGAGGCCGTCGACCAGGGAGCGCTGCGCGGCGATCTCTTCTATCGGCTTCGCGTCGTTCCGATCAAGCTTCCGCCGCTCCGCAAGCGGCTCGAAGACATTCCGCTCCTCGCCAACCACTTCCTCACGTTCTACTGGCAGCGCCACCGCCAGATGGGCGACCGGATGCCCAAGCTGAGCGAAGAAAGCATCGCGTACCTCCGCTCGCGCCCCTGGCGCGGCAACGTGCGCGAGCTGCAGAACGCGATCGAGCACGTCGCCGTGCTGGCGGAGCCGGATCAGCTCATCCAGCCGGATCACATTCCGATCTACGACGACCAGCAGTCCGAGTGGCCGGCGGAGGCCGCGGCCGCTCCGGCGGTCATGGACGAGGCGTATCACTCCGCCAAGGACCGTGTGATCGCCCAGTTCGAGCGCGAGTACCTTTCCCGGCTGGTCGGGCGGGCCGGCGGAAACATGTCGAAGGCCGCCCGTCTCGCGAGCATCGACCGGACGACGCTCTACCGGCTCATGGACAAGCACGCGTTTCAGCGGAACGACGCACTCGAGGACGGCTGATTCTGGAAAGCACGCGCGTCACAGGAACGACGACGAGCGGCGAACGCCGCCGGGCGGGGCCGGGAGGCTCTGCCGGGGCGGCGCACGTCTGGGATCCCGCCGGGCCGACCGCGTCGACGGTCTCGACGGCCCTGTGGGGTGCGCTGCAGCGTGCCGTCGAGGATGCGGAAGGCCAGTGGGACCGGATCGTCGAGCACGCGGCATCGCCCGACGAAGCGGCAGCGAATCTGGCGGCGCTGAGCACGGCGATTCGCGCCGCGGCAGCGGGTCACGAGATGGACCTGAGCGCGGTGCCCCGAACGCAGCTCGCCCGGCGCCTGGTCTCCGTCGTCCGCACGGGCTTCATCGAACACGCCTCCACGCTCTCCCCGACTCCCGATTCCAGCCAGCTGCTCACGATCCTCTCGGCCTTCGAGCGGGTTGCCGCGGTCCTCGAGCCGGACTGGGCGCAGCATCTCGCCGATCGCCTCTCGGGCCCCGACGGCCTGGAGCTGGTCGTCGAAGTCGCGCACGACCTCCGCTCGCCGCTCACATCGATCCTCTTCCTTGCCGAAACGCTGCAGCGCGGCAGGAGCGGTCCCGTGAACGAGGTGCAGGAGCGCCAGCTCGGCCTCGTCTACAGCGCGGCGTTCGGCCTGAGCGCCATGGCAAGCGACGTCATCGAGCTCGCGCGCGGCGGCGACCGGCTCGTGGACCTCGATCCCATTCCGTTCTCGGTGCGCGACATTCTCGAATCCGTGCGGGACATCGTGCTCCCGATCGCCGAGGAGAAGGCGCTCGCGGTGCGACTCGAGAGTCCCACGGCGGATTTCCGCGTCGGCCATCCGGTCGCCCTGAGCCGAGTCCTGCTCAACCTCACGACCAACGCGCTCAAGTTCACCAGCGAGGGATTCGTCGAGGTCTTCGCGCGCGACGCCGCACCCGGCCGGGTCGAGTTCAGCGTGCGCGACACCGGGCGCGGCATTCCTCCCCACAACATGGCGACGCTCTACGAGCCGTTCCGGCGTCGCCAGCGCGAAGGCGAGTACGCCTTCTCAGGGTCGGGTCTCGGGCTCTCGATCTGCCGCAAGCTCGTCGAGGCGATGGGCTCGAAGCTCGAGGTCGAGACGGCTGCGGGGCAGGGGACCCGGTTCCACTTCCTCCTCGACATCCCCACGGCCGGGCAGTCCGGCGAGATCTGACCCTACCAGCAGCGCCGCACCGGGCCTACATTTAGCGCGCGCTCCGTAGTTCGACGGAGTGCGCCGCAGGACGCCGCCGCACGGTCGTGGCGGGGGCGGTCGGTGCACCGATGGGATCGGTCGCGCCGGCCAGCCTCCCGCTCCGAGTGCGGCGGCGGACGCGGCCGCAATCAACCCGCCGGATCGGTCCGGCGCCCTGCGGCCCCCTCGCCAGCGCGAGGGCGGTGCGCGAGCGCCCAACCGGACTGGCCGCACCCGAGTCCTTCGTGACCTACCCGCATTTGCGTCCCGGCCGCGCGGCCGAGCTGTCGCTGCATGCCCCCAATGCCGCCCTTCTCATCGATTTCGACAATGTGACGCTGGGGATCCGCTCGGATCTCACCAAGGAGCTGCGCATGCTCCTCAACAGCGACATCATCAAGGGAAAGGTGGCCGTCCAGCGCGCCTACGCCGACTGGCGCCGGTACCCGCAGTACATCGTCCCGCTCTCCGAATCCTCGATCGATCTCATCTTTGCGCCGGCGTTCGGCACCAGCAAGAAGAACGCGACCGACATCCGGCTCGCCATCGACGCGATCGAGCTCGTCTTCACGCGCCCGGAGATCGGCACGTTCATCATCATGTCGGGCGACAGCGATTTCTCGACGATGGTGATCAAGCTGAAGGAGTACGGGAAATACGTGATCGGCGTCGGCATCCGCGAGTCAGCCAGCGATCTCCTGATCCAGAACTGCGACGAGTACTACTCCTACAGCGACCTTGCCGGCCTCTCGAAGGAAGGCGAGGCGCCCTCGATCCAGCGGGATCCCTGGGAGCTCGTGGGCGACGCGATCCAGCAGATGGCGCGGAACGGCGACGTGATGCGCTCCGACCGCCTGAAGCAGGTCATGCAGCAGATCGATTCCAATTTCGACGAGCGCAACGCCGGGTTCAGCCGGTTCAGCAAGTTCGTCGTCGAGGCGGGGCAGAAGGGCCTGCTCCAGGTGACCAAGCTCGAGAACGGCCAGTACGAGGTGGCCCCGCCGGCACCGAAGACCGCGCGCGCCGAACGCGCCGAGCCCGCGCGCACGGCGGAACCGGGCGCCGCGCCGAGGCGCGAGGGCCGCGAGGAATCGCGCGGGCGCGGACGGGGCCGCGGCCGCGGCAGAGGCCGGGAGCGCGAGGAGGCACCTCGCGAGGCGGCGGCAGCGGCACCTGCGCGTCGGCCCGAGGGGACGCTTACGCTCGCGCGTGCGTTCCAGCTCATGACCGAAGCCCTTGGAGAGTTCCCGGCGCCGGTCTCGGCCGAACAGCTCCGCGGGCGCATGGCCGCGCTCCATGGCCGCGAGGATCCGCTGCTCGACGCCTCCCGCTTCGCTCGGCTGCTGCGCCAGGCTAACGATGCGGAAGTCGCCGATGTCAGGAAGGTCGGGGACGAAGACTATGAAGTCGCGCTGCATCGTGGTCGCGGGACACCCGCGGCGCCACGGCCACAGCCTTCCGCGCCGGCCGCAGAGAAGGTGGCCGCAACGGCCGGTGAGAACGGCGCCGCTCCGGTTCCGGCTCCGGCCGAACCGACCTCTCCGGCGCTGCGCTCGGGCCTCCGGTTCCGTCGCGGATCGCGCGCACCGATGCGCGCCGGCGAGATCCCGCTGATCGGGGTCGTGAACATGGAGCCGGTGGTGGAGCCTGCAGCACCGGAAGCGGCTTCGCAGGCCGGGGCATCGACGGAGGAGCCGCGCGCAAAGCGAACGCGCAAGGCGGCCTCCCGCACAAAGTCGGCGAAGGCACCCAAGGTGGCGGCGGCAATGGAGCAGGAACCCGGCGCACCCGAGGGAAAGCCGGCCGCAAAGCCAGCGAGAAAGCGCGCGCGGCCCAAGGCCAAGAAAGCTGAATGAGCGTGCAGCGACGGGCAGCCACGCTGCCCGTTCGTTTTTTTGCGCGCCCCGCGGAAGTCGTAGCACGCGAGCTGATCGGCGCGGTGATGCGATCGACGGCCGGAGGCGTCGTTACCGCAGGGAGGATCGTCGAGACGGAAGCGTATCTCGGCGCCATCGATCCGGCGTCACACGGGTACCTGGGGCGGCGCAATACGCGCAATGCGGCGATCTTCGGTCCGCCGGGGTCGTGGTACGTCTACCTGTCCTACGGAATGCACTGGTGCACGAATCTCGTCGCGGCGCGCGAGGGAGAGGCCGCCGCAGTGCTGGTTCGCGCCCTCGAGCCACTCGAGGGGATCGAGGAAATGCGGGTGCGGCGAAAGGGTGTAGCTGACCGGCACCTCTGCGCCGGGCCGGGACGCCTTTGCCAGGCGCTCGGCATTACGCGTGAGCTCGATGGAACGATGATGGCGGGTTCAGCGGTGACCGTGCTGCGCGGCGCTGGCGTCGCGGCAGATCAGGTGCGCCCTTCGCCGCGCATTGGAATCACCAAGGCGGCCGACTGGCCCTTGCGGTTCGTTCTCGACGGGTCGCCCTGGATCTCGCGCCCCTGAGATTCCGGGTTGTGGGAAAGGAGAAACGGCGCGACCACATGGTCGCGCCGTTTCGTCTTGCGAGTACGCGTCGTCTACCAGTCCTCGCGCGCACTCCCGAGGCTGAACCGGACGCCGCCGGTGACCGTATGCACGGCGCCGCTGATGAGGCGCCCTTCGCCGAGCAGGGTGCCTCCCTCGGTCGTGAAGCGGTAACCCGGCACCGTCTGCAGCTGATAGTGACCGAAGACGCTCACGCCGCCGACACGGAACTGCAGGCCTCCCATGAACGCGCCGAACCCGCTGCTGCCGATGTCCTGCGCCACGGCAGGCGATCCCCCTTCGAGGGGCTCCGGCGAGACGACGTGAATGATGCCGCCCCCGACGCCGAAGTAGGGCTGCATGTGGCCCTTCACGGGGAACACCAGCAGGCCGAACGTGTAGCGCCGCACGTCGCTGAACGTCACGTTCTGCGGGCCGCCACCGGCCGTATAGTCGACGTAGCTCGAGGTCTGGTCGTCCTGGAACGCTTCTTCGACCGCGAGGAAGAGGGCACCCTTCTTTGCCTTGATCAGGGCATGGCCGCCCGCCATCGGAATGGCGCCGCGGCTCTGGGTCGGCGTGCGGTAGATGAACATGCCGGCCTGGCCGCCGAGGTACCAGCGGTAATCGTCGCCCTGCGTGGGCTCCTGTGCGCGCACATCCTGAGCGCCCAGCGCCAGGGCGAACGCGATCATCGGGATGCTGCGGCTGAGCAGGCTCATCGGAACCATCTCCTGGCTGCGGCTGGGGGCCTCGGCGCGAAGCGGATTGCGCGGGGCCCGTGGAAAAACGCGAGGTGCGTCGGGCGGCACCTTCGCGGGCTGGTCCGGTGCTCGCCGGACAAGCCTAAACTCCGTTGGATCAACGAGATACCTGGGGTGCTCGGCCCGCCGGATGGAGTCTGCGGGCCGGCCTTCAGGAGGGGAAAGTGCAAAGAGGGGGCCAGCACGGCCCCCCGGTCAGATGAGGCCCAGCTTGCTCCCGACCTTCCGGAATGCGCCCAGTGCCTCGTCCAGGTCGGCGCGCGAATGTGCCGCGGAAATCTGGCAGCGCACTCGCGCCTGGCCCTGCGGGACCACGGGAAAGCCGAATCCGGTGACGAAGACGCCTTCGTCGAGCAGCAGCTGGCTCATCCTGATGGCATCGGCCGTCTCGCCGATGATGACAGGGATGATCGGTGTCTGCCCCGGATGCGGGCGGAAGCCGAGCTCGAGGAGTCCTTCGCGGAAATACGACGCATTCCGTGCGAGAGTCGCCACGCGCTCCGGATGCGACTCGAGAAACTCGATGCTTGCGAGCGCACTCGCCGCGACCGTAGGCGGCAGCGCGTTCGAAAAGAGCTGCGGCCGCGCGCGCTGCGTGAGGTAGTCGCACACCGCTCCGGAGGCGGCGACGAAGCCGCCAGCAGCGCCTCCGAGCGCCTTCCCGAGCGTGGACGTAATGATGTCGATCTCTCCCACCAGCCCGAAGTGCTCCGCCGTCCCGCGCCCCGCCGCGCCCAGCACGCCGGTCGCGTGCGAATCGTCCACGACGAGCACCGCGTCGTGCCGCCGGCAGATCTCGACGAGATCGGGAAGCGGAGCGATGGCGCCTTCCATGGAAAAGATCCCGTCGGTGATGACCATCCTGGTGCGCCGGTCTCGCGCGGCGGTGAGGATCTCGACGAGGTGATCGAGATCGGCGTGGCGATAGACCGCGGTCTGGCACTTCGTGATCGCCTTGGCGAGTCGGATCGCGTCGATGATCGACGCGTGGTTCAGCTGGTCACTGATGACGATGTCTTCTTCACCCAGCAGCGTGCCCGGGGTCGCCTCGTTCGCGTTCCAGCAGCTGACGAAGCTGAGGCTCGCCTCCGTGCCGACCAGGCGCGCACAGGCGGCTTCGAGATCGCGGTGGATGTCGAACGTTCCGCAGATGAATCGCACCGACGCCGTACCCGCGCCATAGCGCGTGAGGGCGGCCTGACCGGCCGCCACGACGGTCGGCTCGTTGCTGAGCCCGAGATAATTGTTCGACGAGAGGATGATGACCTCGCCGCGCCCTTCCATGAGCACGCGGGCCGACTGCGGGCTCTGCAGGTAGTTGAGCTGCTTGTAGACGCCGTCGGCGCGGAAGCGCTCGAGCTCCGCGGCAATGCGTTTGTCGAGCGAGGGGGCGTGGTCCGGGATGGCGCTCATAGGGGTTTCCTGAAGGTCAGGGCCGAACCGCACGGAGCAGGTCGATGACCGAGAGCCCGTCCGCCGCGTTGATCGTGTGCGACCCGATCAGTCCCGGGCGCCACTTCGGACGTATCTCGTACACCACCCGCTCGGAATAGGAGGACGGCGACAGGTCGAGGACTTCGTGCACCGCCATTCCGGCGCCATAGACCGGAACGCCGCTCTGTGCCGGTCGGTAGAGCCGCCCGCGGTGACGGAAGAATTGCCCGCCCATGCGTGCGCGCCGGACATCCGCGACGACCGGGTTCTCGGGATGCCGGGTAAAGGGTCCGAAGGGACTGTCCGAGACCAGGATGTGCAGCTCCTCCGTCCGGTCGATCCCCGGCTCTCCGATGCTCGTGAAGAGGTACCAGTGGCCCTGATGCTCGAGCAGCGTCGCGTCGACCGCGTCGATTTCGTCGACGAGTATGCGGTCGAGCACCCAGCCGTGCGGGAAGCCATCGGCGCGATACAGCTCGATCCGGCGACGCTTGTTGGTCTCGGGGATCATGTACCACGTCTCGCCGAGACGGAATACCTGCGGATACGAGAGATGGCAATCGGTCTCGAGCGCGATGGAAGGCTCGCCGATCGGGCCCTTCGGGCCCATTTCCCATACGGCGATCGTTCCGCGATTGCCCTGGTAGATCAGCTCTTCGAAGAACATCCACCAGCGCGCGCCGTCGCGCACGACGAAGGGATCGGCCCAGAAGCGATCGCGCGGCGTCGGTATCTCGCGGTAGCGGTGCATCACTCCATGCGGCTCGCTGCCGGTCACGCCGGGTGCGTAGTGCCACGCGAGCGACCACTGGAGCCGGCGCCCGCGGTTGCGAAGGCGCTGTGCGAGGTACCGGCGCGCGAGCGAGGCAGCATGGCGCAGGACTGCGCCGTTCGACGGAATCCGATAGAGTGGCTGCTGGTAGGCGTCCCAGAGCTCGGCGTCGCCTGCGGAGGCCTGGCGCGGATCGCCCCCGGCGTGGAGCCGCTCCAGGGAGCGGACCAGCATGCGCGAAGATCGCCGGTACATGTGCCGGATGTTCTGCGCGAAGGAGAACCGGCGGGTCGCTCCCACCGAGCGGGCGAGCGCCACGCCGCCGTCGAGTTCTTCCGTCAGCCGCTGCAGGGTCACGCCCGTCACCGGCGAATCTTCGAGCACCTCCCAGACCCCGGGCGGCCCTCCGCGATTCTCGCGGTTGTCGCCGTGGTGAAACGACCAGACCCCGTGGCGCGCCGCGGAGAGGACACCGCCGCGCAGGATGCGGAAGCCGGCCCGCACGATCACATCGAGGTCGGCCGCGCGGATCCGGGCTACGTCCTCGTCGCCGATCACGTCGCTGAAGCGAGTCGTGGCCGGTCTGACGCGCAGCACCGCCGCCGACGGCGCGATCGTGGCCAGGATCATCGCCGGTTCGCCCGGCGCAAGTCCGGCGCGGCGTGCGTCCAGCCGCTCGGCGAGCGCGAATGCCAGCTTCGAGCGATTCTGCCACAGCCGCGCAGACCGGGAGCGATCGTCCGGAGGGTCGGATTCCGGATCGCGCTCGACGATGAGCGCGAGCTCGCCGATGCCGCGCGTTACGATCTCGCTGAGCGCCGATCCGAGCCAGGCCGGCACTTCGGGGCCATCCGCGAGCACTCCGATGCGCAGCGGCGGCCGGCCGCCGATCAACTTCCGATCTCCAGTATGACCTTGCCCGCCTCTCCTTCCTTGATCACCTGGATCGCATCCTGCATCCGTTCGAGGGGAAAGCGGTGGGTGATGACGGGGCGGGGATCGAGCTGGCCCGAACGGAGGAAGCGCTGCATGACGTCCCACGTGTCATACATGCGCCGCCCCGTGACGCCGTAGAGCGTGAGGCCCTTGAAGATGACGTCGCGCGCAAAATCGACTTCCGTCGTGCGGCTCGGCGTGCCGAGGAGATTTACGCGCCCGCCGAGGCGAGCGGCGGCAAAGGCCTGCGCATGCCCCGCGGGATGGCCGCTCATTTCGCAGACGAGGTCGGCGCCGTCGCCGTCGGTGAGCTCGCGAACCCGCGCGGGGACATCGACCGCCCCGGGGTCGAAGGTGACGTGCGCCCCCATGCGCGCGGCAAGCTCGCGCCGGGTCGGGTTGAAATCGCTCGCGATCACGACCGCGGCGCCCGCCGCGCGCGCCACGCCCACTGCGAAGCAGCCGATCGGTCCGCAGCCGACGACGAGCACGCGGCTTCCGACCACCATCCCGCCTTCGAGCACCGTATGAACGGCATTGCCCATCGGGTCCATCACCGCCCCGACTTCCGGCGGAATCCCCTCGAGCTTCATCACGTTCCCCGCAGGCATCGCGATGTACTCGGCGAACGCGCCGTCCCGATCGACGCCGATGATCTGCGTGCGCCGGCAGAGGTGCCCCTCGCCGATGCGGCACTGCAGGCAGTGCCCGCAGATGATGTGGCCTTCGGCGGTGACCGGGTCGCCGACCGCGAGGAGGCCGGCGGCAGCCGCTTCCCGGCCCAGCTCCGCGACTTCGCCCGAGAACTCGTGGCCGATCACGAGCGGCGGCTTCAGCCGCGCACTCGCCCAGGCGTCCCATTCCCAGATGTGCAGGTCGGTTCCGCATACGCCCGCAGAATGCACCCTGATGAGTGCGTCGTTCGGCCCACAGGCCGGCGTCGGAACCTCACGCACCACCATCCCCGGCCCTGCCGACTCCTTGACTAGCGCCCGCATCGCCCCTCGCGTGGATGTGTCCGCACCGCGTCGAAACCGCGCGGGAATATTAATGGGTGAAGATCACGATTCGCCCGGCGCGATGGCGGAGCCGGTAGGGCGCGGCGAGCTCGCGGCCTGCGCTTCCGAGATCCGCGTATGGCGGAAGGCAGGAAAGGCAGGAGCCCCCGAGTCCGAGGGTGTCTTCGGTCACGACGACGTCGGGCGGCGCCGCCGCGAGGCTGCTGCGCAGCGAATCGAGGTAGCGCGCGCGGAGCGTCTCGCCCGCTCGCGCACTGACCGGCGTCTCGATGAGAAAGCGCCCCGCCGCGCGCCGGTCTGCCAGAAACGGCACGGCCGGATGGTTCCACGCGAAGATCCGCGCATCGGCGGCGGTCGATGCCGAGAGGAAACCGGCGGCCGCCCGCTCGTCGGCCGCCGTGGCCATCCACGAGGCGTATCGGCGGTAATGCTCCGCAGGGGCCGTGCGGCCGGTCGCGAGCCGCAGGCCGCGCACGACCTCCCCGAGCGGATACCGTCCGAAGGTGACGACGCCGAGGATCAGCAGTGTGCCGGCCAGGAGCTCGCGCGTATCGAGTCGGAGCGCGCGATCCCCGGCAGGGGCGATACGCGCGACCGCTGCCGCAGCGAGAATGGCGATGACCGGCGTAACGATGTGGAGGCGATAGGGGTAGTAGGGCCGCTGCAGCAGGACGAGCGGCAGCGCGAGGACCAGCCACCCGCCGAGCAGCACCGCAGCGCGCCGATCGGTCCTCGATACCGCAGGAATACCGGCCGCCGCGAGTGGAAGGCCGAGGAGAACGACGGGATCCTCGAGAAGGCCGTAGGAAAGGGATTCCGAGAGGGCGGGGATGAGGCCCGCGGAGTTCTTCGCGGAGTTGAACCGGATGACCGCCTCGATGAACCCATCGAGTGATCCGGTGGCTGCCGCGATCCCGAGCCACGCAGCGATCGGAGCGAGAAAACCGGCCAGCGCCGCCAGCGCAAGGCGCGGCCGCGAATCGCGCCGATCATCCAGCCAGGAGACCAGAAGCGGCAGTACGAGGAAGCCCGCATAGTGCGGCTTGAGGAGCGCAGCGAAGGCGGCCGCAGCGCCGCCCAAGGCAACGAGAAGCTGGGAAGGGCTCCGGTCGCGCAGGAGCAGCGGGGCCATCGCGAAGAGCATGCCCCAGGCAACCCAGCCGTCGGGCTGGGCCGTGTTCATGAAACCGGTGTTGGCGTATGCGATGATCCAGAGGAGCGCTGCGCCCGCGCCGGCCGCCCGCCCACCGAACCGCATGCCAAGGCGACCGATGACAACGGCACACGGAATCAGCAGCAGCAGGTCGAATGCGCGGATGCCCCACCAGTTTCGGCCCGCTACGACCTGCACCGCAGCAGACGGATAGAAGGAGAGCGGTCCCTTCACATCGAAGGCATCCCGGTAGGGCATCCCGCCGCGCACGATGACATCCCCCACCCACGCGAAGGCGCCGTGGTCCCACCCGAACGGCCACGAGAGGTACGTGACGGCCCATGCCGCGGCCATGAAACCGGCCGCGGCGAATGCGAGAGCAACGAGCGCGCGGAAGGCGCGGCTCACCTAGACCGGCACGGCCTGGGCAGCAGGCTCCACGCGCACCGCGCTCACCTTGAACTCGGCGATTTTCGCGTATGGGTCGAGGCGGGGGTTCGTCAGCAGGTTCGCCGCTGCCTCGCGGAAGTGGAACGGAATAAAGATCTGGCCGGGCGCCTGGCGCTCCGAGAGCCGCGCGCCGATGAGGAGCGACCCGCGCCTGCTGGTGACGCGCATCGTGTCCCCATCGCCGATTCCAAGTCGCATGGCATCCGCGGGATGAATCTCGGCCACGGGGACCGGCTCGCGCGAATCAAGGCCTTCGGAGCGGCGGGTCATGGTGCCGGTATGCCAGTGATACATCTGCCGGCCGGTGTTCATGACGAACGGATACTCGTCGTCCGGCAGCTCGGCCGGCGGGAGGTATTCGACCGGGATGAAGCGGGCCTTGCCGTCCTCGGTCGGGAAGCGATCGGCGAACAGATAGGCCGTTCCCGGATGGCCGCGCTCCGGTACCGGGTACTGCAGCCCGGCGCCGCGGAGCGCGTCGTATGTGACGCCGCGCCAGGAGGGCGTGACCATCGCGATCTCCGCCATGACTTCCTCCGCATCGGTCCACGGGGTCGGCAGGCCGAGGCGATTCGTGAGGTCGACGAGGATGTCGAGGTCGCGCCGCGCATCCCCGGGCGGAGAGAGTGCGGGCTCGGTGAGCTGGATCCGCCGCTCGGTATTGACGTAGGTGCCGCGCTTCTCGGCGAACGACGATCCGGGAAGCACGACGTCGGCCCACCGCGCGGTCTCGGTGAGGAAGAGATCCTGCACTGCGAGGAACTCGAGCCCGCGCACCCACTCCTCGGCGTGCGAGATGTCCGGATCGGAAATGACGGGGTTCTCCCCCATGACGTAGAGCCCGCGGACGCCGCTGTCCGGCTGCGTCATTTCGGTGACCATGAGCCCCGGCTCGAGCGAGAGCCGCTCTTCCGGCACACCCCACGCGCGCGCGTACTCCCTGCGATTCGCAGGATCGGCCACCGGACGGTAATCGGTATACGCGAACGGGATCGCGCCGACATCGCTCGCGCCCTGCACGTTGTTCTGGCCGCGAATCGGCATCATCTGCGCACCCCACCGGCCGATCATCCCGCACGCAAAGAGCAGGTTCAGCAGGCTCGCGACGATGTCGGTGCCGGTGGCGTGCTGGGTCAGGCCCATGGCCCAGAGCGTGGAGGTGCGCGGGCCGCGCGCGTACATCTCCGCCGCCGCGCGGATCGTGTCCGCCGGTATCCCGGTGATGCGCGAGCCGACCTGGAGGGTATACGGCTGCACCGCCTTCTCGACCGCATCGAAATCGTGCATCCGGGCACGGATGAACTTCCGGTCCTCGAGCCCTTCCGCGAGGATGTGGTGCAGCATCGAGTTGAAGAGGGCGACGTCCGTGCCCGGCAGCATCTGCAGATGGATGTCCGCCAGCTCGGCGAGCTCGAGGCGGCGGGGGTCGGCCACGATGAGGCGTGCGCCGCGCGCCACGGCCCGCTTGATCAGCGCCCCGAAGACGGGGTGCGACTCGGTCGTGTTGGCGCCGGCGATGAAGATGACGTCGCAGGCCTCCTCGATCTCGCGCATGGATCCGCTCGCGGCCGCCGTGCTCAGCGCACGGTTCATCGCCGCGACCGAGGTCGAATGGCAGAGCCGGGTGCAGTGATCGAGATTGTTCGTCCCGATCGCCCCGCGCACCATGCGCATGAAGGCGTAGTTGTCTTCGTTGGTGCACTTGGCCGACGAGAGGGTCGCGAGCGCATCGGGACCATGCGCGCCCTTGATGCGGAGCAGCTGCTGGGAGGTGAGGCTCAGCGCCTCGTCCCACGTCGCCTCGCGGAAGGCGCCGTACCATTCGTCCGGAGTGGCCACGCGGTTGCGCACGTCATCGTCGCCCCGCCGTCCACGACCCGTGAGCGGCGGCTTGCCGACCTGACGCTCCGGCGGCCGCGGCTTCCGCTTCCGTCCGATCTCCTCGATCAGGTGCCAGGGCCCTTCGCGATGCCTGGGCCACTCTCCCGTCCAGCGCCACGCGCCGGACGCATCCCGCTCCCAGCCGCGGCGGATGAGCGGGCGCATGAGGCGGTCGCGATGCTGCGCGAAATCATAGCCGAAGCGGCCCTTGACGCAGGTCGAGCCCTGATTCGGCGTGTTCTCCTCGATCCAGGGCGAGGTGACCCGCATGAGCTTCCCGTCCTTCGCATGCAGGTCCACCTGGCAGCCGACTGCACAATACGGACAGACCGAACGCACGACGCGATCGGGGCTCGCGAGCGCCGCCGTCCCGAAGCGCTCCCGGGGAATGAACTCGAAGATCGCATTCGTGGGGCAGACCCGGACGCACTCGCCGCACCAGGTGCAGCCGGCGTGATCGGGGTCGCCGTCGCCGCCGACGATGATCTGCGCGTCCATGCCGCGGTCCGCCACCTCGAGCACGCCGACGACCTGGATGTCCTCGCACGCGCGGACGCAGCGCGTGCAGAGAATGCACAGGCTCATGTCGTGGCGGATCATCGAGTCACCCGGCCGCTCGTCCCCGGTGCGGAGCGGGAGGACGTGGTGGCCGGAGGGCGAGGGCATCACGTCGTAGCGCGTGACGTATCGCTCGAATTCGTTCCGCGGCTCCGCGCGACCGCCGTTCGCCAGATGATCCCCCGGATAGCGCTCGAGGAGGAACGACAGCACCCCGCGCCGGTTGGCGACGGCGGCCGGCGACTCGGTCTCGACCTGCATGCCGTCGACCGCGGCGGTAGCGCACGCCGGAATCAGCTTGCCCTGCCCGGCCACCGACACGAGGCAGATCCGGCAGTTCCCCACGTTCGGGAGCTTCGGATACCAGCAGAGCGTGGGCACGTCGACGCCGGCGGAGCGGGCAACGTCGAGGATCGTTGCGCCCGGTTCGAAGGGGATGGTGCGGCCGTCGAGCGTGAGGGTCGGCATGAGGGGCACCCGAGTGGAAGGGCTACGATTCGATTCTAGGCGCCTCGAAGCATGCGAGCAAGGCAGCAAACGGGGCCGGCATCGCTGCAGGCCCCCGCGCGTTTCTCGGTGATCGGAAGAGGAAGATCCTTATTGTGCCGTGCTCGACGCTTCGGC
>DASTUP010000056.1:0-6359 GCA_035759585.1 Gemmatimonadales bacterium | reverse complement strand
CCGTCCCGCATCACCTCGAGCTCGTATTCCTTCCACCCGATGATGCTCCGCTCCACCAGCACCGAGCCGACCGGCGAGAGCTCGAGCCCTCGCCGGATGAGCGTCTCGAACTCGTCACGGTTGTAGGCGATGCCGCCGCCGGTCCCGCCGAGCGTGAAGGAAGGCCGCAGGATCGCCGGATACCCGGTCTCCTCGACGGCAGCGAGCGCCTCGTCCACGGACGTGACGGTGCGCCCCTGCGGCGTCGCGAGGCCGATCCGCCGCATGGCCGCGGCGAACTCCTCGCGATCCTCGCCGATCCGGATGGCGCGCTCGTTGGCGCCGATCAGCTCGACGCCGAACTTCTCGAGCGTGCCGTCGCGGTGCAGCGCCATGGCGGTGTTGAGCGCGGTCTGCCCGCCCATCGTCGGAAGGAGGGCATCCGGGCGCTCGCGCTCGATGACCTTGGCCACCCACTCGGGCGTCACCGGCTCGATGTAGGTCCGGTCCGCGATTTCCGGATCGGTCATGATCGTGGCGGGATTCGAGTTCACCAGCACCACGCGGTATCCCTCTTCGCGGAGCGCCCGTACCGCCTGGGTGCCCGAATAGTCGAATTCCGCGCCCTGCCCGATCACGATCGGCCCGGAGCCGATCAGGAGAATCGTCTTGATGTCAGTCCGCTTGGGCATCCACCACGTCCCGGAGTGTCTGATCGATTGTATGGGCGGGAATCCATCCCGTGGCCGCCCGGATCTTCGCCGGATCTCCGACGAGATGAGGAATATCGCCTGAGCGGACGAGCGATGCGTCGGGGATGGGCACTGCGTCGGTCTCGAGGATCCGTGCGAGCTTCACAAATACGTCCGCCAGTGCGATTCCCTCCCCCCGCGCCACGTTGTAGATCTCCCCTGCAGCGCCCCGCTCGAGCAGCGCAACGTACGCCGCAACGACGTCGCGTACGTCGGTGATATCGCGAACCGGCTCGAGATTGCCCACCGGAATGTCGCGGCGGCCGGCGCGGCGGGCTTCAGCCAGACGCCGGGCGAGGGCCGGCACCACATACAGCTCCGCCTGGCCGGGTCCGGTGTGCTGGAACGCCCGCGCGATGATCACGCGAAGGCCCGTGCGTCGCGCGATCTCCAGCGCCCCGATTTCCGCGGCTGCCTTCGTGGCGGCATAGGGTGACTGCGGACGAACCGCGTCGGTCTCGTGCCTGGGCCGCTCGGCGCCGGCCCCGTAGACCTCGCCGCTCGAGACGACGACCACGACCGGGTCGCAGGCGCCACGCGCCCGCTCGGCACCGAGGGCTTCGAGCAGCCGGGCAGTTCCGGCGGCATTGACCGTCCAGGCCAGCCCCGGATCGCGTCGCGCCTCCCGGCTGGACGCCACGGCCGCGAGATGAATCACCCCGTCGGGCCGTCGGCGGGCCGCGGCATCGGCCGCAGCGGGGTCCTCGAGATCGAACTCGAGCGGCTCGACGTCCTTCTGCTCTCCGGCGTCGAGCCAGCTGTCGGGCGCCGCCCCACCACGGCGCACGGCGGCGATCACGGCATGGCCGGATGCCAGCAGCTGCCGGACGAGATACCGCCCGACGAAGCCGTCCGCGCCCGTGACGAGGACCTTCACTGCGGCTCCGTCACCGGCGGCGCGCCTCGAGGCGCGCGAGGTCGGCGTCCACCATCATCGCGACGAGGTCGCGGAAGCTCACAGTGGGGGTCCAGCCGAGCTCGGCGCGGGCTCTCGAGGCATCACCGGTCAGGACGTCCACCTCGGCGGGGCGGATGAAGTCGGGATCGACCCGCACGTGCTTCTCCCAGTCCAGACCCACATGGGAGAACGCGGCTTCGACCAGATCGCGCACGCTGTGGGAAATGCCGGTGCCGATCACGTAGTCGCGCGGCTCCGGCTGCTGCAGCATCCGCCACATCGCGTCCACGTAGTCGCCGGCAAAGCCCCAGTCGCGGCGGGCGTCGAGGTTCCCGAGCCGGAGCTCCGTTGCGAGCCCGAGCTTGATGCGCGCCACGCCGTCGGTCACCTTGCGCGTCACGAACTCGATACCGCGGCGCGGCGACTCGTGATTGAAGAGGATCCCGCTTACCGCGTAGAGCCCGTACGACTCGCGGTAGTTCACCGTGATCCAGTGGCCGTAGACCTTCGCCACGCCATACGGCGAGCGGGGATAGAACGACGTGCGCTCGGTCTGCGGCGTCTCCTGCACGCGTCCGAACATCTCCGATGAGCTGGCCTGGTAGAAGCGCGCCGCGGGATGGGCAAGGCGGATCGCCTCGAGGATACGAGTCACGCCCAGGGCGGTGAATTCCCCGGTGAGGACCGGCTGCGTCCACGAGGTCGGGACGTAACTCTGGGCAGCGAGGTTGTACACCTCGTCCGGCCGTGACCGCTGGATGACCTGGGTGAGGGAGTGCTGGTCGAGGAGGTCCGCCGCGACGATCTCGAGCCGGTCGATGAGGTGCTCGATGCGCTCATAGCTGTGGTGGCTCGTCCGGCGGACGACGCCGACCACCTCGTACCCCTTTTCCAGCAGGAGCTCCGCGAGATAGGAGCCGTCCTGCCCGGTGACTCCGGTGATCAGCGCCTTGGGCATTGAGCCTCCAGTGGGCGTTGCGTCAGAAGGCTTCGCAAATTAAGTTTCGAGGCTTGTTTAGAACATTCCGCCGGGGCGGACAAGGGCGTCTGCACTGCGCGAATCCGGAACGCTTCTCGAAGGACGGACATATGGCACGGGTCTGCACCGTGTGCGCCAAGGGGCCGACCACCGGCCACAACGTGAGCCACGCCAACAACCGCACGAACCGCCGCTGGTACCCGAACCTCCAGACGGTTCGCGTCCTGGTCGATGGCGCGCCCAGGCGAGTGCGTGTCTGCACCCAGTGCCTCAAGAGCAACAAGATCCGCAAGGCGGTCTGAGCCTCTCGCGGCCCCGGGCTGCAGCCCGGGGCGAATGAGCTCCAGCCCAAGAAAAAGGGGACCCATCGGGGTCCCCTTTCTGATTTCCAGTCCCGCAGCCTCACGCATCCAGGAGCTCGATGCGCGCCACGTCGGCGCCATCGCCGGGGCGGTGCCCCAGCTTGAGGATCCGCGTGTAGCCACCGGGCCGCGACGCGAAGCGCGGGCCGATCTCGGAGAAGAGACGGCTCAGGACCTCGCGGTCCTTGATCTTCCGCTCGACGAGTCGGCGGGCATGGAGGTCGCCGCGCCGCGCGAGCGTGATGAGCTTCTCGGCGAACGGGCGCAACTCCTTGGCCTTGGCCTCGGTCGTGACCACCCGGCCGTGCTCGAAGAGGCTCGTGGCCATGTTGTTGAGCAGCGCGCGGCGGTGGGTGGACGTCCGCGAGAGCTGCCGGCCCTTGGCACGGTGACGCATTACGGGGTGTCTCCATTGCCGGCGGGCTGCATGGCCGGCGGCTGGCCGGCGCGGGTGACGCGGAGGTCCCCATCGACCTCTTCGAAGCCCATGCCGAAGTTCAATTGCCTGTTTCTCAGCAGCTCGGCGATTTCCTGCAGCGCCTTGTCGCCGACGTTCTTCACCTTGAGGAGCTCATCCTCGGAGAGCTCGACCAGGTCCCGCAGGGTGCGGATGTTCGAGTTCTTGAGGGAGTTGAGTGAGCGCACCGAAAGGCCGAGATCGTCGATCGGCTGCGAGAGCCGCTCGCGGAGGCTGTTCGGACCGGCCGCGGCGCCTTCCCGCATGACCGGCACCTTGCCGAACTCGACGAAGAACCGGAAATGCTCCTGCGCGAGCGCGGCGGCGTACGCGATGGCGTCTTCCGGCGTGATCGTGCCGTTCGTCTCGACCGAAACGGTGAGGCGATCGTAGTCGGTGCGCTGGCCGACGCGGGTTTCCGCGACGGTGAAATTGGCGCGCCGGACCGGGTTGTAGATGGCGTCGATGCGGACGAGGTCCACCGGCACCGAGCGGTCCGACGGATGCAGCTCGGCCTCGACGTAGCCGCGGCCCTTGTTGACGAAGAGCTCCATCGAGATGTCCCGGTCGTCCTGCATCGTGAAGAGCAGGTGATCGGGATTCACGACGCGCACCGAGCCGTGCGGCTGGATGTCCCGCGCGTAGACCGGACCGGCGCCCTCGCGCTTGATGTGCAGCGTGGCCTCGTCCACTTCGGGATCGAGCACCAGCGTCAGCGACTTGAGGCGCTGGATGATCTGGTGCACGTCCTCGAGGACGCCCGCCACCGTCTGGTGCTCGTGCACCACGCCCTCGAGCCGGAAGCCCCACACGGCACTGCCGCGCAGCGACGAAAGGAGGAGGCGGCGGAGCGAGTTGCCCAGCGTATAACCGAAGCCCCGCTCGAGCGGCTGCAGGCGGAACTCGGCGATGTTCGGGTTGTCCTCCCGCTTCGTCATCTCGACGACGTGCGGGCGGACCAGGCCGGTCAGATCGATGCTCATGGTCACTTCGAGTACAGCTCGACGATGAGCTGCTCCTGGGCGTTGACGGGAATCGCTTCGCGCGTCGGAACCTCGACGAGGCGGCCGGCGGCCTTCTCCGAATCGATGTGCAGCCAGCTGACGGGCTGGCCGCGCGTGGCGAGCTCCTGGGCCATCTTGACCCGGAGCGCATCGCGCGTGGCCGGAGCGACGCGGACTTCCTGGCCGGTGGCGACATGATACGACGGGATGTCCACCCGGCTGCCGTTCACTTCGACGTGCCCGTGACGGATCAGCTGGCGCGCATCCTTGCGGCTCGACGCGAAGCCGAGGCGGTACACGACGTTGTCGAGGCGCGTCTCGAGCGCGACGAGCAGGTTCGTGCCCTTCACGCCCGGCAGGAGCGTGGCGGACTCGAAGGTGTTGCGGAACTGGCGCTCGGTGAGCCCGTAGATCCGCTTGACCTTCTGCTTCTCACGCAGCTGCTTGGCGTACTCGGAGGCCTTGCGCGGGCGCCCGCCGCCGGCCTGACCATGCTGGCCTGCCGGATAGGGACGGCGCTCGACCGGGCACTTCTCGGTGAGGCACTTGGCGCCCTTGAGGAACAGCTTGGTTCCCTCGCGGCGGCACTGACGGCAGCTCGGTCCAGTGTAGCGTGACATGAATCAGACCCGCCGCTTCTTCGGGGGACGGCACCCGTTGTGAGGGATCGGCGTGACGTCCCGGATCGAGACCACGCGGAGACCGACCGATGCGAGCGCCTGGATGGCCGACTCGCGACCGCTTCCCGGCCCCTGCACGCGGACGTGCACGCGGCGCAGGCCGAGGTTCATGGCCTCGCGGCCGCAGTTTTCCGCCGCGACGGTGGCCGCGAACGGGGTGCTCTTCTTCGATCCCTTGAAGCCCGCCTTGCCGGCGGTGCCCCACGCGAGGGCATTGCCCTTCATGTCGGTGATCGTGATCAGCACGTTGTTGAAGGTCGCGGCGATGTGGGCAACGCCCTCGCTCTCGACGACCTTCTTTGCCTTCTTGCCGCCCGTGGTCGGCTTCGCTGGTGCGGTCATTTACTTCTTCGTCACTTTCTTCTTGCCGGCGATGGCGCGGCGCGGGCCCTTCTTCGTCCGGGCGTTCGTGTGCGTGCGCTGCCCGCGGACCGGGAGGCCGCGGCGATGACGGATGCCGCGATAGCTCCCGATGTCCATCAGGCGCTTGATGTTCATCGCGACTTCGGTGCGCAGCGCGCCCTCGACGCGCAGCGAGCGCTCGATGTACTGGCGCAGCCGGGCCACCTCGGCGTCCGAGAGGTCCCGGACCCGCGTGTCTGCTCCGACGCCCGTCTCGGTGAGGATGCGGCTGCTGGTGGGACGGCCGATACCGAAGATGTAGGTCAGCGCAACTTCGACCCGCTTGTCGCGCGGAAGGTCCACTCCTGCGATGCGTGCCATATCAGCCCTGCCGCTGCTTGTGCTTCGGATTGCGCTTGCAGATGATCCGCGTGACTCCCTGGCGCTTGATCACCTTGCAATGCTCGCAAATCGGCTTGACACTCGAACGAACCTTCACGCACGTCTCCAGAAGAAAGGCGCCCTCGGCCGGAAAAAGCCCGGTTAAAGTCTAGCTTCGCATTATACACGGGGGGCGGAAGTGACGCAAGGGAACCGGGTTGGGGGGTTACAGCCCGATCTCCTCCATCATGCCGGAAAAGGCGCCCCCCGGGTCGGCAGCGGCGATGATCGGGCGGCCGACCACGAGGTGCGTCGCACCCGCCGCGGCAGCTTCGGACGGCGTGGCGGTGCGGACCTGATCGCCCCTGGCATCCGAGGCACCTCGTATGCCTGGCACCACGAGCCGCTTCCCTTCCCCCACCACGCCGCGCACCATCACCAGCTCGCGCGGGGAGCAGACGATGCCCTCGAGCCCCGCCGCCATCGCCTCCCCCGCCAGCCGGACCACCTCCGCATCGAGGCGCG